>SCUF01000380.1 GCA_004298325.1 Betaproteobacteria bacterium | reverse complement strand
ATTTCCGGCAGCAGGATGTGGCGGCTGTAGCGCAGGAGCTGCTCGTCGTTCATGGGCGCTGGCGCATCGTAATCGAAGCGCGCTTTGGCGTCATCGAAGGCTACAATTCGCGGCCTCATGCCCACAGCGCGCGGCCTGATCGTGTTTCTCACCGGATTGCCCGGCGCCGGCAAGTCCACGCTCGCCCGCGCGTTGCACCGGCGCCTGACGGAACTCGGTCGCACCGTGACGCTGCTCGACGGCGACGAAGTCCGGGCGCTCCTTTCGAGCGAACTGGGCTATTCGCGCGCGCACCGCGACCTGAACGTGCTGCGCATCGGCTACGTCGCTGCCGAGATCGCACGCCACGGCGGCATCGCGATCTGCGCCCAGATCGCGCCCTATGCGGCGGCGCGCGCCGAAGTCCGGCGCCGCGGTTCGGCTGCAGGGGATTTTCTGCTCGTCCACGTCGCTACGCCGATCGATGTCTGCGAGCGGCGCGATCCGAAAGGTCACTATGCGAAGGCGCGCGCCGGGCTGCTCCCCGCCTTTACCGGCGTGAGCGATCCGTACGAGCCGCCGCAGGACGCGGACCTCACCATCGACACCCAGGATTGCACGCCGCAGGACGCGGCGCAGACCATCGTCGCGCGCTTGCGGCGCGACGGCCGGCTCGACTAAGGAAGCTTCAGCCGCCCTTCTTGTTCTGGGCGACCGTCGCCGCAGGCTTGGAGAGCACCGGCTGTCCCTTGAGATGCGCGAGCGCCTGGTACAACTGGAAATCGTCCTTCGAGCCCAGTTCCAGCGGCGGGCGCGCCGGCTGCTCCGGCGTGACGCCCGGCAGCTGCGGCTGCGTGCGCGGCGCCACGGATTTTTCGGCGTCCTTCAGCTCGCCGTTCGACAGGTGGCGCTGCAGGTCGGCTTCGCGCACGCGCAACAGCGGTGTCGTGCCCGGCTCCTCGACGATGATGTCCGGCGTGATGCCCTTCGCCTGGATCGAGCGGCCGCCGGGCGTGTAGTAGCGCGCCGTGGTCAGCTTGATGGCGGTGTTGTTGCCGAGCGGCATGATCGTCTGCACGGAACCCTTGCCGAAAGTCTGCGTGCCGATCACCACGGCACGCTTGTGGTCTTGCAGCGCGCCGGCAACGATTTCCGAAGCCGAAGCCGAGCCGCCATTGACCAGCACCACCATCGGCACCGTCTTGACTGCCGCCGGCAGGCCCCTCAGCACGTCATCGCGCCCGCCGCGCATGTAGTCGTCGGCGCTCGCGACGTACTTGCGGCGCGCATCCTCGTTGCGTCCGTCGGTGGACACGACCAGCGTTTTCGCGGGCAGGAAAGCGGCCGAAATGGCCACCGCCCCGTAGAGCAGCCCGCCCGGGTCGTTCCTCAGGTCGAGCACCAGCCCTTTGACGGGACCCTGCTTGAACAGCCCTTCCAGGTGCCTGACCATGCCCTCGGCAGTACCTTCCTGGAACTGCGACACGCGCACCCAGGCGAAACCCGGCTCGATGAACTTCGACTTCACGCTCTGCACCTTGATCACGGCGCGCGTCAGGCTGACCACGATCGGCTGCGTCTCGCCCTTGCGCGAGATCGTGAGCACGATCTGGGTGTTGGGCTTGCCGCGCATGCGCTTGACCGCGTCCTGCAGCGTCATGCCCTTCACCGGCGTGTCGTCGAGCTTGATGATCAGGTCGCCCGGCTTGATGCCGGCCTTGAACGCCGGCGTGTCCTCGATCGGCGACACCACCTTGACGAAGCCGTCTTCCATGCCGACCTCGATGCCCAGGCCGCCGAACTGGCCGTGGGTGCTGACCTGCAGGTCCCTGAAGGCGTCGGCATCGAGATACGCCGAGTGCGGATCGAGCCCCGAGAGCATGCCGTTGATCGCCTCGGTGATGAGGCGCTTGTCCTCCACCGGCTCGACGTAATTGGCCTTGATGGCGCCGAACACCTCGGTGAAGGCGCGCAGCTCCGAAATCGGCAGCGGCGAGCGCGCGGCGCGATCGGCGATCGCCTGGAAATTCAGGCTCACCAGGATGCCGGCGACGACGCCGGCGAGAACCAGGCCCAGCTTTCCAACCCTGCTACTCATGGATCATTCCCTCATGCGGCGAGCGACGCTCGCGGGGTCCCGCTCATTTCGGCCTGACCCAGCGCAAGGGGTCGAACGGCTGGCCCAGATGACGTAATTCAAAGTATACGCCCGATTCATTGCGGCCACCGCTCGCGCCTACGGTGGCGACGCTCTCACCGGCTTTCACGGCGTCGCCCGTCTGCTTCAGCAGCGCTTCGTTGTTGCCGTAGACCGACAGATACGCATCGCCGTGATCGACGATGAGCAGATTGCCGAAGCCGCGCATCCACTCGGCGTAAACCACGCGCCCGGCGGCCACGGCCCGCACCGGTTCGCCCTCGGGGGCGCGGATGAACACACCCTTGGAGCCTGGTGCAGTACCCTGTTGGGCACGGAAACGGCTGGCAAGTTCCCCGCGCACCGGCAGCCCGAGGCTGCCCCGCAGGCTGGCGAACGGGCGGCCGTCGGTCCCGGCCTCCGGCAGCTGCTCGCTGCGCCGGTAACCGGCGCCCGGCCGGCTGGCGAGCACGCGACCGATCTCCTGCACCAGCCGCGCGAGCCGCTGTTCGTCTGCCAGCATGCGCTTCATTTCGCGCCGCCCGGAGCGCAGTTCCCCCGCAATGCGCGCCAGCACGCGGCGGCGCTCGCGCCGCTCGGCCACCACCCGTTCGCGGTCGGCGCGCTGCAGCGCCTCGATCGCACCCAGCTCGCGCGCGCGGTTCTGCGATTCGTCGCGCAGGCGCTCGAGCTCCGCGAGACCCGCGCGATGCGCCTCGATCAGGCGTGCCGCCGCGCGCGACAGGACCGCAAGGTAGTAGAGCTGGCGCGCGAGTTCGCTGGGATCCTTGCCCGAGAGCGTGAGCCGAACGACATCGGGGGCGCCAGCGGTGGCGCGCGACGCCAGCAGGCGGGCAAGCGCCGTCTGGCGCTCGGCGAGCGAGCGCTCGAGGCGCTGGCGCTGCTCGCCGGCTTGCGCCAGCGCTTCGCGCGCCTGCCGCCGCTCGGTTTCGAGTTTCGCCAGCGCCCGCGTGGCCTCCGAAATGGCCGACTCCGAGGCGCGCAGCGCATCGCGCGCCTCGCGCCGGTCGCTTTCGCGGCTGTCGAGCTCGGACCTGAGGGCGTCGATGCGCGCGCGCAGCGCCTTCAGGTCCTCTTCGCGCGTCGCCGCCGCGCCGGCCGGCGCGGCGGCCAGAACGGCGGCGAAGACGAGGACGCGGATCAGGCTTTGGCCCTGCCTTGCGCCGAAACTGCGGCGATGCGCTGTGCCACCTCGTCGGCGTCGCCCAGGTAGTAGTGGCGCAGCGGCTGCAGCGCGCCGTCGAGCTCGTAGACGAGCGGCACGCCGGTGGGGATATTGAGGCCGACGATGTCGGCGTCCGTGATGGCGTCGAGATGCTTCACCAGGGCGCGCAGCGAA
Organism: Betaproteobacteria bacterium; assembly: GCA_004298325.1. Taxonomy (GTDB): domain Bacteria; phylum Pseudomonadota; class Gammaproteobacteria; order Burkholderiales; family SG8-39; genus 2-02-FULL-66-14. The sequence continues at coordinate 2,519 of SCUF01000380.1, read as the reverse complement.
TTGCCGTGCGCCGCCACGAGCACCCGCCGGCCCGAGCGCACCGCAGGCGCGATCGTGCCAGTCCAGTAGGGCAGTACGCGCGCCACCGTATCCTTGAGGCATTCGGTGAGCGGCAGCTCGGTGGCGGCGAGGCCGGCGTAACGCGGGTCGCCCGCGGCGTTGCGGGGATCCGAGCGCTCGAGCGCCGGCGGCGGCACGTCGTAGCTGCGGCGCCAGGCGAGCACCTGCCGATCGCCGAACCGGGCCGCGGTCTGCGCCTTGTCGAGACCCTGCAGCGCGCCGTAGTGGCGCTCGTTCAGGCGCCAGCTCTTGTGCTCGGGGATCCATTGCAGGCCCATTTCCTCGAGCACCAGCCAGAGCGTGCGGATGGCGCGCCGGAGCACCGAGGTGAACGCGAGGTCGAACTGCAGACCCTCGGCCCTGAGCAGGCGGCCGGCGGCGCGCGCTTCCTCGACGCCGCGTGCCGAAAGGTCGACGTCGGTCCAGCCGGTGAAGCGGTTTTCGCGGTTCCAGTCCGACTCGCCGTGGCGCAGCAGCACAAGCTTGTGCATGCAGTCAATTATAATGTCGCCATGAAGAGGGAGATGCTCGATCTGATCGAGAAGCAGGAGCATGTCGAGCAGGCGGCGCGCGCGCTGAAGGCGATGGCGCATCCGCTGCGCCTGCGCATCCTGTGCGTCATCGGCACGGCCGAAATGAGCGTGCAGGACATCGTCGAGGCGGTGGGCACCTCGCAGTCGAACGTCTCGCAGCACCTCGGCATCCTGCGCGACAAGCGGGTGCTGCTCGCGCGCAAGGCCGCCAACCGCGTCTACTACCGCGTCGGCGACGAGCGCACGCTGCAGCTGATCAGCATGCTGCGCGAAGTGTTCTGCGGCGAGCGGCGCCGGTAGATGGACTTCGTCCAGAACAACCTGCTGCTGATCGCGGTCGCCTTCGTCTCCGGGGCGATGCTGATCTGGCCGCTGGTGCGGCGCGGCACCGGCGGGCCCTGGGTCAGCACGCTGCAGGCCACGCACATGATCAATCGCGAGGACGCGCTGGTGCTCGACGTGCGCCTGCCGGCGGATTACGCCAAGGGCCACATTCTGGGCGCGAAGAACGCGCCGCTCGCCGAGCTCGAACGCCGGCTGCCCGAATTCGCCAAGTTCAAGGCCCGGCCGGTGATCGTGCTGTGCGAAAGCGGCAACCGCTCGAGCAACGCGATCGGGCTGCTGCGCCGCAACGGCTTCGACAAGGTCTTCAACCTTGCCGGCGGCCTCGCGGCCTGGCAGCAGGCCGGCCTGCCGGTGTCGAAGTAGGCAGGCCCGGGCGGACATGGCCCGCGTGCTGATGTACTGCACCGCGACCTGCCCCTACTGCCGCGCGGCCGAGCGGCTGCTGGAGCGCAAGGGCGTGCAGGATCTCGAGCGGGTGCGCGTCGACCTCGACCCCGCGCGGCGCGCCGAGATGATACAAAGGAGCGGCCGGCGCACGGTGCCGCAGATCTGGATCGGCGCGCAGCACGTCGGCGGCTGCGACGAGCTGCACGAACTCGAAGCGAGCGGCGAGCTCGACGCGCTGCTCGCCGCGCACCCGCAGGCGTCGCTCGCCTGAGCCGATGGACCCGACCAAGGATTGCCGTGACCACACCTGAACAGCCGCAACCGACCTTCCAGATCGAGAAGATCTACGTCAAGGATCTCTCGCTCGAGCTGCCGAACGCGCCGCAGATCTTCCTGCAGTCCGAGCAGCCGCAGCTGGAAGTGCAGGTCCACAGCGACGCCGGCCAGGTCTCCGAGGGCCTGTTCCAGGTCGTGGTGACGGTGACCGTGACCGCGCGCGCGGGCGAGAAGACGCTGTTTCTCGCGGAGGCCGCGCAGGCGGGGATTTTCACCGTGCGCAACGTGCCGGCAGCGGACCTCGATTCGCTGCTCGCCATCGCCTGCCCCAACATCCTCTACCCGTACGTGCGCGAAACGATCTCGGACGTGGTGACGCGCGGCGGCTTCCCGCCGGTGCTGCTGGCGCCGGTGTCGTTCGAGGCGATCCACGCGCAGCGCCTGCAGGCGGCCGCGGGCGCGGCGCAGCCCCAGGCAGCGAACTGAATGCGCGCCGCAGCGCTCGCCGCCGGGCTGCTCGCCAGCGCGCTGGCGCTGGGCGCGGAATTCCGCACGGTGCAGGACAACGCTGCGGTGCTCTATGACGCGCCCTCGCGCGCGGCGAAACCGCTGGTGGTGGTTTCGAAGCATTACCCGCTCGAGCTCATCGTGCACCTGGATGCCTGGGTCAAGGTGCGCGACCATACCGGCGCGCTCGCCTGGATCGAGAAGAAGCTCCTCGTCGACCGGCGCATGGTGATGGTCACCGCGCCTTCGGCCGAGGTGCGCGTGCGCCCGGAGGAGGGCGCACCGGCCGCGTTCGTCGCCGCCTCGGGCGTGGCGCTGGAGCTGCTCGAGATCACGCCCGGCGGCTGGCTGCGCGTGCGCCACGCCGACGGCGCGAGCGGCTACCTGCGCGCCGCCCAGGTCTGGGGCGGC
>SCUF01000379.1 GCA_004298325.1 Betaproteobacteria bacterium | reverse complement strand
GACCGTGGTGCTCGGCCCCGGCTGGCCGGGCGTGCTGCTGCACGAGGCGGTCGGCCACGGCCTCGAGGGCGACTTCAACCGCAAGGGCAGTTCGGCGTTTTGCGGCCGCATCGGCGAGCGCGTCGCCGCCCCCGGCGTGACGGTGGTGGACGACGGCACGCTGCCGGGCCGGCGCGGCTCGCTGACCGTGGACGACGAAGGCAACCCGGCGCAGCGCACGGTGCTGATCGAGGATGGCATCCTGCGCGGTTATCTGCAGGACAGCCTCAATGCGCGATTGATGAAGATGCCCCTGACCGGCAACGGCCGGCGCGAGTCCTACGCGCATGTCACGCTGCCGCGCATGACCAACACCTACATGCTCGCGGGCGCGCACGACCCGCAGGAGATTCTCGCCAGCGTGCGCCGCGGCATCTATGCCGTGAGCTTTGGCGGCGGGCAGGTCGACATCACCAACGGCAAGTTCGTGTTCTCGGCCTCCGAGGCCTGGCTGATCGAGGACGGCCGGCTCAAGCACCCGATCAAGGGGGCGACGCTGATCGGCAACGGCCCGGACGCGCTGACGCGCGTCTCGATGATCGGCAACGACCTGCAGCTCGACACCGGCATCGGCAACTGCGGCAAGGACGGCCAGACCGTGCCGGTCGGCGTGGGGCAGCCGACGCTCAAGATCGAGGGGCTGACCGTGGGCGGGACGGGGTAGGTTTGTTCGTTCGCGCAATGACGCGCAGTCGCAAGTTCGTTTTTCCCCGATCTGGGCTTTTCCGGGGTCCGGAAAAGCCCAGAGATGGAACTGCCAAATCAAGCCGGCGCGGATAGGATGCAGGACCTCCCCGCCAACGCCACCCAATTCCTCGCCGACGCCGAAGCCATCGCGGCGCAGATCCCGGACGGCGCGTTTCTCGCGCTGCCGCCGGATTATTCGCTCGTCGCGATGGAAGTGGTGCGCGCGCTGGTACGGCGGCGCGCACGCGAGCTGCGCCTGCTCGGCGTGCCGGTGCTCGGTTTCTGCGCCGAACTGCTCATCGGCGCCGGCTGCGTCGCCGAGGTGGAAACGAGCGCGTTGTCGCTCGGCGAGGCGGGTCTTGCGCCGCGCTTCACCGAGGCGGCGCAGTCGGGTGCGCTGCGCGTGACCAATTCCACCTGTCCGATGGTGCATGGCGGCCTGCAGGCGAGCGAGAAGGGCGTGCCGTTCATGCCGCTGCGCGGCGTGATCGGCTCCGACCTGGTGGCGCAGCGCGCCGACTGGAGGACGATCCAGAATCCGTTGAGCGAGGCGCCCGATCCGATCCTCCTCGCTTCCGCGATTCAGCCCGACGTTGCCCTGTTCCATGCCCGCTGGGCGGACCGCACCGGCAACGTCTGGATCGGCCGGCGCAGGGAACTCGCGACCATCGCGCATGCGGCGCAGCGCACCTACGTCACCTGCGAAGCGCTGCGCGATGGCGACATGCTGGCAGACGAGCTGCTCGCACCGGGGGTGCTGTCGTCGGTCTACGTGACCGGCATTGCCCGGGCGGTGCGCGGCGCCTGGCCGCTCGGCGTCGCCGACCTCTACCCGATCGACGATGCGCATCTGCTGCAGTACGCGCTCGCCGCGCGCAGCCGCGAGGGCTTCGCGCGCTATCTCGAGGAATACGTATGGCCGGCGCCGCGCGCGAAGAGCTCCTCGCCTGCTGCATCGCCCGCCTGATCGGCGACGCGGCGCACGTCGCCGTCGGCGCGGCCTCGCCGATTCCGGCGACGGCCTGCGCGCTGCTGCGCGCGCGCGGCGCCCCGCTGCGCGTGTCTCTGCTGCACCAGCGCGCGGGCAATCCATTCACCGAAGGCTCGCGCGAGCTGTTCGATCTCGCCGGCCAGGGCCGGATCGACGTGTTCTTCCTCGGTGGCGCGCAGATCGACGGCGCGGCCAACCTCAACCTGGTGCACGCGGGTGAGCACCGTTTTCCCGGCTCGTTCGGTTCCGCGTTCATGTACTTCGCGGCACGGCGCACGATCCTGTTTCGCGAGGAGCACAGCCGCCGCGTGCTGGTGCCCAGGGTGGAATTCATTTCCGCGCCCGGGTCGAGCCCGCCGGAGCTCTGGCGCCGCGGCGGGCCGCAGGCGCTGGTGACGGGAAAGGCGCTGTTCGCCTGGCAACCCGGGTCACGGCGCTTCCGTCTGGAGAGCGTCCACCCGGGATTCGGCGCGGCGCAGATCCGGGAAGACACCGGATTCGACTACGACGCGTCCGCAAGCGTGCCCGAGACGGCGGCGCCCTCGGAACACGATCTCGTGCTCCTGCGCGGCGTCGTGGCGCGCGAAATCGCGGCGAACTATCCGGAATTCGCGCGGCGCGTGTGGGCCGGCGCCGCCGCGCCCGGCCTCAGGTGAGTTCGGCCCAGCGCAGCGAGCGGTGCACCGCCCCGTGCCAGCGCGCCAGCAGCTCGGCCGCGGCGGTCGGATCCATCTGCGGCTCGAAGCGCTTTTCGGCTTCCCAGTGCGCGGCGATCGCGTCGCGCGACGACCACAGGCTGGTGGCAAGCCCGGCGAGGTAGGCGGCGCCGAGCGCGGTGGTTTCGAGCACGCGCGGCCGCACCACGGGAACCCCGAGGATGTCGGCCTGAAACTGCATCAGCAGGTCGTTGCTGGCGGCGCCGCCGTCGACGCGCAGCTCGGCGAGCTTCTCGCCCGCGTCCTTTTGCATCGCCTCGAGCACGTCGGCGCTCTGGTAGGCGATCGATTCGAGCGCGGCGCGCGCAATGTGCGCGCGGCCCGAGCCGCGCGTCAGGCCGATCAGCGTGCCGCGCGCGAAGGGGTCCCAGTGCGGCGCGCCCAGTCCGGTGAACGCCGGCACCAGGTAGACACCGGCGTTGTCCGGCACGCTGGCGGCGAGCGCCTCGATCTCGTGGGCGGAGCGGAAAAAACGCAGTTCGTCGCGCAGCCATTGCACCACCGCGCCGCCGACGAACACGCTGCCTTCGAGCACGTATTCCTTTTCGGCATCGCGCGCGTCGC
>SCUF01000378.1 GCA_004298325.1 Betaproteobacteria bacterium | reverse complement strand
CCGGATTGTGATTCCGGTTGTTGTGGGTTCGAGTCCCATCGGTCACCCCATCTTCGCGCACTGACGTCAACCCGCAGGCGTTACTGCGGCGACTGCAGACCGGCCCAGCCGTAGATCTCGCTGCTTATCCTCGCCACCAGATCCGGCCGGTCGCCCCCCGCCAGGTCGTCGCGCACGGGAAAGCCATTGAGTTCGAGACAATAGGCGAGCAGGCGATAGGGCTTCCGATAGCGCGAAAGCAGTGACCGATCGATATTGATCGTTTCACCTGGCACCGGACAATGCAGTTCGTCGCGTTGATAGACAGCGTCGAATGCAGCGACGCGCCAGACCTCCCGCCGGCGCTCGGCGCGGAACAGGAACCGCGCGTGGCTCGAAAGCAGCACCTCGACCCCTTGCAGGGCGAGCGGGATGTCGATGATCGCAGACAGTTGGGCGATTGCCCGCGACCCTGCCATGGTCACCATGACCGGTCCCAGACGGTGGCTGGCCTGTACGTTGCGCGCAGCCATCTCCTGCGAGCGGCGGACGAACTCGGGCCCGCTGGCATCGATCCAGCTCAGGCGCACGCGCGAGTCGTCGTGAAAGCAGTCGCGCATCTGCTCCCACAGGCCCAGGTCGCGCCCGCTGCGCTCACGCAGGACGAGCTGCGTCACCGCCGAAACGTCCGCGGCTGTCAGGACCGCCTGCGGCAAGGTCTCACTCATGTCGGTTCTCCTCTCTGCTCAGAGCGGCAGTTCCTCGCGCTGCAGCACGAACACGCAGCCCGACGAATCGCTTGTCTCCGGCCATACGAACGGGATTTTGGGATAGGCGCGCTCGAGCGCGCGCCGCGCGTCGCCGACTTCGCAGATCAGCAGTCCGTTCGGGTTCAGATGACGGCGCGCAGCGGCCAGAATTCTGCGCACCACATCGAGACCATCGTCACCCGCGGCCAGTGCAGGCCGTGGCTCGTAGTCGTACTCCGGCGGCAGCGAGCGCAGCGTGCCGGTATCCACGTAGGGCGGATTGGTGACGATGAGATCGTAGCGCGCGGCGCCAAGCGCGTCGAAGAGATCGGAGCGCCGCGCGCGCACGCGCGCGCCCAGCCGGTGGCGCCGCAGGTTGATCCGCGCCACCTGCAGCGCGGCCGCAGAAATATCCGTCGCGTCGATGCGCGCGCGGGGGAACGCGCGCGCGAGCAGCACGGCGAGACAGCCCGAGCCGGTGCACAGATCGAGCGCGCGCCGCACCGGCCGCCGCAGCCAGGGGCGCAGGCGGTCGCGCAGCAGTTCAGAGAGGTAGGAGCGCGGCACGATGACGCGGCGGTCGACGTAGAAGCGCCGACCGTCGAGCCAGGCCTCCTGCAGCAGGTAGGCGAGGGGAATCCGCTCGCGCGCGCGCCGCACGGCGAGCGCGCGGATGCGCCGCTCGTCGCGCCGCGTGACGACCTGCCCCAGGTTCGCGCCGACATCGCCTGGGTGAATATCCAGCACGTGGCCGATCAGCCACGCGGCTTCGTCGCGCGCATTCGCCGTGCCGTGACCGAAATGCAGCCCTGCGGTCCGGAATGCGCGCGCCGTGTCGCGCAGGATCTCGCCCACCTTCAAGGCAGCAGCGCGCGCAACGTGTCGAGATAGATCTTCGGCAGCAGCTCGAGCTCCGCGAGCGCGATGTGCTCGTCCACCTGGTGGATGCTGGCGTTGACCGGGCCGAGTTCGACGATCTGCGGGCAGATTTCGGCGATGAAGCGCCCGTCCGAAGTGCCGCCGGTGGTCGAGAGCTCCGGCGTGCGGCCGGTGTGCGTGCGGATGGCGTCCGCGACCGCATCGACCAGCTCGCCGCGCCGGGTGAGAAATGGCTTGGCGCCGAGGAGCCACTCGATCCCGAAGTCGACGCCGTGACGGCGCAGCACCGCTTCGAGTCGCTCGCGCAGCGAGGCTTCGGTGCTCGCGGTGGAGAAGCGGAAATTGAAATCGAGTTCGAGCGTGCCGGGGATGACATTGCCCACCCCGGTACCGCCGTGAATGTTGGAAACCTGCCACGTGGTGGGCGGGAAATGCTCGTTGCCCTCGTCCCAGACCGTGGCCGCCAGCTCCGTGAGCGCCGGCGCGAGAACATGGATTGGATTCCTGGCCAGGTGCGGATACGCGACGTGTCCCTGTACCCCGCGCACGGTCAGGCGTCCCGAGAGCGAGCCGCGCCGGCCGTTCTTGATGGTGTCGCCGAGTGCGCTGACGGAAGAGGGCTCGCCGACGATGCAATAGTCGATGGCTTCGCCGCGCGCCTTGAGGCGCTCGACCACGCGCACGGTGCCGTCCAGCGCAGGCCCTTCCTCATCCGAGGTGATGAGCAGGGCGAGCGCGCCCGAATGCGCGGGGCGCTCCTGCGCGAACGCCTCCGCCGCCAGCACGAAGGCGGCGATCGAGGACTTCATGTCGGCGGCGCCGCGGCCATAGAGCCGGCCATCGCGCTCCAGCGGCACGAACGGATCGGATTGCCACGCGCCGAGCGGCCCCGGGGGCACGACGTCGGTGTGGCCGGCAAAGCACAGCAGCGGGCGCGCCGTACCGCGGCGCGCCCAGAGGTTGGTGACCGCGCCGAAGCGCAGCGACTCGCAGCGAAAGCCGGCAGCCTCCAGGCGCTGCGCGATCAGCGCCTGGCAGCCGCCATCCTCGGGCGTGACCGAACGCCGGGCGATGAGGTCGCGGGCGAGTGCGAGCGCGCTCTGCAACTTCAGCGCCGGCGCGTCAGTCGATCTTGATTTCGTCGAACGAGGTGTCGCTGCCGGTGGCCGCGAGGACATTTTCCCTGCGCTCGTCCTTCGCCGGCGCCGTGGCCGGCGCAGCCGGCGCGGCGCCGGCGGTCATCTGGCCGGCGGTGGCCTGGTTGATCAGCCACAGCATGTTGGTGGCCGAATCGGCGTTCGCCATCGCCTCGTCCTTGGTGATCTCGCCTTCGCTGAACAGATTGAACAGCGCCTGCTCGAAGGTCTGCGAGCCCGGCGCCATGCTCTTTTCCATCGCTTCCTTGATCTCGTTGATCTCGCCCTTTTCGATCAGCTCGGCGATATGGCGCGTATTGAGCATGACCTCGACCGCCGCCCGCCGCGCGCCCGTCCGGGTGCGCACCAGGCGCTGCGAAACGATCGCCTGCAGGCTGGCCGAGAGATCGAGCAGCAGCGTCGGCCGGTTCTCCAGCGGGTAGAAGCTGATGATCCGGTTCATCGCGTGGTAGCTGTTGTTGGCGTGCAGCGTCGCCAGGCACAGGTGGCCCGACTGCGCGTACTGCAACGCCGAGGACATCGCCTCGCGGTCGCGGATCTCGCCGATCAGGATGCAGTCCGGCGCCTGCCGCAGTGCGTTGCGCAGCGCCACCTGGAACGCCCGCGTATCGGTGCCCACTTCGCGTTGATTGACGATGGACTTGCGGTTCTTGAACACGAACTCGATCGGATCCTCCAGCGTCAGGATGTGGCCCGATTTCTGTCCGTTGCGGTAATCGAGCATCGACGCGAGCGAGGTCGACTTGCCCGAGCCGGTGGCCCCGACCATCAGCACCAGGCCGCGCTTCTGCATGATGATGTCCTTGAGCGCCGCCGGCAGGTTGAGCGTCTCGATCGCCGGGATGACGCTCGGGATGTAGCGCACCACCACCGCCGGCGCGCCTTTCTGGCGGAAGGCGCTGATGCGGAAGCTGCCCACGCCCTCGAAGGTGTAGCCGGTATTCAGCTCCATCTCGTCCTCGTACTCGCGGATCTGCTTCTCGCTGAGCACCTCGTAGATCAGCTGCTTGACGGCCTCGGTGTTGAGCACCGTCTGGTTGACCGGCACCGCGACACCGTTGATCTTGATGTTGATCGGCGCGCCGACCGTCAGAAAGATGTCCGAGGCATTCTTCTCGGCCATCAGCTGGAACAGGCGTTTCATCGCTGACATGGGGATCTCCGCCGCAGTCTGGGGAATGGGTCTAGTCGCCGCGCAACAGTTCGTTGAGGCTGGTCTTGGCGCGCGTGCGGGCATCGACGCGCTTGACGATCACGGCGCAGTACAGGCTGTAGCGGCCGTCCGGCGCGGGCAGCGAGCCCGCCACCACCACCGAGCCGGCCGGCACGCGCCCGTAAAGAATCTCGCCGCTGGCGCGGTCCAGGATGCGGGTGCTCTGGCCGATGAACACGCCCATCGAGATGACGCAGTTTTCCTCCACCACCACGCCCTCGACGATCTCGGAGCGCGCACCGATGAAGCAGTTGTCCTCGATGATCACCGGACCGGCCTGCAGCGGTTCGAGCACGCCGCCGATGCCGACGCCGCCCGAGAGGTGAACGTTGCGGCCGATCTGGGCGCAGGAACCCACCGTCGCCCAGGTATCGACCATGGTGCCCTCGTCGACGTAGGCGCCGATGTTGACGAACGAGGGCATCAGCACGACGTTGCGCCCGACGAAGGCGCCGCGCCTCGCCATCGCGGGCGGCACGACGCGAAAACCGCCCGCGGCAAACGCCGCCTCGTCGTAGGCTGCGAACTTGCCCGGCACCTTGTCGTAATAGCGCGTGGCGCCCCCCGGCATCAGGCGGTTGTCCTCCAGCCGGAACGACAGCAGCACCGCCATCTTGATCCACTGGTGCGTGGTCCAGCCCGTGGCGGTCTTCTCGGCCACGCGCAGCCGCCCGGCATCGAGGTCTGCGATCACCGCGTCCACCGCCTCGCGCACCTCGCGCGGCGCCGCCGCCGGGCCGAGTTGCGCCCGGTTCTCCCACGCCTGCTCGATGATGGCCCTTGCCCTGTCCACGTTAGAGTTCCGCCGCCAGTTGTGCGATGCGCCGCGCCGCCTCGACGCACTCGGCGAGCGGCGCCACCAGCGCGATGCGCACGAAATTCCTGCCCGGATTCTCCCCCTGCGCGTCACGCGCGAGATAGCTCCCCGGCAGTGCGCGCACATTATAGTCGCGCAACAAACGGCGCACGAACTCGCCGTCGTCGAGCGGCGTGTGCAGCCACAGGTAGAAGCCGCCCTCGGGCCGGTAGGCCCGCAGCGGCGCGCCGAGCAGCGGCAGCACCGCGCGGTACTTCTCCGCGTACAGCTGCCGGTTGAAGCGCACGTGCGCCTCATCGCTCCAGGCGGCGATCGAGGCCTGCTGCACCGCGAGGCTCATGGCCGAACCGTGGTAGGTGCGATAGAGGAGAAAGTCCTTCAGCAGTGCGGCGTCTCCGGCGACGAAGCCCGAGCGCATGCCGGGAACGTTGGAGCGCTTGGACAGACTGGCGAACGCCACCAGGCGCGCAAAGCCGCTGCGGCCCAGCCGCTGCGCGGCCTCGAGCGCGCCGAGCGGCGGCTGCGCCTCGTCGGGGTAGAGCTCGGAATAGCACTCGTCGGCGGCGATGACGAAGCCATGCCGGTCCGAGAGTTCGAACAGGCGCTGCCAGTCCGCGAGCCGCAGCACGGCGCCGCCGGGGTTGGCGGGCGAACAGGCGTACAGCAGCTGGACGTCGCGCCAGGTGCGCTCCGGCAGCGAATCGAAATCCATGCGGTGGCCGTTGGCGGCGCTCGCATTGAGGAACACCGGGGTTGCGCCGGCCAGCAGGGCCGCGCCTTCATAGATCTGATAGAAGGGATTCGGGCACGCCACGCGGGCGTTGGCGCGACCCGGGTCGACGAGCGCCTGCGCGAACGCGAACAGCGCTTCGCGCGAGCCGTTGACGGGCAGGATCTGGCTGCCGGGGTCGATGGCTTCGAGTGCATAGCGGCGCGCCAGCCAGGCGGCGATCGCCTCGCGCAGCGCCGGCAGGCCCGCCGTGGCCGGGTAGACCGCCAAGCCGTCGAGTGCGCGCACCAGCGCCGCGCGGATGAACTCGGGTGTCGCGTGCTTCGGCTCCCCGATCGAGAGGTCGACCGGCGCCAACGCCGGGTTGGGCGTGATTCCTGCCTGCAGCGCGCGCAGCTTCTCGAACGGGTAGGGCTGGAGCTTCCCCAGCAGCGGGTTCATTCCCGCCAGCCCCGCTTGCGGTGCTCCGCCACCACCGTGGTGTGGATGCCGCCGCGCACGTTGAAGCGCGCGGCCAGCCGCATATAGCGGGGCCGCACGGCGCGCACCAGATCCTCGAGTATGCGGTTGGTCACCGCCTCATGGAACGCGCCCCGGTCGCGATACGACCAGACGTACAGCTTGAGGGACTTGAGTTCGACGCAGAGCCGGTCGGGCACGTATTCGAGCTGCAGCGTGGCGAAATCCGGCTGTCCGGTCATCGGGCAAAGGCAGGTGAATTCCGGCAGTTCCATGTGGATGCGGTAGTCGCGTTCCGGCGCCGGATTGCGAAACGTCTGCAGCCGCTGGCTGGGTCGCGCTGGCATCGGGGGAACGGGAACAAACGCAGCCGGAAAAGGGGCGCAGGGATGTTATCATGACGCGCACTTTTTTACGCGCCGCGCGCGGTCCGCGCAGCCCACCTTCGAACCGCATCGCGACTTCCGTGCGCCTCACGCAAATCCGGCTTTCCGGTTTCAAGTCCTTCGTCGACCCGACCAGCATCCACGTGCCCGGCACACTCGTCGGCGTGGTCGGCCCCAACGGCTGCGGCAAGTCCAACGTCATCGATGCCGTGCGCTGGGTACTGGGCGAGAGCCGCGCCGCGGCGCTGCGCGGCGATTCGATGCAGGACGTGATATTCAACGGCGCCGGCGAGCGCAAGCCGCTCAACCGCGCCAGCGTCGAGCTGATCTTCGACAATGCGCTGGGGCGCGCCGCGGGCCAGTGGTCGCAGTACGCCGAAATCTCGGTGCGGCGCGTCCTGCAGCGCGACGGCGAATCCGGTTATTACATCAACAATACGCACGTGCGACGGCGCGACGTCACCGACATGTTCCTCGGCACCGGCCTCGGGCCGCGTGCCTACGCGATCATCGAGCAGGGCATGATCCAGCGCGTCATCGAGGCGCGGCCCGAGGACCTGCGCCTGTTTCTCGAAGAGGCTGCCGGCGTGTCGCGCTATCGCGAGCGGCGCAAGGAGACCGAGGCCCGGCTGGCTGACACCCGCGACAACCTTTCGCGCGTCAACGACATCCGGCAGGAGCTGGGCGCCCAGCTCGAGCGCCTGGAAGCGCAGGCACAGGTGGCAACGCGTTACCAGGACTACCAGCAGGAACTGCAGTTCAAGCAGCACCTGCTGTGGTTCCTGCGCCGGCGCGACGCCGCAGCCGAGCGCGAACGTCACGCCGGCGAGATTGCCAGGGTCGGCGTCGAAATGGAGGCGGAAACGGCCCGCCTGCGCGAAGCCGAGAGCCGCATCGAGTCGGCGCGCGCCGCACATTACGAGGCGGGCGACGCGCTGAACGCCGCGCAGGCGGCGCTGTACGCCGCCAACTCCGAGGTGGCGCGGCACGAATCCGAATTGCGCCACCTCGAGGAGAACCGCCAGCGCCTGGAAAGCCGCCACACCGAACGGCGCGCGCAGCTGGCCGAGTGGCGCGAGCAGCGCGCGCAGCTCACGCAGGCGTTGCACCTGTGGGTGGCGCGCTCGGCGGCGGCCAGACAGCGCGTGGCGGAACTGCAGCAACGGCAGGTCGCCGAGAACGATCGCCTGCCGCAGGCGGAGCAGGCGCATCGCGCCGCCCAGGAGCGCCTCGACGAGGCGCGCAGTCGTGTGCTGCGGGCCGAGGGCGGCCTGCAGCTCGAGCAGGCAGCGCGCGCCCATGTGGAACAGAACCTGCAGGCGCTGTCGCAGCGGCGCGAGCGCCTGGAAGGGGAATTGCGCGGTTTACAGGAGCCGGCGGCGGACGCGCTCCCCGCGGCGGACCGGCGCCTCGTGGAGCTCGACGCCGCGCTCGCCGCGGCGCAGGCCGAATTGAACCAGGCGCAGGCGGCCGCCACGGCGACCGAGGAGCAGCGCGCCGCGCGCAACGAAGCGCTCGCCGAAGCGGCGCGCGAACGCACCACCGCCGAGGCGCAGCTCGAGACCTTGCAGCAGGTGCAGGCCGCGGCCGAAGAGAACGCGCCGCTGCACGACTGGCTTGACAAGCACGCCCTGGCCGCGCTGCCGCGCTGCTGGCAGAAGATCCGCATCGACGCCGGCTGGGAAACGGCGGTCGAATCGGTGCTGCGCGAACGCCTGCACGCGCTGGAGCTGGGCGACACGGCAGCACTGGCGGCATTGACCGCCGACCGGCCGCCGGTCATGGCCAGCGTCTTCGAACGCGGCGCGGCCATGGCCGGTCCGGCCGTGCCCGGGCTGGCGCCGCTGGCCGCGCACGTCCATGCCATTGACCCCGCTGTAGGGGGTGCGCTCGCGGACTGGCTCGCCGATGTCTACACCCTGGAGGGCATGGCCGACTCGGCACAGCGCGCGGCGCTGCCGCCCGGGGCCTTGCTGGTCAACCGCAGCGGCGATCGCTATACGCGCTACACGGTGGGTTTTCACGCGCCGGATCCGGCCGACGCCGGCATCCTCGCGCGACAGGCGGAAATCGACGCCCTCGAGCGGCGCTGCCGCGAGCTGACGGAACATCACGCCGCGGCGCGCGCCGGCGCGGAGCAGGCCGAAGCCGAGACGCTGGCGCGCCAGGACGGGCTCGAGGCCGCGCGACTGCGGCTTGCGGCGCGCCAGTCCGAGCGGCACGAGGCGGAGCTGCAGCGGCTGAAGCTCAGCCAGGCGCTCGAGCGCTATCGCGAACGCAGCGCCCAGATCCGCTCCGAGCTGGCGGAGCTCGCGGTGCAATTTGAACACGACCGCCTGCGCCTGGAGCAATGCGCCGCCGCACTGGCGCGCCTGGCCGCGGAGATCGCCGCCGAGCGCGGCGCGCTCGACGCGGTGAATGCGGCGCATCTCGCCGCGGAGGACGTGCTGGCGAAGCAGCGCCGCGCCGCGCAGCAGGCCGAGCGCGACCTGCAGGATGCCATCTTCGGCGAGCGCGAGTGCGTCTCCAAGATCGCCGAGATGGAGCACTCGGTGGCGGTGATCGACCAGCAGATCGCGCGCGCCGACGTCGAGGCCGCGGCGCTGACCGAAGAGCTCTCGGTCGATCCGCTGCCGGCGCTGCGTCAGGCGCGCGATGCGGCGGTCGAGGCGCGCATGGCCTGCGAGAAGACGCTGGCCGCGGCACGCGACGCGGTCGAGGCGGCGTCGGGCGCGCTGCGCGCCCTCGAGGAGGAACGGCTGCAGGCCGACGCGCGCATTGCGCCCCTGCGCGAGCGGGTCGGGGAGCTGCGCCTCAAGGAACAGGCGGCGCAGATCAACCAGGAGCAGTTTGCGGGGCAGCTGCGCGACGGCGGGGCCGACGAGGCACGCCTGGCCGGCGAGGCGGAGCGCGCGCCGCGGGCCTCGACGCTGCAGGGCGAGATCACGCGGCTGTCCAGCGCGATCAACGATCTGGGCGCGGTGAATCTGGCGGCGCTGGAGGAGCTGAAGACCAGCAGCGAGCGCAAGCACTTTCTCGACGCGCAGTCCGCCGACCTCGAGGAGGCGGTGGCGACGCTGGAGGACGCGATCCGGCGCATCGACCGCGAAACACGCGAACTGCTGCGCGAAACCTTCGACACCGTCAACCGCCACTTCGGCAAGCTGTTCCCGGTGCTGTTCGGCGGCGGCGAGGCGCGGCTGCTGATGACGGGAGAAGAGATCCTGGATGCCGGCGTGCAGGTGATGGCGCAGCCCCCGGGCAAGAGGAACAGCAGCATCAACCTGCTGTCCGGCGGCGAGAAGGCGCTCACCGCGATCGCGCTCGTGTTCGGCATCTTCCAGATCAATCCGGCGCCGTTCTGCCTGCTCGACGAGGTCGATGCGCCGCTCGACGACGCCAACACGGTGCGCTTCTGCGAACTGGTGCGCAGGATGTCGGCG
>SCUF01000377.1 GCA_004298325.1 Betaproteobacteria bacterium | reverse complement strand
TTCGTGCGCATCGTCGATCGCAAGAAGGACATGATCCTGGTGTCGGGCTTCAACGTCTATCCGAACGAGATCGAGCAGGTGGTGGCGATGCATCCGGGCGTGCTGGAAGTGGCGGCGATCGGGGTTGCCGACGAGCATTCGGGCGAGGTGCCGAAGCTCTTCATCGTGAAGAAGGACCCGTCGCTCACCGAGCAGGCGGTGCTCGATTTCTGCAAGGAGCAGCTCACCGGCTACAAACGGCCCAAGCACGTCGAGTTCCGCGCCGAGCTGCCCAAGACCAACGTCGGCAAGATCCTGCGGCGCGCGCTGCGCGACGAACCGAAGAGCGCCTGACCCTGCGCACCTGCGCCGGCGGCCTGCGGCTGCCTTGACTCCGGCGGCGAACCGCCTCAAGGGCCTCGCCTGGATTCTGCTCTCGATCCTGTGCTGGGCGCCGATGTTTCCGATCGCCAAGCGGGCGCTGCCGTACGTCGACGCCTTCGGCCTGGGCACGCTGCGCTACCTCGTCGGTTCGGTGCTGTTCGTCGCGCTGCTGTGGGCGATCGAGGGGCGGCAGGCGTTGCGCTACGACGGTCGCATGGTTCCGGCCGCCGTGTTCGGCATGATCGGCATCACCGGCTTCAACGTGCTGGTCTGGGTGGGCCTGGGTTTCACGCGCCCGGAGCACGCCGCGATCATCATGGCGCTGCAGTCGCCGCTCATCGCACTTACGCTGTGGCTGACGCGCGGCCAGCGGCCGGCGCCGTTCGTCATCGGCTGCGTCGCCGCGGCGCTCGCGGGGGTATTCCTCGTCGTCACCCAGGGGGATCCGGCCGCCGTGCTGGCGCAGGGGGTCGTGTGGGGCGACGCGCTGATATTCCTCGGTGCGGTGAGCTGGGTCGTCTATACGCTCGCAGCCGGGCGCTTCGCGGGCTGGTCGCCCTTGCGGCTCACGGTGCTCACCTGCATTCCGGGCGCGGTAGGGCTGTTCGTCGCCAACGGCATCGCCATCGCTTTGGGCATCGCGACGCTGCCGAGCTCGGCCGCGATCGCGGCCATCGGCTGGCAGCTCGCCTATTTCTCGACCTGCACCGTGGTGCTCGGGGTGCTGGGCTTCAACTTCGGCGTCAAGTACCTGGGCCCGCTCAACACCCTGCTGATGCTGAACCTCGTGCCGGTGAGCGTGTTCGCGATCGAGGCCTGGCTGGGGCGGGATTTTGCGCCGATCGAGCTGGCGGGCGCCGCGATCGTGATCGGCGCGCTCATCGCCAACAACCTCCACCAGCGCCGCATCAGCGCGCGGGCGTGAGGCGCAGCAGCCGGTGCGGCTGCGCGTCGAGCACGCTGCGCTGCGTGGTCATGCGGATGTACTCGTTGTTCGCCCAGGCCTCGGTGAACGCGGCGTAGTGCGGCGAGAGCACGTTTCCGGACTGGCCGCCGGAGTGGATGTAGAGCGACTGTTCCAGGTCGGCCAGGTCGTACACCGCGCGCAGGCTGGCTGCATGGCGGTTCGCGAATGGGCGCTCCTCGTCGCCGAAATTCTTGCGGCCGACGTTCACGGTGTAGGTATCGCCCGGTGTCGGCACCCGGATGTCGAAACCGAGCTGCAGCAGCGGATGGCGGCCGAAGGGGCGATGCTCGTGGCGCGCGACGTGCGCCTCGCCCCAGCGCCACTTCGCCATGTCGGCGCCGTAGCGCTTCGTCAGGTCGGCGAGCGCGGTCTCCAGCGACGCCGCGAGCAGCTGCTCGCAGGACTCGAGCGCAGGGGTGCGGATGTCGTCGCACCAGCGCGCGTGATCGCCCTGGCCCGAAAGCACGTTGGCGACGAACGGCGCGCGCGCGGTCCACTGGCCGCGGAAGGCCTCGCCCAGCTCGTCGGCGTAGAGCAGGCGCGTGAATTCGCGCCACCAGGCCCAGGCGATCACGGGTTCGGCGCGCTCCGGCGCCGCGCGGCCGTCCCAGCGCTCGAGCAGCGCCAGCGCGCGGCGCGCCGGCTCGCTCGCCGCGCGCACCTTGAGCAGGTGCGGCAGCGATTCGCGCATCGCGAGCGACACAATGTCGCCCTGGATACGCGCGAAGCTCTCGACGCTGTGGCGCGGCGCGGCCTCGAGCAGCTCGCGGATGCGCCGGGAGCGATACGGCGGGTGCCACTCGCTGGTGAGGAAATGCGGGTAGCCGGGCGGCGTGATCTTCTCGTTCGCGCTCCAGAGGCGGCCGCTCGCGGGGTTGTACTGCTGCGGCAGCTGCTCGAAGGGAATCCATCCGGCCCAGTCGTAACGCGCGTCCCAGCCCGGCGCCGGCGCGAGCCCCCTGAGGTCGTTTTCGGGCTTGCGCACCGGAATGCGGCCGGGCGCGACAAACCCGATGTTGCCCTCGACGTCGGCGTACACCATGTTCTGCTGCGGGACCTGGTAGTCGCGCGCGGCAGCGAGGAAGTCCTGCCAGTTGCCGGCGCGGGCGATCTTGTGCGCCGCCTGCAGCGTGTGGTCGTCTGGCAGCAGCGCGGTCCAGGCGAAGGCGATCACGTAGCCGCGCGGCGACTGGTCCGCCGCCACGCGCGAGACGTCCGAAATCACCGGCCCGTGGCGCGAGACCCGAATCTGCAGGGGCTCGTCGGGCGCCCCCTTGACCCGGATCGACTCCTCGATCACCGTAAACGGGCGCGGTCCGTCCGGCGTGAGGTAGTTGCCGGCGCCGTCGAGCTTTTCGAGGTAGAGGTCCTGCACGTCCGGCCCGGTGTTGGTGAAGCCCCAGGCGATGCGGTCGTTTCTGCCCAGAACGATCGCCGGCACGCCCGGGAAGGTGGCGCCGATGACGTTGCGCCCGGCCACCGAGAGGTGCGCCAGATACCAGACCGGAGGCGCGGTCAGGCCGAGGTGCGGGTCGTTTGCGAGCAGCGGCTTGCCGCTCGAGCTGTGCGCGCCCGAAACGACCCAGTTGTTCGAGCCGATCCCGTCGGGCGGCTCGCCCGGCGCCAGCGCGAGCAAGCGTTGCGCGTCTTCAGCGAGCTGCACGCCGCCGTGATCGAGCGATCCGTAGAGCGTCTTCAGGTCGGCGATCTCCGGCGGCGTCTCGCCGGGGTAGGGCGCCACGAATTGGTGGATGCGCGCGAGCGGCAGGGTTCTCGACAACCGCATGCGCAGCAGCTCGTTGCGCCAGTTGCCGCCGAGGTCCCAGGCGACCATCTTGGTCCAGGTTGCCGAATCGAGCGGCGTCCAGGGCTCGGGACGCGCGCCGGTGAGCCAGAACTCCGGCGGCAGCACCGGGTCGCCGGCGAGAAACGCATTGACGCCGGCGGCGTAGGCCTCGAGCAGGCGGCGCGCCTGGGCGTCGATGCCGCGCAGATTGGCCTCGGCCGCGCGCCGCACGCCGAGCGTTCGCAGGAAGCGGTCGGTTTCGAGCGCGCTCGGGCCGAGGATTTCGGCGAGGCGCCCGGCGCCGATGCGCCGGTTCATCTCCATCTGCCACAGGCGGTCCTGCGCGTGCACGTAGCCGAGCGCGAAGATCGCGTCCTCGTCGCGCTGCGCGAAGACGTGCGGAACGCCGTAGCGGTCGCGCTGGATCTCGACCGCGGCGGCAATGCCGGCGATGCGGATCTCGCCCTCGGTCCTGGGCAGCGACTGGCGCAGGTAGAGGTAGCCCGCACCTGCAGCCAGCAGGGCGAGGACGAGCGACACCAGTGCCAGGCGGACAAGGAGCCTCATGCGCACAGATTACCGCGATTCGCGGCCCCGTCCGCCTAGAGCTCGTAGGTCGAACCGACCGGGCCGGCGAGCATTTTCGCCACCAGCGTACGGGACAGGCGGGGCGCGAACAGCTCGATGAAATCGTAGGCGAATCGTCTGAGGTAGGCGCCGCGCCGCAAGCCGAGCTGCGCCGTAGAGGTGGGGAAAAGGTGCGACGCGTCGATCGCGCGCAAGGCACGATCGCGCCTCGGGTCGAAGGCCATTTTCGCCAGGATACCCACGCCGAGCCCCAGTTCGACGTAGGTCTTGATGACGTCGGAATCGAACGCCGTCAGCACCACTTCCGGCGCGAGCCCGCGCTGCGCGAAGGCCCGGCTCACCAGGGAGCGGTTGGCGTAGGCGTAGTCGTAGGTGACGATCGGGTGGCGCGCGAGGGCTTCGAGCGTCAACGGCCGCGCGCGCAGCAGCGCATGCCCGGGCGGCACGACGACGCAGCGGTTCCACTCGTAGCAGGGCAGCGCGACCAACGCCGGATGCTCCCCGATCTGCTCGGTGGCGATGCCCACATCCGCCTCATCCGCGGCGACCTGCTCGCAGATCTGGACGGGGCTGCCCTGGTGGATGAAGAGCTGCACCTTGGGATAGCGGCGCTTGAACGCGGCGACCGCGCGCGGCAGCGCGTAGCGCGCCTGCGTGTGGGTGGTGGCGATGGTGAGCGTGCCGGTGCCACGCTCGGCGAAATCCCGGCCGGCGCGTCTGAGGTTGGCGGCTTCCGCGAGGACGCGCGCCGCGATTTCCAGCACCGCGCGCCCCGGCTCGGTGAGCGCGGCAAGGCGCTTGCCGGCGCGCACGAAGATCGCGACGCCGAGCTCTTCCTCCAGCTCACGGATGCGCTTGCTGATGCCGGGCTGCGAGGTGTGCAGCGCGGCGGCCGCGGCCGAGATGTTGAGGCCGCGGCGCGCAACCTCGGTGACATAGCGCAGCTGCTGCAGGTTCATAACGAATAGTCATAACATACTAACATTTAAGTTCTTGCCGGCATATGACGCCGCGCCTACAGTCGCCGCCCATGTACGTCTACGACGCCATCGACCAGCGGCTGGTAGAAGAACGGGTGTCGCAGTTCCGCGACCAGACGCGTCGCTACCTCGCAGGGGAGCTGACCGACGACGAGTTCCGCCCCTTGCGCCTGCAGAACGGTCTCTACGTCGAGCGCCACGCGCCGATGCTGCGGGTGGCGATCCCCTACGGTCTGCTCGCTTCGCGCCAGCTGCGCCAGCTGGCCCACATCGCGCGCGCCTACGACCGCGGCTACGGCCATTTCTCCACGCGCCAGAACATCCAGTTCAACTGGCCACGGCTGGAGGACGCGCCCGAAATCCTGGGCGAGCTCGCGGGCGTCCAGATGCACGCCATCCAGACCTCCGGCAGCTGCATCCGCAACGTCACCACCGATCATTTCGCCGGCGTGGCGCCCGACGAGATCGTGGATTCGTTCCTCTGGTGCGAGCTCGTCCGGCAGTGGTCGGCCTGCAATCCCGAGTTCGCCTACCTGCCGCGCAAGTTCAAGATCGCGGTCAACGGCGCCGCGGCCGACCGGGCGGCGACCTACGTGCACGACATCGGCCTGCAGGCGCTGCGCGGGCTCGACGGCGCGGCGGGTTTCCGCGTCATCGTCGGCGGCGGCATGGGCCGCACGCCGGTGATCGGCGAGGCAATCCGGGAATTCCTGCCCTGGCGGCACCTGCTCACCTACCTCGAGGCGATCCTGCGCGTCTACAACCGCCATGGGCGGCGCGACAACAAGTACAAGGCGCGCATCAAGATCCTGCTGAAGGCGATCGGCCCGGCGGCGTTCCGCGACCGGGTCGAAGCGGAATGGGCCTGCCTGCGGGACGGCCCGGGAACGCTGAACGAGGACGACGTGCAGCGGATCGACGCGCGCTTCGCACGGCCGCAATACGAAGCGCTGCAGGATCTGCGGCTGCCTGCGGCGGGCGCCTTCGGCGCCTGGCAGCGCCGCAACGTCCATCCGCACAAGCAGCCGGGGTACGCGGCGGTGACGCTATCGCTCAAGAAGACCGGCGTGCCCCCGGGCGACGTCACTGCGGAACAGATGGACGCGCTCGCCGACCTTGCCGAGCGCTACTCGTTCGGCGAGCTGCGCGTATCGCACGAGCAGAACCTGATCTTCGCCGACGTGCGCCAGGCCGACCTGCACGCGCTTTGGCTGCGGCTGCGCGCGCTGGGTTTCGCGACCCCCAACATCGGCCTGCTCACCAATATCATCGCCTGCCCGGGCGGCGACTACTGCTCGCTCGCCAACGCCAAATCGATTCCGGTGGCGGAGGCGATCCAGCGCCGCTTCGACGCGCTCGACGACCTGCACGACATCGGCGAGCTGGACCTGAACATCTCGGGCTGTATCAACTCCTGCGGCCATCACCACGTCGGGCACATCGGCATCCTCGGCGTCGACAAGCAGGGCGCGGAGTGGTACCAGGTCACGATCGGCGGCAACCAGGGCCTCACGCGACCCGGCGCGCCCGCGGCGCTGGGCGAGGTGATCGGCCCCGCCTTCGCGCGCGACGACGTGCCCGACGTGATCGAGCGGCTGATCGAGATCTACCTCGCCGCGCGCGAAAGCGAGCACGAGCGTTTCGTCGACACGGTGTGGCGCGTCGGCATCGAACCATTCAAGGAAGGGGTGTATGGCAGGGCTCATCAGGAACGCGCAACTGAGCGAAGACAGCTGGCGGCTGCTTGACGCGGGCGCTTTTCTGCGCGTCGGCGAAAGCGGCCTGATCCCGGACTTCCCGCCGGGCGCGGACGTGCTGGTGCCGCTGCGGCTGTGGCAATGCCGGCGGGACGAGCTGCTCCAGCGCGAGGGCCGCGTGGGCGTGCTGGTCGACGGTGCCGACGAGCCGCAGGCCCTTGCCGACGCGCTGCCGCACGCGGCGCTGATTGCGATCCGCATCCCGGTGTTCACGGACGGCCGCGCCTACTCGCTCGCGCGCCTGCTTCGCAGCCGCTTCGGCTATGCGGGCGAACTGCGCGCGGTCGGCGACGTGCTGCGCGACCAGCTGCTCTATCTGCAGCGCTGCGGCTTCGATGCCTTCGCGCTGCGCGCCGATCAGGATGCGCGCCGGGCGCTCGCGGCGTTCACCGAGCTGGGCGCCGCGGTCAGGCGTCCTTACGCTTGGGCGCGCGCAGCATGAGCCAGAGGGCATAGACGGCGAGCGCGCCAAAGCACAGCAGCGACCACTCGGGGATCGAAAGCCCGAGGAAACGCCATTTCACCTCGGCGCACTGCCCGGAGCCTTCGAACAGCTTCTGCAGCGTGCGCCCGAGCGGGAAATTCTCCAGCATGAAGGCGAGGTCCGGTCCGCAGGCCGGCACCTTGTCCGGGGGCAGATGCTGCAGCCAGACGTGTCGCACGGCGACGCCCAGCCCGCCCAGCGCGAACAGCAACCCGAACACCGAGTAAATCACCTGGCCGACACGCGCCGGGTCATGCAGCGCGGCGATGAGAAACACGCCGCCAACCGCGTAATAGAACGCGCGCTGCACGTGGCACAGCGGGCAGGGGTCCTGGCCCTGGAAGTACTGCAGGTAATAGCCGAAGGCGAGCAGCGCCGCCGGCGCGGCCGCGCCGAGCGCGAACAGGATGCGGTTCGGTGGGATTGGGGTCAGAGTAAAACGGCCGGATGACGCTGCGGCGTCGGTCAGTGAAATTTTACTCTGACCCCAATTCAGATCGCTGCCACGGGCATGGCGCGCTCGATGAGCGCGTCGAACGGCGCGTTCGGCGCGAGCATGCCGAAGGCGCCGCCCGCGTCACCCGCGAGGCGCGAGGCGCAGAACGATTCGGACACCAACGCCGGCGCGTGACGCGCGAGCAGGCTCGCCTGCAGCGCGAGCGCCAGGTCCTGCGTCAACCGCCGCGCCGCGGATTCCTGCTCCCCGGCACTGGCGAGGCGCGCCTGCAACGCCGCGCAGAAGCGGTCGTACGCCGGATGCGCGCCGCGCGCCGCGTCCAGCTCGGCCATCACCGCGTCGCTGACTTCGGGCGCCTTGCGCAGCGCCCGCAGCACGTCGAGGCACATGATATTGCCCGAGCCTTCCCAGATCGAGTTGACCGGCATCTCGCGGTAGATGCGCGACAGCGCGTTTTCCTCCACATAGCCGCTGCCGCCGATGGCTTCCATCGCCTCTTCGGCGAAGTGCGCGCCGCGCTTGCAGACCCAGAACTTGGCGGCGGGCGTAAGCACGCGCGCGAGCAGCCGCTCGCGCTCGTCGACCTGCGCGTCGTAGGCGCGCGACAGGCGCATCGCGAGCGCGGTCGCGGCCTCGGATTCGAGCGCGAGGTCGGCGAGCACGTTCTTCATCGCCGGCTGCTGCACCAGCAGCCGGCCGAAGGCGCTGCGCTGCGCGGCATGCCACAGTGCCTGCGCGAGCGCCTGGCGCATGAGGCCGGCGCTGCCGATGGCGCAATCGAGCCGCGTGTACACGCCCATCTCCAGGATCATCGGCACGCCGCGCCCTTCCTCGCCGAGCAGCGTCGCGTAAGCCTCGTGGAACTCGACTTCGGACGAGGCGTTGGAGCGGTTGCCGAGCTTGTCCTTCAGCCGCAGGATGCGGATCGCGTTGGCGGTGCCGTCCGGCCTGAAGCGCGGCATGAAAAAGCACGACAGCCCGCCGGGGGACTGCGCCAGCACCAGCCAGGCATCGCACATCGGCGCCGAGAGGAACCACTTGTGGCCGGTGATGCGCCACTCGCCG
>SCUF01000376.1 GCA_004298325.1 Betaproteobacteria bacterium | reverse complement strand
GCGCGCCGTCGGCTGCTCGAGCGCGCGCATCGTGCTGGGCGAGATCCTGCCCAACGTGGCGAGCGCGCTGGTGGTCGTGGCGACGCTCGAGATGGCGAGCGCGATCCTGCTGGAGGCGGCACTGTCCTTCCTCGGCCTCGGCGTGCAGCCGCCGCTGCCATCCTGGGGCCTGATGATTTCCGAGGCCAAGGCGTACATGTTCTTCAGCGCCTGGTTGATCACCATCCCGGGCGGCGCGCTGCTGGCGCTGGTGCTCGCGATCAATCTGCTCGGCGACGGCATCCGCGACGTCGCCGAGCCCGAAGGACGCAACTGAGGAATCCCGCATGAGCCGCGAACAGGCTATCCAGCGCGCCGAGCGCTATTTCGACGAAGGCGGTTTCGAGGCCGACCTCGCGCGCCGGGTCGCGATTCCCACGGAGAGCCAGAATCCGGAGCGCGCGGAATCGCTGAGGCGGTACCTCTGCAGCGAGCTGCAGCCGAATTTCGAGCGTATCGGGTTTCGCTGCCGGGTTCTCGAGAATCCGGCAGCGATCGGCGGCCCGCTGCTTCTCGCCGAGAGGATCGAGGATCCCGCGCTGGTCACGGTCTTTTCCTATGGCCACGGCGATGTGATTCGCGGCCAGGAAACGCAGTGGCGCGCCGGGCTCGATCCCTGGGCGCTGACGCGCGAGGGCGACCGGCTGTATGGCCGCGGCACGGCCGACAACAAGGGCCAGCACACCATCAATCTCGCCGCAGTCGAGGCGGCGCTCGCGACGCGCGGCCGGCTCGGCTTCAATCTCAAGGTGCTGATCGAAACCGGCGAGGAGATCGGATCGCCGGGCCTGCGCGAGATCTGTGCGCAGCACCGCGAGGCGATGAAGGCGGATGTGCTCATCGCCTCCGACGGGCCGCGCCTTTCACCCGGACGG
This sequence comes from Betaproteobacteria bacterium, assembly GCA_004298325.1. Taxonomy (GTDB): domain Bacteria; phylum Pseudomonadota; class Gammaproteobacteria; order Burkholderiales; family SG8-39; genus 2-02-FULL-66-14. Next base: position 5,299 of record SCUF01000376.1, on the reverse strand, counting down.
CCGACGATCTTTCTCGGTTCACGCGGCGCGCTCAACATGGATCTCGTCGTGGACCTGCGCGCCGGCGGACACCATTCCGGGAACTGGGGCGGGCTGCTCGCCAATCCAGGGATCATCCTTGCACATGGGCTCGCGACGATCACCGGGCCAAAGGGGGAAATCGGGGTGCCCGAGTGGCGGCCGCAGTCGCTCACGCCATCGGTGCGCGCCGCGCTCGCCGATTGCGTCGTGGACGGCGGTGCCGGGGGCCCGCAAGTCGATGCCGGCTGGGGCGAGCCGGGCCTGACGCCCGCCGAGCGCGTGTTCGGCTGGTCGAGCTTCGAAGTGCTGGCGTTCAGCTGCGGCAATCCCGACAAGCCGGTGAACGCGATTCCACCGCGCGCGAGCGCGCACGTGCAGCTGCGCTATGTGGTGGGCGTCGACCCGGCGGAAATCGTGCCGGCGCTGCAGCGCCATCTCGAGCGGCATGGTTTCGGCATGGTCAAGGTGAGCGCGGCGCGGGACGGTTTCTTCGCTGCGACGCGGCTCGACCCGGAGCATCCCTGGGTGCGCTGGGCTGCGGAGTCCCTGCGCCGCACCTCTGGGCAGAAGCCGGCCATCCTGCCCAATCTGGGCGGCTCGCTGCCGAACGACATCTTTGCCGAGGGGCTCGGCCTGCCCACGGTCTGGGTCCCGCATTCGTACGCTTCCTGCAGCCAGCACGCGCCCAATGAGCACCTGCTCGCGCCGGTGGCGCGCGACGCGCTGCGGTTGATGGCGGGGCTGATGTGGGATCTCGGGGAGGCGGCGGCCCTGCCGCCAGCGTAAGGCGTCCGCGCAGCGCACAATTGGTTACGATTTGATCGCGACGGTGAGGCCTTTCGGCGGTACAAATCGCCCACGGAGGAACAACGGTATGCGATGGCTTGCCGGGTTTTCCCTCGCGGCCGTGCTCGCCGGCTGCGCGACGCCGGCCGAACGGGCCGCGCAGGCAGAGCGCGAAATCGACGAGATGATCCAGGTCTACGGCCCGGCCTGCGAGCGGCTCGGGTACCGGGGTGGTACCGACCCCTGGCGGGATTGCGTGCTGCGGCTGAACGCAAACGAAACCTACCGGAGAACCCCGGCTACGACGACCTGCTTCGGCCATCGGGGCTTTTTCCATTGCTCGACCTACTGAGCTGAGCCGGGCGACGCCTGCGGCAGCGCACTTAACACAACTTTACCTGGCGGAGATACGCTGCTTACACCGCCGCGCCAGACTGCGCCTCACCGGAATCCCGGTCATCAACGATCGAAAGGAGCAGTCATGGAAGACAACAGCAGGCGCCGGTTCTTCCGGCGCGTCACCATTGCAGCGCTGAGCCTCGGACTTGCGGCCGGCATCGGCGCCAAGGCCTGGGCGCACGGCGGTCACGGCTATGGGCATCACGGCCGCGGTTTGATGAGCGGGCCGCTCGACCCCGCGAAGGCGGACGCACGCATTGAGCGCATGATCAAGCATCTCGCGGTCGAGATCGACGCCACGGCGGAGCAGCGCGCCAAGCTGATCGCCATCGCCAAATCGGCGGCGACGGACCTGCGGCCGATGCGCGAGAAGGTCCGGGAGGCCCGCAAGCGTGGCATGGAGCTCCTGGCGGCACCGACCATCGATCGCGCAGCGATCGAGCGCCTGCGTAGCGAGCAGATCCAGGCTGCGGACGTCGCCTCGAAGCGCCTGTCGCAGGCACTGGCCGAAAGTGCTGAAGTACTGACACCCGAGCAGCGCACCAAACTGGCGCAGCATTTCCAGAAACGCCAGGGCGGACGGCGCGGCGCCCACCGGCTGCGCGGCTAAACTCGGAGGATGCCGCAGCGCATTCTCCTGATCGAGGACGACGCCCGCCTCGCCGCCATGGTGGCTGAATACCTGGCCGAGGCGGGCTACCGCGTTGCCGTCGAGTGCGGCGGCGGCACGGGGCTCGCGCGGCTGGCGCGCGAGCCGTTCGACGCATTGGTGCTCGACCTGATGCTGCCCGACATCGGCGGATTGGAAGTCTGCCGGCAGTTGCGCGCGCGCAGCCCGCTGCCGGTCCTGATGTTGACCGCCCGGGGCGACCCTGCCGACCGCATCGTGGGACTGGAACTGGGCGCCGACGACTACCTGCCCAAGCCATTCGAGCCGCGTGAACTGCTCGCGCGCTTGCGCGCGATCCTGCGTCGTGCGGCGCCCGCGCCGGGGCGCGCGGCGCTGCGCTTCGGCCGGCTCGAAATCGACCGCGACGCGCGGACGGTCCGGGTCGATGGGGAGGCAAAGAGTCTGACCGGCTACCAGTTTGCACTGCTCGTGGCGCTTGCGGAGAACGCGGGCAGGGTGCTCTCGCGCGAGCAGCTCATGGACATCGTGAAGGGCGCGCCGCTGGAAGCCTTCGACCGCTCGATCGACGTGCATGTCGCGCGCATCCGCGCCGCGATCGAGGACGACCCGAAGAAGCCGCGCCGTATTCTCACGCTGCGCGGGGCCGGATACGTGTTCGCCCGCGTGCAGGACGCATGAAGCGTCTCTACCTCCAGGTCTATGTCACGGTGGTCGCGAGCCTGCTGGTGTTCGCCACCGTCGCCGGCGGCCTGTGGTGGTACTACGTCGCGCAGCTGGCGCCGCGCCATCCGGTGGAAGTGCTCGCCGAGGCCGCGCAGGACCTGCCCGAGGCGGCCGCGCCGCGCGAGAAGCAGCAGCTTGCCGTGCGCCGCATGGCGAGGCGGCTGGGCGGCGACGTCGCGCTGTACGCGCCCGACCGGTCGCCTCTCGCGCAGTGGGGCCGGCCGCTGCCGGTGCCCGACGACGATCGCGAGCAGGGCGGGCGGATTCACGGCCGCGGCGGCCTGCCCGCGTGGAGCGTGCGTCTCGCCGATGGCCGCTGGCTGGTGGCGCGCCTGCCGCGCGACGCGTTCTGGCGTGCGCACCGGCCAGGGCCGCTGTTGATCCTCGCGCTGCTGGTGGTCGCGGTGGGGGTCGGCGTCTATCCCGTGGTGCGGCGCGTGACGCGGCGGCTGGAGAACCTGCGCAGCGGCGTCGAGGCGTTGGGTGCGGGCGACCTGGCGGCACGCGTCCGGGTCGAAGGCAGCGACGAGGTGGCGCAACTTGCGGCGAGCTTCAATCGGGCCGCGGCGCACATCGAGCAGCTGGTCGGCGCGCACCGCGCGCTGCTCGCCAACGCGTCGCATGAGCTGCGCACGCCGCTCGCGCGAATCCGGATGGCGATCGAGCTGATGAAGGAACAGGCCGATCCGCGCCGCAAGGCCGAGCTGGAGCAGGACATCGCCGAGCTGGATGCGTTGATCGAAGAGATTCTCCTGGCGAGCCGGCTCGACGCGGTGAAGGGCCTGGAGAGCGCGGAAGCGGTCGATCTGCTGGCGCTCTCAGCGGAGGAATGCGTGCGCTACGCGGAGGCCGAGCTCGACGGCCGGGCCGTCACGGTGCACGGCGATCCTCGGCTGCTGCGCCGGCTGCTGCGCAACCTGCTCGAGAACGCACGGCGCCATGGCCGGCCGCCGATCGAGCTGCGCATTGCGCGCACCGCGGGCGGCGCGGAAATCCGCGTCTGCGATCACGGTGCCGGAATTCCCGACGCGGAGCGCGAGCGGGTGTTCGATCCGTTCTACCGCCGCCCCGGCGCCACGCAGGGCACGGGGCTCGGGCTCGCGCTGGTGCGCCAGATCGCGCGTCGCCACGGCGGCGACGTGCGCTGCGCCATGGGGGATGGCGGCGCTGCGTGTTTCGTCGTGACGCTAGCGGCGGGCTGAATGCCGGAGAAAATGCGCTTGCGCGCCGCGTTCGCAGCGGCATTGGCCGCAATCGTGGCCGCGGCCCTGCTGGCGCTGCTGCCGGACTCTGAAATCGTCTATTCGCGGCAGCTGACGCGCATCGGTTGCGACAAGGGCAAGCCGGCGGCACGCTGCTACGCCTGGGCGCGCGTTTCGATCGGCAACACGGGGAACGTCGAGCAAAGCGTGGTCAGGGTGCGCCTGCCGCAGGCGGGCGCTGCCTGGAGCGTCGCCGCTAGGTCATCCGACATCCGCGCCACCCGGGTAGCGCGCCGCGAGCCGCGCGTTGAGCGCCTCGACGCGGGCGACGCCGTCGTGTACGAGATCCGTCCGCTGCCGCGCAACACGGTCGTCGACCTCAACCTCCATTGCCTCGCCTGCGCAGACGAGGCGCTGCGCGGCCTGAGGGCTTCACAGATCACGGTCGAGGGTGAGGGTCGCGCGCGCGAGGGCGATCCGCGCGCGGTCACGTTGCTCGATGCGCTGGGACAACTCGCTGCGTTCCTGATTCCGTTCCGCTGAACTTGCCGCCCGCGCGGCCGTGCAGGCGGGACGGCGCGCAGCCTCAGTCGCCGATCGGCGCAACGCGAAACTCGGCGATCTCGTCGCGCGCCCGCAAATCGGCGCACAGCCGGTGGATCGCGATCTCGTCCGTGGCGCGGATCGTCATGCGGAATTCGGCCACGCCTGCGCCGCGCTTGAAGCGGCGGCTGAGTTTCGACATCGACAGGCCGTGGGCCCCCATCCACGAAAGCAGCTCGGTTTCGGACGGCGCGCGCGCGTCGTCGATGCGCAGCGTGAACTCGTAGTAGAGCAGGGCCGGCATGCGCGACTCGATCCAGCGGAACACCGACAGCGTGCCCAGGGTGAGCACCGCGGCGAGGCCGGCTGGCATGTAGAAGCCGATTCCCACGAGGATGCCGATCGCCGCCGTGATCCAGATCGAGGCGGCGGTGGTGAGGCCGCGGATGGTGAGGCCTTCCTTCATGATGGCGCCGGCGCCCAGAAAGCCGATGCCGGTCATGATTCCCTGCGACATGCGCGTCGGGTCCACGGCGACGCGCGCGCCGCCCTGGCTGGAAAACCATTGCGACTCGTAGACCGTCACCAGCATCAGCACCGCGGAGGCGAGGCACACCAGCGCATGCGTGCGGAAGCCGGCCGGACGTCCGTGATAGCTGCGTTCCAGCCCGATCAGCGCGCCGATGCCGAGCGCGGCGAGCAGGCGCAATGCGATCTCGAGGAACACGGCGTCCTGAACGTGCATCAGCCATTGTGGCATTTCTGGCGCACAGCGCAAACGACCCGGCGTGCGAAAATCCGGGCCCATGGCCAAGTACGTCTACACGATGCGCCGGGTGAGCAAGACCGTGCCGCCCCAGCGCAGCATCATCAAGAACATCTCGCTCAACTTCTTCCCGGGCGCCAAGATCGGCGTGCTCGGCCTGAACGGCTCGGGCAAATCCACGCTGCTGCGCATCATGGCGGGCGAGGACGACAATTACGAGGGCGAGGT
>SCUF01000375.1 GCA_004298325.1 Betaproteobacteria bacterium | reverse complement strand
ACGATGGTGAAGGCGTCCAAGGTCGTGGGCCGCGACAACGGCGGCAACTACCTGTTCTACGGCGTGCGCGAATTCGGCATGTGCGCGCTGATGAACGGCCTCGCGCTGCACGGCGGCGTCGTTCCGTACGGCGGCACCTTCCTCGTGTTCTCGGATTACGCCCGCAACGCGCTGCGCATGGCGGCGCTGATGCGCCAGCGCGTGATCTACGTCTTCACGCACGATTCGATCGGTCTGGGCGAAGACGGCCCGACGCACCAGCCGGTGGAGCACGCGGCGAGCCTGCGGCTGATCCCGAACCTGGAAGTGTGGCGTCCCTGCGATACGGTGGAGACCGCGGTGGCCTGGACCGCGGCGCTCGAGCGGCGCGACGGGCCCACGGCGCTGCTGCTGTCGCGCCAGAACCTCCCGTTCTGCAAGCGCGCTTCGCCGGACGCGGCGAAGCGCGGCGGCTACGTGCTGGCCGATGCGGCCGCTGCGCGGGCCGTGATTCTGGCCACCGGTTCCGAAGTGCAGCTCGCGCTTGCGGCGCAGAGCATTCTCGCCGAGGCGGGACTCCCGGTGCGCGTCGTCTCGATGCCCTCGACCAGCGTGTTCGACCGGCAGGACGCGGGCTACCGCGCCGCGGTGCTGCCGCAGGGCCTGCCGCGCGTCGCGGTCGAGGCGGGCGTGTCCGATTACTGGCGCAAGTACGTCGGCGCGTTCGATCAGGCGCAGGGCGCGGTGGTCGGCATCGACCGCTTCGGCGAGTCGGCGCCCGGGGGCGAGCTGTTCAAATTCTTCGGCTTCACGCCGGAGCACATCGTCAAAGCCGTCAGGAGCGTAGCGACATGACCATCAAGGTAGCGATCAACGGTTTCGGGCGCATCGGCAGGAACATCCTGCGGGCGCATTACGAGGACGGCAGGCAGCACGCGCTGCAGTTCGTCGCCATCAACGACCTCGGCGACGCCAGGACCAACGCGCACCTGCTGAAGTACGACACCACCCACGGCCGCTTCGGCAAGAGCGTGCAGGTGCAGGGCGATGCGCTCGTCGTGGACGGCGACCGCATCCAGGTGGTGGCCGAGCGCGATCCGGCGAAACTGCCCTGGAAGGCGCTCGGCGTCGAGGTGGTGCTCGAGTGCACGGGACTGTTCACCAGCAAGGCGAAAGCGGGCGCGCACCTCGCCGCGGGCGCGAGGAAGGTGATCATCTCGGCGCCGGGCGCAAGCGACGTCGACCGCACCATCGTCTACGGGGTCAACCACCACAGCCTCAAGGCGAGCGACACGGTGATCTCGAATGCCTCCTGCACCACCAACTGCCTCGCGCCGCTGGTGAAGGCGCTGGATGACCGCATCGGCGTGGTGAGCGGCCTGATGACGACCATTCATGCCTACACCAACGACCAGGTGCTGACCGACGTCTATCACGCGGACCTGCGGCGCGCTCGCTCGGCCTCGCAGAACATGATCCCGACCAAGACCGGCGCCGCGGCGGCGGTCGGCCTCGTGCTGCCGCACCTCAACGGCAAGCTGGACGGCTTCGCCATCCGCGTGCCGACGATCAACGTCTCGATCGTCGACCTGTCGTTCGTGGCGAAGAAAGCGACCACGGCGGATGAGGTGAACCAGGCGGTGCTGGCCGCCTCCCAGGGCGAATTGAAGGGCGTGCTCGAATACAACACCGACCCGCTGGTGTCCTCCGATTTCAACCACAATCCGGCGAGTTCCATCTTCGATGCCACGCTCACCAAGGTCGCCGGGGGCACGCTGGTGAAAGTGAGTGCCTGGTACGACAACGAGTGGGGCTTCTCCAACCGCATGCTCGACGCGGTGGTCGCGCTGGTGAACGCGAAGTAGGGACCCCGGCCCCGGCGATGAAGTTCAAGCGCCTTGCGGAGCTCGAGCTGCGCGGCCGGCGCGTGTTCATCCGCGCCGACCTCAACGTGCCGCAGGACGCCTCGCGCCAGATCACCGACGACACGCGCATCCGCGCCTCGGTGCCGGGGATCCGGCTCGCGCTGGAAAAGGGCGCGGCGGTGATGGTCACCTCGCACCTCGGCCGGCCGAAGGAGGGCGAACTCAAGCCCGCGGATTCGCTCGCGCCGGTGGCTCGGCGGCTCGGCGAACTTCTCGGTCGCGAAGTGCTGCTGCTGCGCGATTGGGT
>SCUF01000374.1 GCA_004298325.1 Betaproteobacteria bacterium | reverse complement strand
GGCGCTGCCCGGCGCGGGCGAACCGCTCGGCGCGCGCGCGCTGGGTCAGCGCCGCGAAGAGCGCTTGCGCGATTTCAGCCGGATGGGTGGAATCGAGCAGCCAACCGGTGCGCCCGCGCAGCACCAGTTCGCGCGTGCCGCCGCTGTCGTTGGCGACGAGCGGCACGCCCGCCGCCAGCGCTTCCAGGCAGGCGTTGGGGCATCCCTGATGCTCGCCCAGCACCAGCGCCACGTCGTAGGCGTGCAGCAATTCCGGCGCGCGGGCGTCAGCGCCTTGAAAATGCACCGCCGTCCCCGCCATTCTGCGCACGCGCTCGAACAGTAACTCGCCATAGGCGCGGTGACGCGGCTCGATGCTGCCGTAGAAATGCAATTCAACTCGAGGGATACGCATCCGCAGCAAACCGATGGCGTCCACGGTTTCCACGGAAAACTTGCTGGGTGCGATGCGGCCGCTGACGACGATGCACTGGATCGGACCGCAGCGATAGTCAGTCATGACGCGCGCGGGCTGACGGACGCCGTTCGGGATGATCCGCGTCGCGCAGCGCACGCGGGTCGGGTTCCGCGCTCCATACTTGTGAACCAGCGCCGCTAGGCTGGCGTAATACGCGTCGGCGCCAAACGCGGTGCGTTCCTGAAACGACTGGGTCTGCGACATTTCCTCGAAGGCGTAGGCGCCCGGGCTGACGTCGATCCGGCGCAACGCGGGCCAGGCCTGCGTGAACTTCGTCACCAGCAGCTTGACCTTCGGGTCCAGGTTCCAGAACGCAACCGTATCGCAGGCGCGTTCGCGGCAGATCCGCAGCAGCGCTTCGGCGTGGTCGAAGGCGTCGCGCCCGGGCGCGGTGCGCACGACGTCGATGCCGGGGTCGCGCAACCAACCGACGAACTCGGCGGTCGCCGAGCCGCCGGTCACGGCGATCGTGAAACGCAGACGGTCGCGCAGCGCGTAGGCCAGATTGACGAGCGAGCGCTGCGCGCCGCCGGCATTCAGGTTTGCAGTCACGAACAGAACATGTGCGCGCGCCGCATAGGGCGCCGCGAGATGCGCCAGCGTCCAGAGCCGGTACGCTGGAAAGTCGCGCCAAGCGGCGGGCTCTCGTTGCGCACCGAGGGCCTCCTGGATCGCCGCTGTCCACGCCTCGTCGCCGACATCCGGCGGCAGCAGAAACAGTTTCGCGTCGTCAATTTCGCCTTGGCCGCCGACCCGCGACGCCACCACCGGCACGCCCGCCTGCAGCGCTTCGAGCGTCGCCATGCTGAGCCCTTCGTGGGTGCTCGTGTTGAGCAGCACGTCGATGGCGGGTAGAGCGCGCGCGGCGTCGGCGACGTATCCGGGCAACATGACGTGGTTCTCCAGGCCGAGGCGCGCCCGCTGCGCCAAGAGCGCGTCCCAGGCGAGGGGGCCGTCGCGACCCGCCGGGCCTCCGAGTATGACCAGTCGCGCTGCGGGGTCCCGCCGCTGGTAGTCGCGGAAGACCCGCAGCGCCCGCGGATACGCCTTTTGCGGTTTCACGCCGCCGATCATCCCGAGCACGACAGCATCGTGAGCGATGCCCCAGCGGCGGCGCCATTGCTCGCGCAGGCCCTGCGGCAATGCCGGCATCGACGGCAAATGGCGGATCACGGTGATCATGCCGCGGTAGCCAATCACCCGCAGTTCGTCCGCGATCGCCTGTGCGACCACGATCAGGTGGGGCTCGGAAAGCAGTTCTTGCGGCGTGCCGATCCAGCCGGCGCGCGCGTTGTGCAGCACCGGTACCGGATGAGCCCCAGCCGTGCGTAGGCTCGCGCGCTGCGCGGCGGTCAGCAGGTGACACAGCACCAGGCGATTGCGCGAAACGGCGAGGCGTTTACCCAGCGCGCTCAGGCCCGCCGCCGCCGTACCGTTGCAGCGTGTAAGACGTACCCGCACGGGAACCGCGTGCTCATGCACGGATGCGCGCAGCGCCACGAGATGCACCGCATGCCGGCTGCGCACGCGGGCGATCCAGTCGAGTACGATGCGCTCCGCTCCGCCCAGCGCAAGCGAGGGCAAGACTACCGTGAGTTCCTCGCCGGGGGCAGCAAAGCAAGCCGGGCCGAAATCCGATGGGTCCGCGAACACGGATGGACGGTGCTCGCAACCAGCACCGCCTGCGACGTCATTCATACGGTCGCGGCGGTGCGCTACTTGAGCAGCACCGACAGCGCCCAGGATATCAAGCTGTACGCGATCGCACCGAAGATGCCCGGCCAGAACCCCGTCACGACGAAGCCGGTGCCGACGGAGCCGACGAACCAGAACAGCAGGCCGTTAATCACGAAAATGAACAGACCCAGCGTGAGCACCGTCGCCGGCAGCGTAACCAGGATCAGCAGCGGACGGATCACGGCATTGACCAGGCCGAGAATCAGCGCAGCGATCAGCGCCACGAGGAAGCTCGAGACCGCGATGCCCGGCACGAGGTAAGCGACGGCCATCAGTGCAACCGCGTGAATCAGCCAGACGAGAAGCAGTTTCATGCGCGCCCCCTCGGATTACGCCATCGAACGGCGACGACGTTAACACGCTCGCACTTCAGGCGCGCCAGCCACCCCGCACGGGACTGCGGAACTACGTTCTTGCTCCCCCTGCCTGTTGCAGCCTGCGCACGTTGCCCGCGGGCTGCTCCCTGTCCTGCTGGAGTCTCCTCCGCGCCGCCGCCCAGGTTTTTGCGATATCGGTGGCTTCGGAGCGAACGTAGCCCCGAGGATATCGGTGCGTGTCGGTAAATTTGGGTTTCATTGGCGGCTACCTCGTTCAGTCCGGGCGCAGGATCATCGTATGCCGGCAAAGCGCCACCGGATGTCGGACACCGGGAGCCGCGCTGGTGGGAATCTGTCCTACGCGAGCGCCGGCCTGCCTAGGGCGCCAGCATCCGCTCGACGTAACGGGCGATCAGATCGATTTCGAGGTTCACGCGGGCGCCGGTTTCGAGGCGCGAGAGCGTCGTCACGGCAAGCGTGTGCGGAATCAGGTTCACCTCGAAGTCGTCCGCGGCCACCCGGTTGACCGTGAGCGAGACGCCGTCCACGCAGATCGAGCCCTTGCGCGCGACGAAACGCGCCAGCTCGCGGGGCACGCGCAGCCGCAGCCGCTTCGATTCGCCCGCATCCTCGAACGACAGCACCTCCCCGATGCCGTCGACGTGCCCGGTGACGAGATGCCCGCCCAGCTTGTCGCCGAGGGCGAGTGACTTCTCCAGATTGACGTTGCCGGGCCGCTCGAGCCCCACGCTGCAGTCGAGCGTCTCGCGCGAGACGTCGAAACCGAGCTTGCTGCCCGCATGCGCCACCACCGTCAGGCAGCAGCCCTGCACGCAGATCGAATCACCGAGTGCGACGTTCCCCAGGTCCAGTCCGCCCGTGTCGACCGTCAGGCGAACGCCCTGCGCGAGCGGCGCCACCGCCTCGATGGTGCCGATTGCCTGCACAATGCCGGTAAACATCAGCGCCTCGCCAGTATCCTGAGATCGCCGCCGACGCGCTCGACGCTGCGCAGGGAGAGCTTCGGCCGCGCATCGAGCCCGCCGAACGGCGGCAGATCGAACATCCCCTGGGCGCCGTCGCCAAGCACGCTCGGATTGAGGTAGACGAGCAGCTCGTCGACGCAATCCTCGCGCAGGAGCGATCCATTCAGCCGGAATCCTGCCTCGACGTGCAGCTCGTTCACGCCGCGGCGGGCCAGTTCCCCGAGCATCTTCGGAAGATCCACCTTGCCGCGTGGATTCGCAAGGACAATGGTTTCGGCGCCTCCCGGGGCCGATCCCGGCCTGGCGCAAAAGACGATCGTGTTGCCGCCCTGCAAGATGCGCGCGCTCGCGGGAATCTCGAGGCGGCTGTCGACCACGACGCGCAGCGGCTGGCGCGGCGTCTCGACCGCCCGCACCGTGAGCTGTGGGTCGTCCGCCTTCACGGTGCCGACGCCGGTCAGCACGGCGCAGGCGCGCGCGCGCCAGCGGTGGCCGTCCGCGCGCGCCTCGGGGCCCGTGATCCACTGGCTGCGGCCGTCGGCGAGCGCCGTGCGGCCATCGAGCGTCGCGGCGATCTTCATGCGCACCCACGGGCGGCCGCGCGTCACGCGCGACAAGAAACCGATGTTGAGCTCGCGCGCCTCCTCCTCGAGCAGGCCGTGCTCGAAGCGGACGCCGGCCGCAGCGAGCGCCTCGCCGCCGCGGCTTGCTTGCGGGTCCGGATCGCGCACCGCCGCGACCACGCGCGTCACGCCCGCTTGCGCCAGCGCAGCGGCGCAGGGGGGCGTGCGCCCGTGGTGGTTGCAGGGTTCGAGCGTCACGTAGGCGGTCGCCCCGCGCGCCGCGGTGCCCGCCGCCGCGAGCGCGTTCGCCTCGGCATGCGGCAGGCCGGCCGCCTCGTGCCAGCCTTCGCCGATCACGCGCTCGCCCTGCGCCAGCACGCAGCCGACACGCGGATTGGGCGTCGTGCTCCAGAGGCCTTTCTCCGCCAGCGCAAGCGCACGCCGCATCAGCGCGTGGTCGGACGCGGAAAATGCGCTCACTTGTGGCGCTTCTTGCTCTTCGCGACTTCCTGCACCGCCTCGCGGAAATCGTCGGGCGTCTCGAAACTGCGGTACACCGAAGCGAAGCGGATGTAGGCGATCTTGTCCAGGCGCGCCAGTTCGCGCATCACCAGGTCGCCGACGCGGCTGGTCGGGACCTCGCGTTCGCCGAGCGAGCGCAGCTTCTCCTCGATGCGATCGACCGCCGCGTCCACCGCCTCGGTCGCCACCGGGCGCTTGCGCAGCGCCAGGCGCATGCTCGAGGTGAGCTTGTCGCGATCGAAGTCGGTGCGGCTGCCGTCCTTCTTCACCAGGCGCGGCATCTTCAGGTCGACGCGCTCGTAAGTCGTGAAGCGCCGGTCGCACTTGACGCAGCGGCGGCGCCGGCGAATCGTATTGGCTTCGGGATTGCCGCGCGTATCCACGACCTGGGTGTCTTCGGACTGGCAGAACGGGCAGCGCACGCTCGCGCCTCAGCCGTACACCGGGAAACGCGCGCAGAGTGCCTTGACCTCGCGCGCCACCCGTTCCAGGGTGCCGCTGTCGGCGGGCTGTTCGAGCACGTCCGCGATCAGGTGGCCGAGGCGTTCGGCTTGCGCCTCGCCGAAGCCGCGCGTGGTCATCGCCGGCGATCCGATGCGGATGCCGGACGTGACGGTCGGCTTCTGCGGATCGTTCGGGATGGCATTCTTGTTGACGGTGATGTTGGCCGCGCCGAGCGCCTCCTCCGCCACCTTGCCGGTAATTCGCTTGGCGCGCAGGTCGACCAGCATGAGGTGACACTCGGTGCGCCCCGAGACGATGCGCAGGCCGCGGCGCGCGAGCGTCGCGGCCATGACCTGGGCATTCTTCAGCACCTGCTTCTGGTAGTCGCGGAACTCGGGCCGCTGCGCCTCGCCGAACGCCACCGCCTTGGCGGCGATGGCGTGCATCAGCGGCCCGCCCTGGATCCCGGGAAAGATCGCC
>SCUF01000036.1 GCA_004298325.1 Betaproteobacteria bacterium | reverse complement strand
CCGCGGGCGGCTGCGGCCGCTGCAGGACGTGGTGCTGTGCAGCGGCCCCGGTGCGACGCCGCTCAGGGCGCGCGTCAACCAGGTGCTGACCTTCGAGGGCCTGGAGCGCACGGTCGTGGACGAGGCGCTGGCGGGCGACATCGTGCTGGTGAACGGCATCGAGGAAATCGGGATCGGTGCGACCCTGTGCGACCCCGAGCATCCGGAGGCGCTGCCGTTGCTGGAAGTGGACGAGCCGACGCTGACGATGAACTTCCTGGTGAATGCGTCGCCCCTCGCCGGCCGCGAGGGCAAGTTCGTCACCAGCCGCCAGATCCGCGAGCGCCTGGAACGCGAAACCAAGAGCAACGTCGCGCTGCGCGTCGAGTACCCGACCGATTCCGATACCTTCATCGTCTCGGGGCGCGGCGAGCTGCATCTCACGATCCTGCTCGAGAACATGCGCCGCGAGGGCTACGAGCTCGCCGTGTCGCGGCCGCGCGTGGTCACCAAGACGGTAGACGGCGAACTGCACGAGCCTTACGAGATGCTCACGGTGGACTTCGAAGAGGCGCACCAGGGCGCCGTGATGGAGGAGCTCGGCCGGCGCCGCGGCGAACTGCGCGACATGCAGCCCGACGGCCGGGGGCGCGTGCGCCTCGAGTACCGCGTTCCGGCGCGCGGCCTGATCGGTTTCCAGGGCGAGTTCCTCACGCTGACGCGCGGCACGGGACTCGCGAGCCACGTGTTCGACGAATACGCGCCGCCCAAGGGCGACATCGGCGAGCGCCGCAACGGCGTGCTGGTGTCGCAGGACGACGGCGTCGCCGTGGCCTACGCGCTGTGGAAGCTGCAGGAGCGCGGCCGCATGTTCGTCAGCCCCGGCGACCCGGTGTACGAGGGCATGATCATCGGCATCCACAGCCGCGACAACGACCTCACGGTCAATCCGATCCGCACCAAGCAGCTCACCAACGTGCGCGCCTCGGGCAAGGACGAAGCCATCGACCTCACGCCCCCGATCCACCTCACGCTCGAATACGCGGTGGAATTCATCGCCGACGACGAGCTGGTCGAGATCACGCCGAAGTCGATTCGCCTGCGCAAGCGCTTCCTCAGGGAAAACGAGCGGCGGCGCGCGGAGCGCGAAGCGGCCTGAGCCGCGCTCGCTCGATCATTCGCGCCTGGTGGCGGCATTGAAGCGGGTCGATGATTTCCGCCTGCAACTGGGCGAGCGCGAACTCGTGCCGATCATGATCGGCGGCATGGGCGTGGACATCTCCGCGGCGGCGCTCGCGCTCGAAGGCGCCCGCCTGGGCGGCATCGGCCATATTTCCGACGCCATGGTGCCGACGGTTTCCGACCGGCACTTCCAGACGCGGTTCGTCAGCGAGAAAGCGAAGCTCTTCAAGTACAACGCGGCCAGCTCCGACAAGTCGAAGGTGCTGTTCGATCTCGGGCGGCTGGCCGAGGCGACGCAGAACCACGTCGGCCGCACCATGGCGGCCAAGCGCGGCGACGGGCTGATTTTCATCAACTGCATGGAAAAGCTGACGATGAACGCGCCGCGCGAGACGCTGCGCGTGCGCCTGCGCTCGGCGCTCGATGCCGG
>SCUF01000035.1 GCA_004298325.1 Betaproteobacteria bacterium | reverse complement strand
GGCCGGCCGAGCGGCGACGCCGGCAAGGAGGTGCAGGAACTGGTGCGCGCCTACCCGCTGCCGCCGGGGCTGCGCTTCGACATCGGCGGCCAGATCCAGGACCAGCAGGAGATCAACGCGGCCATCGTCGGCGCGCTGGCGCTCGCCGTGATCTTCATCTACATCGTGCTCGCTTCCCAGTTCGGCAGTTTCCTGCAGCCGGTGGCGATCATGGCGTCGCTGCCGCTGTCCGCCGTCGGCGTGATGCTGGCGCTGCTCGTCACCGGCACCACGCTCAACATCTTTTCCATGATCGGGATCGTGTTCCTGCTGGGCCTGGTGACCAAGAACGCGATCCTGCTGGTGGATTTCGCCAACAAGGGCCAGCGCGACGGTCTCGGCCGGGTCGAGGCGCTGCTCGCCGCCGGGCAGGTGCGCCTGCGGCCGATTCTCATGACGACCTCGGCGATGATCTTCGGCATGCTGCCGCTCGCGATCGGCCTGGGCGAGGGCGCCGAGCAGCAGGCGCCGATGGGGCGCGCGATCATCGGCGGCGTCATCACGTCCACCCTGCTCACGCTGGTGGTGGTGCCGGTGATCTACTCGTACATCGATGCGCTCGACCGGCGCCTCAGGACGCGCGCTGCAGGCGGCGCAGTGCTGGCCGCGCAGCCGCAGGAGAAGGCGAAAAGCTGAGGCGCGCGCTCAGCCCAGCGACGCGATCAGCGCGTTCACCCGCTCGGGCGTTTCGATCTGCGGAAAGTGCCCGGTGTCCGCAATCACCTCGATGCGCGCGCCCGGCACGCGGCTGCGCACCAGATCGAGCCAGGGCGTGGTCTGTCCGGCTTGCAGCGGCACGCGCTTGCGCTCCGCGTTGATGGTCGTGCTCTGAATGACGAGCAGTGGAACGCGCACCGCGCCAAGTGCGGCATCCATGTGCGCGGCATCCCAGCGCACCATCGCCGGAAAAAGAGCGGAACCGATGGCCGCCGGCAGGCGCTTGGCGCGTTCGATGACCGATACCGCCGCCGCAGTCCGCGCCAGGAACATTCCGGAAAAGAGCGCTTCGGCGAACGCCGGATAACCGGCGAAGTCGATCGCCGCGCGCATCGCATCGGCGGCCTGCGCCGGGTCGCCCGTGCCCATGCGGCTGCCATCGACCAGCACCAGGGCCGTCGCGCGCGCAGGCGCGCGGCGATAGGCCTGCAGCACGACGCGGCAGCCGAGACTGTGTCCGACCAGCAGCGCGGGCGCAGCGAGGTCTTCGAGCAGCGCCGTCACTGCGTCGCCGAAGCGCTCGATGGTGCAATCGGCGGCGCCGCCCGGCGAGGCGCCGTGCCCGGGCAGGTCGCACGCGATCACCTGCCGCGCCGGCGAAAAATGCTCGAGCTGCGCGCGCCAGTCCCCGCGGTCGCAGGCAAAGCCGTGCACCAACACGATCGGCGTGCCGCCCGAGCCGGCGCGCGTGCAGGCGAGCGTCATTTCGGCACGTGCCGCGGCGTCGAGACGGCGAGGAAGATCTCGCGCAGGAACAGCAGCAGGCTCGCAGTCAGCGCGAGCATGGCTACCACGAACAGCGCCGCGATGGTGCGCGTCAGCTCGGCGGACATCATGGCCCCGATGAAGGCACCCGCGATCAGCAGGCAGACGAAAAGCGCCGAAAGCACCGCGAACAGGATCGCGAGATACACGTTGCGGATGCGCCGACCGATCTGCGCCAGCTCGTCGCGCGCCGTCCCGGCCTCGTCGTTCGCCAGCGCGCCCAGCTTTTCTTCCAGCACGCGGCGCCGGTCCACGGCGCGCCCGAGCCGCATGTTGAGCGCCGCGATGATCGTGCCCACCGCCGTGAGCAGGAATACCGGCGCGACCACCAGCTGGATGATGCCGACGATTTCGGAAACGTGCGGTTCCACGCGCGGGAATTGTATCCCGCAGGGCCGCGCTACTTCTTCTGCTCTTGCGGCTTGGCGAGCAGCTCGGCGCGGGCTTTGAGCACGTCGTCCAGCCGGCCCTTGGCGACCAGCAGCACGTAGTCCGCGAGCGCCTTCTCGCGCGGCAGGCGCTCGGCGAGCTTGCGATTGCGCTCCTCGGCGTCCTTGCCTTCGGCTTTCGGCTCGCCCGCCACGGTGAACGCGACGGGGTACTGCTCGCCAGCGGGTTTGCCTACCTTGATCGTGTAAGTCAGGCCCTCGAACGTTGCGGCGGTAATCTGCGCGGGCTGAGCGAGCCCGCTGTCCTCGGGTTTCAAATCGCGGGCCGCCACGTCCGCGATGTCCAGGTTCTGCAGCGAGTAGGCGGCGGCATTGGCCTTCGTGATCTCGAGTTTCTCGTGCGGCTTCGCCCCCGCGAGCTGCCATTCGGCGTTGTCGCCCGCCCGCTCGATTTTCCAGCCTTCGCCGGCGGCGGGCCGATACTCGAGCAGGCGCAGCTTCTCGATCGCGAGCCCCTGGCGGCTGACCCACTCCGCGGTGCGGGTCGTGACCTGCGTCAGCGGGCTGGCGACGACGACGACGCGACCGGGATCGTCGGGCAGCAGCACGAAGCGCCCGTCGGCTGCCGCCTTGTCGGGGTTCTCCGGCTCGCGCCTGAAGAATTTCCTGCCGGCAATGAAGCTCGCCAGCGTCTTGCCCCGTGCGTCCCTGAACTCGACCCGCGCGCCCGCGGCATCCAGCTGCAACCGCGCCCGGTCCTGGTCGCCGATCGGCTCGCTTTGGCCGACTTTCAGCGCGATCGCCTGGATGACGAAGTCGCGCACCTTGCCGAGATCGGCCGGAAAGCCGGCGCGCTCGGCGATGACCCAGCGTGCGTCCCTGCGCTCGAGCGTGAGGGTCGCGCCCGGTTCGCCGATCCGGATGGCGCTCACCGCAGCGGCCTGGAGACCCTTCAGCAGCGGCTGACCGAGCGCGCCGGATTCGGCCGGTCGCTGCGAGCGGCCCTGCTGCTGCAGGAACAGCGCGCCGCCCCCGAGCACGAGGAGCGCCGCGACCAGGATCGCTGCGATGCGCGCGTTCATGCGGCCGCGGCCTGCCGCCGGCGCCGCGCGAGCGCCACGATCAATCCCGCGAGCGCCACGGCGAGCGGCATCAGCGCGATGTTGCCCACCTTGGTCCAGAAGACCAGCGCTTCGGCGTCCTGGCGCAGGTTCTTGCGCAGGTCCTTGAGTTCCTTGCGCACCACGACGACCTTCTTGCGGAAGTTCTCGATCTCGGCCTGCTCTTCGGGCGTGAGGATCTGCGCGCCGCCCTTGGCGGCGGCGCCGCGCGCCTTCTGCAGGTCCTGCATCTTCTCGGTGGTCTTCTGCAGCTCGGACTCGAGCGACTGGATCTTGCCGAAGTACTGCTGCTGCGCCTCGGCCTCCATCTCCCGCACCACGGTGAGCGGGCGGAATGCGGCGGCGCGGCTGCGGAGCGAGATCAGCTCGTCGCCGGCGGCGAGCTGTTCGAGGATGCTCTGCGCGAACGCGAGGTTGCCGTTGGAGGGCACCACGATGCGGCGCCCGAAGATCTCCTGCACGTCCACCGCCGCGCCGTCGTTCAGCATGTCGACGTCGCCGACCAGCACCACGGCGTTGTCCTTGGCCGATTCCCTGAGCGGCGGCTCGGTCGCCGCGGGTTTGGGCTCCGCGCCCTTGGCGGTGGGCGCCGCGCTCTTCGGCGCGCCCTCGGCGAACGCGGTCTTGAAGCGGCCCTGCAGCCGCAGCGCGAGCGGCAGGCTCCTGCCCTCCGGTTTGAAGCTCTTGGTCGCGGCGTCGCCGGAGACTGCCGCCACTGCGTTGTCTACGCGCATCGAATTGGGCGAGCTCTTCACCAGCTCGGTCAGCCTGAGGCCCGCAGCCGGCTTGACCTCGAAGGCGCCGCCGAAGGCGTAGAGCAGCGATTCGATCTGGCTGGTGACGATGTCCTCGCGATTGAACGCCGTGCGATTGAGCGAGAGCACCGTCGGCGTATAGCGCTGCCCGCCGCCGGAAGCGAATACGACGTCGGCAATCACCTTGCCCGGCTCCAGCGTCACGCCCCAGGCTTTGAACAGCCGCGGCAGGGTCGAGCTCGTGGCGCCGCCGCCCATGCCGGGCATCGGGCCCTGCTGCTGGTCGAAGTAGGCGTAGGGATCGACGAACACCACCAGCCGCCCGCCGCGCAGCACGAACTGGTCGAGGGCGTACTCGGCCGTCTCCGGGATGTCGCGCGGATGGATCACCAGCAGCACGTTGATGTCCTTGTCGATCGCGGTAGCGGTCATGTTGACCGCGCGGACCTCGAAATCGCGCTTCAGCTCGTTCGCCAGCACCCAGGGCTCTGAGCTCTGGCGCGTGAACGGGTTGAACTTCTCGCCCAGCACGGGCAGCGCGCTCATCAGGCCGATGATCGGCCGCTCGGCGTGGCCGACGCGCGCGACGGCGCGCGCGAGGTCGTACTCCAGCAGCCGCTCGCGCGCGGGGTTGAGCGCCGCGATCGACTGCTTGCGCTCCAGCCGGCTCACCGCCAGCCCGAGGTAGAACTGCTCGCCCGACATGAGCTGCTGCGGCTCGATGCCGTCGAGCTGCGCGGCGTCTTCTTCGTCGGAGTCGGGCTTGGGGTTGTACTTCTCGATCACCAGGTTGGCGCCGGCCACCGACTTGAATTCGCGCGCCAG
>SCUF01000373.1 GCA_004298325.1 Betaproteobacteria bacterium | reverse complement strand
CCGATATCGCGCGCGTGCCGGTCATGGTGGATTCGTCCAAATGGTCCGTGATCGAGGCCGGCCTGAAGTGCCTGCAGGGCAAGGGCATCGTGAATTCGATCAGCCTCAAGGAAGGCGAGGACGAGTTTCTGCGCCATGCATGCCTGGCGCGCCGCTACGGCGCCGCGGTGGTGGTGATGGCGTTCGACGAGCAGGGGCAGGCCGACACCCTCGAGCGGCGCATCGCGATCTGCGGGCGTGCCCACGCGCTGCTCACCTCGCGCGTCGGCTTTCCCGCCGAGGACATCATTTTCGATCCGAACATCTTCGCCCTCGCCACCGGCCTGGAAGAGCATGCGCGCTACGGCCTCGATTTTCTCGAAGCGACGCGCTGGATCCGTGGGCACCTGCCCGGCACGCACGTTTCCGGCGGCGTCTCGAACCTGTCGTTTTCGTTCCGCGGCAACGACCCGGTGCGCGAAGCGATGCACACGGTTTTCCTCTACCACGCGGTGGCCGCAGGCCTGTCGATGGGCATCGTCAACGCGGGCCAGCTCGGCGTCTACGAGCAGATCGAGCCGGAGTTGCGCAGCCGCGTCGAGGACGTGATCTTCAACCGCAGGGCCGATGCCACGGAACGGCTGGTCGAATACGCCGCCACGTTCAGGGGCGGTGCAAAGCTTGAACGCGAGGATGGCGCCTGGCGCCGCGCGTCTGTCGAGCAGCGGCTGGTGCACGCGCTGGTCAATGGCCTGACCAGCCACATCGTCGAGGACACGGAAGAGGCGCGGCGCAAGTACCCGAGGCCGATCGAGGTCATCGAGGGGCCGCTCATGAAAGGCATGAACGTGGTCGGCGACCTGTTCGGCGCCGGAAAGATGTTCCTGCCGCAGGTCGTCAAGTCGGCGCGTGTCATGAAGCAGGCGGTCGCCCACCTGATCCCCTTCATCGAAGCCGAGAAAGCCAGGAGCGGCGAGGCGGCCCGCGCCAAGGGCAAGCTGGTGATTGCCACGGTGAAGGGCGACGTCCACGATATTGGCAAGAACATCGTCGCGGTCGTGCTTCAGTGCAATAACTACGATGTGGTGAATCTCGGCGTCATGGTGCCGGCGCAGACGATTCTCGACGTGGCGCGGCGCGAACAGGCCGATGCGATCGGCCTGTCCGGCCTCATCACGCCCTCCCTTGAGGAAATGGCGCACGTGGCGCGCGAGATGCAGCGCCAGAACTTTACGCTGCCGCTTCTGATCGGCGGCGCCACCACGTCGCGCGCGCATACGGCCGTAAAGATTGCGCCGCAGTACGAGGCTCCCGTGGTCTACGTGCCGGACGCCTCCCGCAGCGTGGCCGTGGTGCAGAGCCTGCTGTCGCCCGATGGGTGCGCGGCATTCGACGCCTCGGTACGCGCGGATTACGCGCGCATTCGCGCGCAGCACGCGGCAAAGAAGGGGCCCGGGCCACTGCATTCCCTGGCCGAGGCCCGCCAGCGCGGACTGAAGACGGACTGGACGCGCTACGCGCCGCCGCGACCGCGTCGCCTCGGGGTCTCGCAGATGGCCGACTATCCGCTGGAAAAGCTGATCCCGTACATCGACTGGACGCCGTTCTTCCAGGCCTGGGAGCTGTCCGGTGCCTTTCCGAAGATCCTGGACGACCCGGTCGTAGGCGAGGCGGCGCGCAAGCTCCACGCCGAGGCGCTGGCGAGCCTCGAGCGCGTCGTGAGCGGGAAATGGATCCGGGCTGACGGCGTGTACGGCCTGTTCGCGGCAGCACAGGTGAACCAGGATGACATCGAGATCTTCGCCGACGAATCCCGGCGCCGCGTCCTGATGACGTGGCACAACCTGCGGCAGCAGAATCGCAAGCCGGCCGGCCGGCCGAACCTCTGCCTGGCCGATTTCATGGCACCGAAGGATTCGGGCGTGCACGATTTCATCGGTGCCTTCGCGGTCTGCGCCGGCGGCTTCGATGCGCGCGTCGCCGAGTTCGAAGCGCAGCACGATGACTATTCTGCGATCATGCTGAAAGTGCTCGCCGATCGCCTGGCAGAAGCCTTCGCCGAGCACCTGCACGAGCGCGTGCGGCGCGAGTTCTGGGGCTACGCCGCGGAGGAACACCTCACGCGAGACGCCCTGATTGCGGAGACCTACCGCGGCATCCGGCCGGCGCCCGGCTATCCCGCCTGTCCCGACCACACCGAAAAGGGACCGCTGTTCGCCCTGCTCGATGCGCCTGCCAATGCCGGCATGCGGCTCACCGAATCCTACGCCATGCTGCCGGCATCGGCGGTGTCCGGTTTTTACCTCTCACACCCCGAGGCGAGCTACTTCGCCGTCGGAAAAATCGGCCGTGACCAGGTCGAGGACTACGCGCGACGCAAGGGCATGAGCGTCGCCGATGCCGAGCGCTGGCTCGCGCCATACCTGGCGTACGAGCCGGCCGATATAATTTCGGGAGTATCCACTTAGGGAGAATCGAGATGGGCAAGGGCGACAAGCGCACGCGCAAGGGCAAGATCTACAAGGGCAGCTACGGCAAGAGCCGGCCGCAGCGCGTCAAGAAGAAGAAAGCCTGAATGGCGGGCCGCGCGCCCTAGCGCCGCCAGAAGGCGGGTGTCAGCACCACCAGCAGCGTGAACAGCTCGAGCCTTCCGAGCAGCATCAGGAAGGTCAACAACCAGGTCTGGAAATCGTTCATCACCTGATAGTTCGTGGCGGGCCCGACTTCGCCCAGGCCGGGGCCCATGTTGTTGATCGCGGCGACCGCCGCGGAAAAACCGGTGATCGCGTCCAGGCCACTGGCTGCCAGCAGCAGAGTCGACAGGCTGATGCAGGCGATGTAGACGAAGATGTACGCCAGCACAGCGAACACGATGTTGTTCTCGATGGCGTGGCCGGAGAACTTCACCGGGCGATGCAGCTTGGGATGGATGATGCGCAGCAGCTCGCGCAGGCTCTGCTTGAACAGGATCTGGGCGCGAATCATCTTCACGCCGCTGCCGGTGGAGCCGGAACAGCAGACGAAGCTGCACAGGAACAGCATCCACAGCGGCGCGAAGATCGGCCAGAGATTGAAATCGGTGTTGGCGTAGCCGGTCGTGGTTGCAATCGAGATGACGTTGAAGCCCGCATAGCGCAGCGCGGTGCCGAAATCCGCATAGACCCCCATCGCCACCAGGTAGAGCGCGATCATCAGCACCGAGGCGAACAGCACTGCCAGATAGATGGTCGCCTCCGGATCGCGTCGATAGGGCGCCAGCGAGAGCTTGCGCCAGGCCAGGAAGTGCGTGGCGAAGTTCACGCCCGCCACCAGCATGAACATCATCGCCACGGCCTCGATCTTGGGGGAGTTCCAGTAGGCGAAGCTCGCATCGTGGGTGGAAAAGCCACCCAGGCCCATGGTGGTAAAGCCATGCATGACCGCGTCGATCCACGACATGCCCGCCCAGCGATAGGCGAGCATGCAGAAGACGGTCAGCGCGAAATAGACCAGCCACAGGCCCTTGGCCGTTTCGGCGATGCGCGGCGTGAGCTTGGTATCCTTCATCGGTCCCGGGGTTTCCGCCTTGTACAGCTGCGATCCGCCGACGCCCAGCAGCGGCATGATCGCCACGGCGAGCACCAGCACGCCCATGCCGCCGAGCCAGATCATGAAGCCGCGCCAGAGGTTGATGGATGGCGGCAGCGCGTCAAGGCCCGAGAGCACGGTCGCGCCGCTCGCGGTGAGCCCCGACACCGCCTCGAAATAGGCATCGGTGATCGACAGTCCCGGAAGGAAGATCAGCAACGGCAAGGTCGCAAACGCGGGCAGCACGGTCCAGACGAGCGCCACCAGCAGAAAACCATCGCGCACCTGAAGTTCGCGGCGCAGGCGTCGCGTGCCCAGCCAGAGGACTGCGCCCACCAGCAGGGTTGCGACGATCGCCTCGTGGTAGGCGTGAGCGGCGCCATCGCCCAAGCCGAGCGAGATGGCCAGCGGCACCAGCAGGCAGGCCGCGAACAGCATGACCACCAGCCCGAGGTGGTTGAGCACGGCGCCGATGTGCATGCCGGCCGCCGCCGCTACAGGAAGCGCGCCCCGACCTGGAACAGGCGTTCCACCCTGGGCAGGATCTTCTTGTCGGTGACGAAGACGATGACGTGGTCCTCGGCGAGGATGCGCGTGTCGTGGTGCGCCATCAGCACCTCTTCGCCGCGCACGATCGCGCCGATGGTCGTGCCGGGTGGCAGTTCGATTTCCTCGACGCGCCGGTCCGTGACGCGGCAGGAGTCGCGATCGCCGTGCACCACCGCCTCGAGCGCTTCGGCGGCGCCGCGGCGCAGCGAGTGCACCGCCACGACGTCGCCGCGGCGCACGTGCGCCAGCAACTTGCCGATGGTGGCCTGCGCCGGCGAGATCGCGATGTCGATCTGCGCCCCCTGCACCAGGTCGACATAGCTCCGGCGGTTGATGAGGGACACGACACGGCGTGCCCCCATGCGCTTGGCCAGCAGCGAGCTCATGATGTTGTTCTCGTCGTCGTTGGTGACCGCGACGAACAGGTCCATGTCGCCGATGCTTTCCTGCTCGAGCAGCTCCTCGTCGGTGCCGTCGCCGTTGAGCACCAGCGCGCGCTCAAGTTTGGCGGCCAACGCTTCGCAGCGCCGCTTGTTGTGCTCGATGATGCGTACCGAGTAGTCGGTCTCGAGCGTGCGCGCCAGGCGCAGGCCGATATTGCCGCCTCCCGCGATCATGATCCGACGCACCGGCTGGTCCATGCGGCGCAGCTCGCGCATCACCTGCCGGATGTCCTTCGCCGCCGCGAGGCAGAACACCTCGTCGTTCGCCTCGATCACGGTGTTGCCGTCCAGTGCCAGGGCGGCGTCCTTGCGGAAGATCGCGACGATGCGCGTGTCGACGCCCGGGATGTGCTGGCGCAGATCCTTGATCGGATGCCCCACCAGCGGCCCGCCCTCGTAGGCGCGCACCGCCACCAGGCTCACCCTGCCGCCGGCGAAATCCAGCACCTGCAGGGCCTCCGGAAATTCGACCAGCTTCACGATGTAGTCGGTGAGCACCTGCTCCGGGCAGATCGAGAGATCGACCTCGAAGCCATCCGGGCCGAGCACCTTTTCGTCATTGAGGAAATCGGTCGCGCGCACGCGCACGATGCGGCGCGGCACGTTGAACAGCCGCGAAGCGAGCTTGCACGCCACCAGGTTGGTCTCGTCGGACTGCGTCACTGCGATCAGCAGGTCGGCATCCTCGATGCCCGCTTCCATCAGCACCGTAGGATGCGAGGCGCTGCCGGTGACCGTACGCAGGTCGAGTCGGTCCTGCAGCGCGTGCAGGCGGGCCGCATCCACGTCGACCACCGTGATGTCGTTCTGCTCCGAAACCAGACTTTCCGCGACCGATGCGCCGACTTGCCCGGCGCCCAGGATGACAATTTTCACCGCGGTGCCTCCGGCGGCATGACGGTCGCCCGCATCTTCACCCCTCGTCCCGCCGCCCGACCGCCAATCCCAGCGCCTTGAGCTTGCGATAGAGATGGGTGCGCTCGAGTCCGGAGCGCTCGGCGACGCGCGACATGCTGCCGCGTTCGCGCGCCAGCAGGTTTTCGAAATAGATGCGTTCGAACGCCTCGCGCGCTTCGCGGTAGGGCCGATCGAGCGCGAGCTCCGGCGGCGCGGCCGGCGCCGTCTGCGCTGCCAGCACGCGCTCGACATCCTCCAGCCGCACCTCCTCGTCGAGCGCGGAGTGCGCCAGGTTGGTCACCGCGCTCTCCAGCTCCGCCAGGTTGCCGGGCCACGCGTAATGCCGCAGCGCGTTGAGCGCGGCGACGTTCAGTCGTCGCGGCGGGCAGCTGCGCGCCTCGACCAGCTGCGCCAGGATCAGCGCGGCGAAGTCGGGCACGTCTTCGGCGAAGCTGCGCAGCGGTGGCAGGCGCACCACCAGCTCCGCCAGGCGCGCCGCCAGCTCGGGATCGAAGTCGTGCTTTTCCGCCAGCGCCCTCGGCTCGAGCGGCGAGAAGGTCACCAGCCGCACCTTGTGCCGGTCGGCGCGCGCGAGGAGAAACTCGAGGCCCTTCTGCTCCACGCGACCCAGCCGCGACAAATCGGGAACGAAAAGGATCCCGCCCATGGCGCGTGTGAGCAGGTCCGAGGAGGCCTCCGCGAGCAGGGCCTCGCCGACCAGAAACGGCGCCCCCGGCGCAGCCAGCAGGCGCGCGAACAGCTCCGGCCGCATGCCGCGTTCGCCGCGCAGCATCAAGGGCGCCGCGAGTTGCGCGAGCTGCGCCAGCCTGCGCTTCAATTCTGCCAGCGCCGGGGCGCGGCCGAGCGTGGCCAGCGACAGGCCCTGCGGCAGCACGACTTCGGTGTGGCGCAGGGCGCGCTTCACGGTCGCCAGCAGTCGCTGCAGGGCGATCGGCTTCTCGAGGTAATCGAGCGCGCCGACGCGGGTCGCCTCGACCGCGGTCTCGATCGTGCCATGGCCCGACATCATGACGACCGGCATGGTGAGCTGGCCGCTCGCCGCCCATTCCTTGAGCAGCGTAATGCCGTCGGTGTCGGGCATCCAGATGTCGAGCAGCACCAGGTCCGGGCGCAGCCGCTCGCGCAACTTGCGCGCCGCCTCCGCGTCGTCCGCGAGCAGCACGTCATGGCCCTCGTCGGCGAGGATCTCCGAGAGCAGCTCACGGATGCCAACCTCGTCGTCCACCACCAGAATCTGCGCCATGGC
>SCUF01000372.1 GCA_004298325.1 Betaproteobacteria bacterium | reverse complement strand
GCCGCGCTTCGTCGGCGGCAGCGGCGCCGGGACCGAAGCCGGCGCGGGCCTGTGGTTCGTGTTTCGCGAGGACCGGCTGCTGGTCGAACTGGGCCCGCCGAGCGCCGCGCCTTCGGACGATCTGCGGGTGCCGGCGCGGCCGTCCTGGGCGCGGCTGGCGTCGCCCGCAAACCACGATCTGTCCGGTCTCACGCTGCTTCGGACCCTCTATTTAGGGCGGCTGGAGGGGACCCCCTGCTGGACCGCCGAGACGGCCGCGCAGGCGACGGCGCCGCCCGGAACGCAGTGGGAAGGTCTGCGGACGCTGTTTTCGGTGCTGGAGGACGCGCACTTCGCGCTCGCCGGCCGCGCCCTGCAGCTGATCGACTGGGACCGCTCGCACCAGTTCTGCGGCCGCTGCGGCGCGGCCACGGATGCGAGGGCCGAAGAGCATGCGCGCGTCTGCTCCGCCTGCCAGCTCGCCGCCTATCCGCGCATCGCGCCCGCGGTGATGGCGCTGGTGCGCCGCGGGCGCGAGCTGCTCCTTGGCCGCAGTCCGCACTTTCCGCCCGGCATGTACAGCGCGCTCGCCGGCTTCGTCGAGCCGGGCGAGACGCTCGAGCAGTGCCTGGCGCGCGAAGTCGAAGAAGAGGTCGGCGTGACGGTGACGCGCGCGCGCTACTTCGCGAGCCAGCCGTGGCCTTTCCCGCACTCGCTCATGATCGCCTTCGTGTGCGACTGGGCCGCGGGCGAACTGCGGCCGCGGGCGGGTGAAATCGAAGCCGCAGGCTGGTTCGACGTCTTGCAATTGCCGAAGCTTCCGAGCAGAATCTCGATCGCCCGCCGCCTGATCGACAGCGTTGCCGCGGAGATCCGGGACGAGTGACGGCGGGCCGAACGGGGTCAATAACAACATGAACGATCTCGAGCCTCGGCACGCAGGGTTCTTCTTCCAGGAAAACCTGGTCCATCCCGCGCTCACCGCGCATCCGGCCCCGAAGCGGGTCCTGATCGTCGGCGGCGCAGACGGCGGTTCGGCCGCGCAGGCGCTCAAGCATCCCGCGATCGAACTGCACTCGCGATCCGGCGATGAAGCGCCTGCCTTCCTGCGCGAGACCGAACAGCGCTTCGACCTGATCGCGCTCGATGCGGACGGGCCGCTCGCACCGCCGGACGGCCTGGATACGCCGGAATTCCTGCGCAGCTGCCGCCTGGCGCTCGCACCAGGCGGCGCTCTCGCGACGCCCATCGGGCTGCCGCTCGTGCAGCCGCAGAGGGTCGCCGAGCTCGCGCAGCGGCTGAACGGCCTGTTTCGCCTCGTGCGTCCCTACGCGCTCTTCGTGCCGCTCGCCGGCACGCTGTGCGCGCTCGCGGTCTGTTCCGACAAGCTCGACCCCAAGAGCTTCACCGCCGACGAGATCGACCGGCGCATCGAGCAGCGGCGGCTGCCGGACCTGAGGTTCTACAACGGCGAGGCCCACGAGGGCGTGTTCGCGCTGCCCAACTACCTGCGCGAGCTCGTCAACCCGCCGCGCCTCAAGCTTCCGATGCGCGGCCGGCGGCTGGACGTGGTCCGCGGCGCCGCGAAATAGGCGGCTGCGGTTCCCGCGTCAGCGCTTCACGACAGGGATCTCGAACTCCTCCTCGAAGCCCGCGCGTGCCGCTTCGAAGGCAAGCGTCCAGCGAATGAATTTTCGTCCCTTGGTCTCGATCGTCCACTGCACCGGCTCGCCGTAGCCCTCGCTCACCGGGGCCGCGGCGGGTAGCGCGAAGCGAACCTCCAGCCGAGTGCCTCCCGGGGCCTTCTGCGCAGCAACCGTTGCCTTCTCGCGGAACAGAATCCGCCGGGAAATCCTGGAGGAGCCCCCAGGTCCCCGATAACTGCCATGTTCGACGGCGCTCAGCGTCGCGGTGAACTGGTTCGAAGGGCCATAGGAAATCGGCACGACGAGTGTGCCCGTGAGCGCGCCCCCAATCACGCCTGGAAATGGATCGAGATCCAGTGCGATCCCGCCGTAGCGGCGCGTCTGAAATGTCGCGCGCGCGGCGTTCAGTAACAGCAACAAACCGATGGCGCCGAGCGCGCCGATCACCAGATAGCCGACCCATCGCGGCGCGCCGATTGCGGGTTTCATACCCGACACCTGCGTCAGGAGCACGGCACCGTTCCACACGAGCGCCATGAGCCAGGAACCGAGCGGAAAACCACGGCCACCGCCATGAAGCGGCTGCTTCGTGCCGAGCGCCGCGGCCAGTTCTTCCGCAGTCTTGCGGTGGTCGCGGATGATGAAGAAACCCAGGAAGGCGAAGATCAATCCGATCGCACACAGGAAGCCGGGACCGAGCAGATCTTTCCTGACCACGGGCCACAGGATGCGCCGGTCGATCAGTGCTTCGCCGGGATTCTGCGGATTGACCCAGACGGTCATGCCGCCGCCCTCTGCAAGGCGCGCTCGAAACGCGCTCAGTTGCTCGCGCCGCAACTCCTCAAAGGGCCCACCGAAGTGGTTATCGTAGAAACCGACGCGCTCGCCCGTGCGCTCGGCGCCGCGGTACTCGTAGCGATAACGAACCGAGAGGCGCTTTTGCTGCCGTCGCGCCTCGAGCAGCGTGGCCGGCACCTCCTCCCAGGTGCGAACGCGCCTCTCATTTTCGAGCGGCGTGCTGACGTTCTGCCACGCCATCCCGGCGCCGATCAGCGCGAACACCGTCCCCAGCAGGCCGATGAGGATGCCGCCGGGGGTGGACCTCGACGCCATGGCCCGCGCCGCGACTCGGCTCCTTCAGGCGAGCGTCTTCAGCACCTCGCGTGCCGTGCCGAAGAGCTGGTCGATCTCCGATTTCTGGATGATGAGCGGCGGCGCAAAAGCGAGGATGTCTCCCGAGACGCGGATGTAGGCGCCCTTCTCGAACGCCTTGACGTGCGCCTCGAAGCCGCGCGCCCCCGGCGCGCCCGCGCGCGGCGCCAGTTCCACCGCCGCGATCAGGCCGATGTTGCGGATGTCGACCACGTTGGGACAATCCTTGAGCGCGTGCGCGGCGTCTTCCCAGTACTGCGCGATCTCGCCCACCCGCGTCAGCAACCCCTCCTCTTCGTACACGTCCATGGTTCCGAGTCCGGCCGCGCAGGCCACGGGGTGCGCCGAATAGGTATAGCCGTGCGGCATCTCGATGGCGTTTTCCGGCCCGGTCATGAACGCCTGGTAGAGGTCTTCCTTCATGAAGACCGCGCCCATCGGCACCGTGCCGTTGGTGATGCCCTTCGCCGTCGTGATGAGATCGGGCGTGACGCCGAAATATTCCGAGGCGAAAGGCTTGCCCAGCCGCCCCCACGCGTTGATCACTTCGTCGAAGATGAGCAGGATGCCGTGGCGGTCGCAGATCTCGCGCAGCCGCTGCAGGTAGCCCTGCGGCGGCACGAACACGCCCGCCGAGCAGGCGACCGGCTCGACGATCATCGCCGCGATGGTCGAAGGGTCGTGCAGCTGGCAGAGGCGCTCCAGATCGTCGGCCAGTTCCGCGCCGTGTTTCGGCTGGCCGCGCGAAAAGGCGTTCTTCGCCGGATCATGCGTGTGGCGGATGTGGTCGACGCCCGCGACCAGCGCGCCGAAGATCTTGCGGTTGCCGACGATGCCGCCGACCGCGGTGCCGCCGAAATTGACGCCGTGGTAGCCCTTCTCGCGGCCGATCAGGCGCATGCGGTGG
>SCUF01000371.1 GCA_004298325.1 Betaproteobacteria bacterium | reverse complement strand
CATCCCGCTCAACCGCATCTGGGTCATCGTCTGGTCGGTGGCGGGCCTGGTGGCGCTGGTGGCGGGCGTGATCTGGGGCGCGAAGCTCGGCGTGCAGTTCTCGGTTTCCCTGGTGGCGCTGAAGGCGCTGCCGGTGGTGATCCTCGGCGGCTTCACCTCGGTGCCGGGCGCGATCGTCGGGGGCCTCATCATCGGCGTCGGCGAGAAGATGGCGGAAGTGTTCCTCGGGCCGGTGATGGTGAGGTGGTTCGACCTTGCCGGCGGCGGCATCGAGAACTGGTTCGCGTACATGCTGGCGCTGCTCTTTCTGCTGGTGCGGCCGGAAGGCCTCTTCGGCGAAAAGCACATCGACCGGGTCTAGCGATGCTCTACCGCGAAAACGGCCAGTTCAAGTCGAGCTACGCCTCGGACCAGCAGATGCTGCCGATCCTGCAGGACCGCGTGTTCGTCTTCGGCCTGCTCGCGTTCGCCTTCGGCATCGTGCCGTTCGTGGCGAGCGACTACCTGTTCCTTTCGATCGTGATCCCGTTCCTCATCCTGGCGCTCGCCGCCATCGGCCTCAACCTGCTGGTCGGCTACTGCGGCCAGATCTCGCTCGGCCACGCCGCGTTCATGGCGGTCGGGGCGTACGCGGCCTACAACCTCGCGCTGCGCGTGCCGCAGCTCAGCTTCCTGGTCGTCATGGTGCTGGCCGGGCTGATCGCGGCGGCCGTGGGCATGTTGTTCGGCATCCCGAGCCTGCGCATCAAGGGCCTGTACCTCGCGGTGGCGACGCTGGCCGCGCAGTTCTTCATGGATTGGCTGTTCGCGCGGGTGAAATGGTTCACCAACTACGCGCATTCCGGCTCGGTGTCCACGGCGCCGGTGGAGCTGTTCGGCTGGAAGATCGACACGCCGGTGGAGAAATACCTTTTCCTCCTCGGCGTGGTGGTGGTGTTCACGCTCGTCGCCAAGAACCTGGTGCGCAGCCATCTCGGGCGCTCCTGGATGGCGATGCGCGACATGGACGTCGCCGCCGAGGTGATCGGCATCCGCCCGGTCTACGCCAAGCTCACCGCCTTTGCCATCAGTTCGTTCTATTGCGGCGTCGCCGGCGCCCTCTGGGGGTTCATCCATCTCGGCTCGTGGGAGCCGCTCGCGTTCAACCTGAACATGTCGCTGAACCTGCTGTTCATGATCATCATCGGCGGCATGGGGTCGCTCCTGGGCAGCTACTTCGGCGCCGCGTTCATCGTGATCCTGCCGATCCTGCTGGACCAGCTCCCGCTGTGGCTCGACATACCCATCTCGACCGCAATGGCTTCGCACCTCGCCTTCATGATTTTCGGCGCCCTGATCGTGCTGTTCCTGATCGTCGAGCCGAACGGGCTGGCGCGGCTGTGGGCGATCGGCAAGGAGAAGCTTCGACTCTGGCCGTTCCCGCATTGAGCGGGGCGGGTTTATCATTGTTTCGCAACCGCGGCGATATCCGCGGCAACCTAAGGAGGATGCAGATGAGACTCAACCCCAGGTCCGGATTGCGGACCGCCGTCGTGGCGGTCGCCGCCGCGGTGGCGGCGCTGAGCAGCGCGCAGGCGCTGGCGCAGGCCAAGGAGCAGTTCTTCCCAGTGCTGTCGTACCGCACCGGTGCCTACGCGCCGAACGGCATTCCCTTTGCCAATGGCTACGTCGATTACCTGAAGCTGGTGAATGCGCGCGACGGCGGCATCAACGGCATCAAGATCACGTTCGAGGAATGCGAAACCGGCTACGCCACGGACAAGGGCGTCGAGTGCTATGAGCGGCTGAAAGGCAAGGGGCCGAGCGGCGCCACGGCGTTCCACACGCTGTCCACCGGGATCACGTTCGCGGTCACCGACAAGACTTTCGCCGACAAGATTCCGATCATCACCGCCGGCTACGGGCGCGCCGATTCGGTCGACGGCACGGTGTTCGGCTGGAACTTCCCGCTCGGCGGCACCTACTGGTCGGCGGCCGACATGCTGATGCAGCACATCGGCAAGAAAGAGGGCGGCCTCGACAAGCTGAAGGGCAAGAAGATCGCGCTCGTCTATCACGACTCGCCCTACGGCAAGGAGCCGATCGCGTTGCTGCAGGAGCGCGCCAAGATGCACGGCTACGATCTGCTGCTGCTGCCGGTGACGCACCCCGGCGTCGAGCAGAAGGCGACCTGGCTGCAAATCCGCCAGCAGCGCCCGGACTACGTCTTCCTCTGGGGTTGGGGGGTGATGAATTCGACCTCGATCAAGGAGGCCGTCGCCACCGGTTATCCGCGCGAGAAGATGTACGGCGTGTGGTGGTCGGGTGCCGAACCCGATGTCACGCCCGCCGGCGAAGGCGCCAAGGGCTACAGCTCGCTGGTGTTCCTCGCGCCGGCCGGGCGCGGCGCGGTGCACAAGGACATCCTGAAATACGTGCACGACAAGGGCCAGGGCACCGGCAAGAAGGAAGACATCGGCGAAGTGCTCTACAACCGCGGCATGACCGCCGCCATGATGACGGTCGAAGC
>SCUF01000370.1 GCA_004298325.1 Betaproteobacteria bacterium | reverse complement strand
CAGCGACGGCGCGCCAGCCCTCGCCCTGGGGCTGGAGAAGGGCGACAGCGACATCATGCGGCAGCCGCCGCGCTCGCCGAAGGAACCGGTCATCAACCGGGACATGGCGATTGGCATCGGGGTGGTCGGCATCGTCGATGCGGCGGCCATTCTCACGGTCTTCTACCTGGCGTTGCAGCGCTTCCCCGGGCATCTCGAGGCGGCCCAGACGATGGCGTTCGTCACCCTTTGCACCTCGGAGATGATCCGCGCCTTTACCGCCCGCTCCGAGTACCACAGCGTGTTCTCGATCGGCGTGTTCTCCAACCGCTGGATGGTCTGGGCCGTCGGTGTCTCGTTCCTGCTCGTCCTGATGGTGGTGTACGTGCCGTTCCTCAGGCCGTTCTTCGACACCGTGCCGCTGACCGCAGGGGACTGGCTGTTCATGCTGCCGTTCTTCTTCGCTTCACCGATTGCCATGGAACTGCTCAAGGTCTACTTTCGCAAGCGCTCGGGGCACGCGAACGAAACCGAGTCCCTGCCGCCTGCGTTTGCCGCCGGCCCGGTCCGAACGCCCGCCGGCCAAGCTTCCGTCGCACACGAGTTCAGGGGGCCTGCCATGCTGAGAGTGCTCATTCCGATCGATGCCTCGCGCAACTGCCAGGTCGCGGTGCAGCATGTGATCCGGCAATTCATGAACAACACGGCGATGGAAATCCACCTGCTCAACGTGCAGCTGCCTTTCAGCCGTTACGTGGCGGGCTTCGTCAGCCGCAAGACGCTGCACGACTATCACCGCGACCAGGGGGAGATTGCGCTGCGACCGATCCGGCAGATGCTGAACAACTTCGGCATTCCCTACTCGTCGCACATCGAGATGGGCGAGCGGGCGAAAATCATCACGGACACGGCCCGCCGCCTGCACTGCGACCAGATCGTAATGGCCACCGCACGCAAGAACTCGCTCACCCGGCTGGTCGAAGACTCGGTCACCAACAAGGTGCTCGAGCTGACCACCGTGCCGGTGGAGGTGATCGCCGGCGACGCAGTATCGAAGTTCGAGCGCTACGGCATCCCGGCTGCGCTCGCGGCGGCGCTGGCTGCTTTGCTGGTGGCCCTGGACTGACGGGGCCGCGATCCAGGCTCAGCGCCTGCGCTGCGGCCGGCCGCCAAGCAGCGAGGGCACGCGGTGTTGCGGTGCGTGCGCCGTGAGCGGCCGATAGCCCGGCACGGGCTGCGGCGGAACCGGCTGCAGCTCGGCCTGCGCCACCGCGTGCTGCGGTGGCTGCACTTCGGCCCGGACGTTCCGGCGCTGCGCCTGCTGTGGCGGGCGCTGATGACGCTGTGGCTGTGCCTGCGGCCGCGCGTGCTGCTGCGGGCGCTGGTGCGCGTGCGGTGCGCGGTGCGGCAGCTCGCGCTCCGGCGTGCCCGCGCCTTCGAATCCCCCGATCACCCGCAACTCCACGCGCCGGTTCATCAGTCTTTCGATCGCAGCCAGCAGCGGCCGCTCCTCCGGACTGATGAGCGACACGGCCTCGCCGGAAGCGCCGGCACGGCCCGTGCGGCCGATGCGGTGCAGGTAATCCTCGGCGACGTGCGGCAGGTCGTAGTTCACGACGTGCGGCAGCGCCTCGATGTCCAGGCCGCGCGCCGCGATGTCGGTTGCCACCAGCACGCGCAGCTCGCCGTCCTTGAAGCTCTTGAGGGCGCGCGTGCGCGCGTTCTGGCTCTTGTTGCCGTGAATGGCGTTGGCCTCGATGCCGTCGCGCTCGAGCTGCGTGGCGAGGCGGTTGGCG
>SCUF01000369.1 GCA_004298325.1 Betaproteobacteria bacterium | reverse complement strand
CGTCGCCCAGGCGTAGGCGGCCGAGACGTCGCCCTTGAACTGCCGGTCCTGGTGCTTGCTCGGCGGCTCGTAATAGAAGGTCGTCATCACGAGCTCCGCCTTGTCGGAGAAGTGCAGCGAACGCAGGAACTTGCCGAGATCCAGCAGCTGCAGGCCGTCGGCTTTCTGCACCACGAAGCCGCCGCGCAGCTCGAGCGCCTCGGCCGGCTGTCCCAGCTTGGCGGCGGCCGCGCCGAGAATTTTCGCTTTCGCCTTGCGCGCGGCGCCGATCGCCGAATTGCCGGCGATGAAGGTGGTGCGCGAAGCGTGCACGCCGACGTCCCAGGGCGTGATGTCGGTGTCGTTGTTCACCACCGTCGCCGCCGAAAGCGGCAGGCCCAGTTCCTCGCACACCAGCTGCGCCAGCACGGTCTCCGAGCCCTGCCCGATTTCGGAGGCGCCGGTGATCAGCGTGAGGTGCGCGAAATCGTCGATCTTGAGGATCGTGCCGCAGCCGTCCGACGGATAGATCTTGGCGCCGCCGCCGACGTGCAGCATCGAGGCCATGCCGACGCCGCGCTTGACGGGATCCGCGTCTTTCTGGCGCGCGGCGTACGCGCGGTGTTTCTTCTGGTAGTCGCTGCGCGCCGCGGCACTCGAGAGGCATTGCTTGAAGCCGCAGGACTTGAAGTGCATCCCCTGCGGCGTCACTTCGCCCGGGTCCTGTGCGTTCCTGAGGCGGAAATCGAGCGGATCCATGCCGATCGCCGCCGCGAGCTTGTCCATGTGAGCTTCCACCGCGAAGGTCGCCTGCAGGTTGCCGTAGCCGCGAAACGACCCCGCGTAGGGGTTGTTGGTGTAGACGGCGCGCGTCAGGTACTTGCAGTGCGGCACGCGGTACAGCGACGAGATCGTCTGCATCATGACGAACGGCGTCGTCGCGCCCCAGGAAGTGTAGGCGCCGTTGTCGTGCAGGGTCTCCACGGCACGGAAGGTGAGCGTGCCGTCCCGGGTGCAGCCCGAGCGCAGCTTCAGCAGCACCGGCTGGCGCGTGGGCGAGGCGGCGAATTCCTCCTCGCGCGTGAAGACGAGCTTCACCGGCCGGTGCGTCGCCTTGGCGAGAAAGATCGCGATCGGCTCGAAGGGATAGATGTCGAGCTTGGAGCCGAAGCCGCCGCCGATCGGCGGCTGGATGATGCGGATGCGGCCCGGATCGATGTTGAGCAGTTCGGCGAACTCGCGCTTATGGAGGAACGGCACCTGGGTGTTGGAGTAAAGCAGCAGATTGCCGGTGGCGTCGAACTCGGCGATCACGCCCGAGACGCCCATGCAGCAGTGCGTGACGTAATGCAGGTGGAACACGTCTTCGATCACCATGTCGGAGGACGCTTCGCCCTGCGCCACGTCGCCCTGCGCGTATTCGAAAGTCATCGCGACGTTGTCGGGCTTGCCGGCAAAGGCGATCGGCGCGCCGGGCTTGAGCGCCGGCCCGCCGTCGCCGCCGTGCGGCTCGGGGTGAATCAGCGGCGCACCGGGTTGCAGCGCCTCGACCGGATCGATCAGCGCCGGCAGCGGCTCGTACTCGACGCGGATGAGCTTCAGCGCGGCCGCGGCGATCTCGGGCGAGTCGGCGGCCACCGCGGCGATCTCGTCGCGCGGGCTGCGCACGCGATCGGTCTTGAGCGGCAGGTGGTCTTTCGCCACGCCGATCGGCCGCTGCCAGGGCACGTCGGCCGCGGTGATCACGGCGTGCACGCCCGGCAGGGCCTTCGCCGCGCTCGTGTCGATCGAGCGGATGCGCGCGTGCACCTGCGTCGAGCGCAGGATCTTCCCCCAGAGCTGCCCCGGCAGATTGATGTCGTGGATGTAGCGCGTCCTCCCGCCCGCCTTTTCCGGCGCATCCATCTTCGGAATGCGCTTGCCGATCAGCGAGGAGAACTTGGGGTCAGAGTAAGTTTTTTCCATTGCGCTCATAGAGTTAGCTCCGATCTAACGGACTCTGACCCCGAGTCCTGGATCGCTTCGACGATTTTCTTGTAGCCGGTGCAGCGGCAGAGATTGCCTTCGATGCCGCGCTGGACTTCGGCGGCGCCGGGATGGGGATGCACGTCCAGCAGGTGATTCGCCTGCATCACCAGACCCGGCGTGCAGAAGCCGCACTGCACCGCGCCGTGCTCCACGAATTTCTGCTGCAGGCGCTGCGCGCGCGGATCGGACGCCAAACCTTCGATCGTCACCACCTCGCGGCCATCGCAGTCGACCGCGAACATGAGGCAGGAATTCACCGTCACGCCATCGACGCGGATGGTGCAGGCGCCGCATTCGCCCTCGCCGCAGCCGTACTTGGTGCCGGTGAGGTCGAGCACGTCGCGCAGCAGGGTGAGCGCGCTCATCCCGGGGGTCACCGAGACGCGCCGCCCGACGCCGTTCAGCGTGAAGTCGATTTCAACGTTCGCAGACATGGGAAAGCATCCTTCGCAGTAGGTTGCCGACCAGCTCGCGCCGGTACCAGTCGGTGGCGCGCACGTCGCTGATCGGGCGGATGTCGGCCAGCGCCGCCGCAACCGCGGTTTCGATCGCCGCAGCATCGAGCGTGCGGCCTTCGAGCGCGGCCTCGGTTTTCGGGCCGCGGATCGGGGTCGGCGCGACGGCACCGAAGGCGACGCGCACGTCGCGCAGCGTCCGGTTCTCGCGCACGCCGCCGAGCGCCATCGAGATCGCCGAGATGTCGAGCCCGGGCCGCGTGCCGAACTTGAAGAATTCGCCTGCGAAGCCGCGCGGCGGCAGCGGCACTTCGACGGCAGCAAGCAATTCGGACGCGGCGAGCTGCGAGCGGCCCGGCGCGACGAAGAATCCCGCGAGCGGCAGGCGGCGCTCCACGAGCGCCCCGTTCGGCTTGCTGACGAGCAGCACGCGGGCATTCAGCGCGAGCAGCGGCACCAGCGTGTCCCCCGCGGGCGACGCATTGCAGACGTTGCCGCCGATCGTCGCCGCGTTGCGGATCTGGTCGCTCGCGAAGTGCTCGCACGCCTGCCACAGGATGCCCAGGCGGTCGCGCACCAGCTCGCTCTGCAGCAATTCCGTGATCGTGGCGAGCGCGCCGATGCGGATCGTTCCTGCGGCTTCGGCGATGCCGCCCAATCCGGCCACCCGCCGGACGTTCATCAGCAGCGGCTTGAATTTCACTTTGCCCGACTGCGTCTGCGGCATGAGGTCCGTGCCGCCCGCGAGCACCGTGACGTTGCCCGCGCTCAGCAGCGCCGCCGCCTCGTCGAGCGTGCGTGGCGCCGCATAGGAAATGGGGTCAGAGTAAGATTTTTGTTGATCTGTCATATAGTTACCTCTCGTTCGCTTGACTCTGACCCCGTACTCTGACCCCAATTAGAAGCGTACGGGTTCGCGATAGCGGCCGTAGACGCCGGCGAGCTGCTGGGTGATTTCGCCGACCGTGGCGTAGGCCTTCACCGCCTCGACTACCGCCGGCATGACGTTGGCCCCGCCTTCGGCCGCGCCACGGACCTTCGCCAGCGCTTCGCCCACGCGCCTCACGTCGCGCGCGCCGCGCGCGCCCTCCAGGCTTGCAATCTGGCGCCGCGTGTCCTCTTCCTTGTACGGGTGCATCTGCACTTCGAGGTCGTCGGCCTGCTCGTTGCGGTAGCAGTTGACGCCGACCTTGCGGAACTCGCCCGACTCGATCGCGCGCTGCATGCGGTAGGCCTGCGCCGAGACCTTGGCCTGGATCGCGCCCTCGGCGACGAGCTTGACGATGCCGCCCTGCGCATCGACCTCGGCCATCGTCTCTTCCATCTTCTGCCGCATCTGGTTGGTGAGCGTCTCTACGAACCACGAGCCGCCGAGCGGATCCACCGTGTCGGCGAGCCCCATCTCCTCGATCAGGAGCTGCATCGTGCGCAGCGATATGCGCTGCGCGTACTCGGTCGGGATGGTATAGGCCTCGTCGAAGCAGCACAGCGCCATGGTCTGCGCGCCGCCGAGCGCCGCGATCAGCGCGTAGTACGCGCCGCGCACGATGTTGACCTCGGGCTGCTCGAAGGTGAGCCCGCCGCCGCCGCCGCCCGCGATCATCCGCAGCCACCCGGACTCGGGCTGCTTCGCGCCGTATTGCTCCTTCACGATCTTCGCCCACAGCCCGCGCGCGGCGCGGAACTTGCAAACCTGCTCGAAGATGCTGCCGAAGACGTTGAAATTGAAAGACAGGCGCCCGGCGAACGCGTCGATATCGAGCCCCCGCGCGAGCGCGTCGTCGGCGTAGGCCCTGGCGATGCAGAAGGCGTAGGCCATCTCCTGCACCGGGTTGGCGCCGGATTCGCGGATGTGATAGCCGCACACCGACACCGGGCTGTACTTGGGCGCGTGGCGCGCGCAATACTCGATCGTGTCGCCCACCAGCCGCACCGAGGGCTCGACCGGGTAGATCCAGGTGCCGCGGCCGATGAATTCCTTGAGGATGTCGTTCTGTGCCGTGCCGCGCAGCTTCGCCACGTCGTAGCCGCGCTTTTCCGCCATCGCGAGGTACATCGCGATCAGCTGCGGCGCGGCGCCGTTCACCGTGAGCGACACCGTGATCTTGTCGAGGTCGATGCCATCGAACGCGATCTCGAAATCGCGCAACGTGTCGACCGCCATGCCGACCCGGCCCACTTCGCCGTGCGCGAGCGGATCGTCCGAATCCAGTCCGCACTGCGTGGGCAGGTCGAAGGCCACGTTGAGGCCCGTCTGCCCGTTCGCGATCAGGTACTTGAAGCGCTGGTTGGTGTCGGCCGGATTGCCGAAGCCGGTGTACTGGCGCATCGTGTACGGCCGCTGGCGGTACATCTGCGGGTGGATGCCGCGCACGAAGGGGTACTCGCCCGGCTCTCCGATAAAGCCGAAGCCGCCGCTCGCCTCCACGTCCATGGCGCCGTAGCGCGGCTGGATCTCGATGCCGGATTCGTTCGTCACCGGCCGCAGTTTCAGTCGATCGTTCATGCCACGTTCGCCTTCACGAAATTGACGATGTCGTCCAGGCGCGAGCTGGAGGGGAACACGCCGCGGAACCCCAGTTCCTTCAGCCGCGCGTGGTCCTGCTTCGGCAGGTTGCCGCCGATCACCCAGAGCTTGTCGGAAAGCCCCGCCTGCTCGAGGAGCGGCTTGAGTTTCTCGCAGAACGGCACGTGCGAGCCCGCCATAGACGAAAGCGCGATCACGTCGGCGTCCTCGTCCTGCGCGATGCGCGCCACGGCTTCCGGCGTCTGCCGCAGACCGGTATAGATCACTTCCATGCCGGCGTCCATGAGCGCGCGCGCCACCACCTTCGCGCCCTGGTCGTGGCCGTCCAGCCCGGGCTTCGCGACCACCACCTTGATCGGCCGGTTCATATGGAATAAGGGGTCAGGACCCAATTAGCACATATCGAAAAAGGGTCCTGACCCCTTTTTGGCGGGTTCATTGGCTCAGCTCCTTGGCGATGATGAGCTTGAGGATCTCGCTCGTGCCGCCGCCGATGAGGGTGAAGCGCACGTCGCGCAGGTAGCGCTGCACGGGATATTCCATGGCGTAGCCGTAGGAGGCGAACACGCGCGCGGCCTGGTCGCAGACGCGTGCCGCGGTTTCGCTCGCGAAGAGCTTCGCCATCGCCGCCTCCTTGTGGTGGGGCTTGCCCGCGTCGTGCAGCCAGGCGGCGCGGTACACGAGCTGCACCGCCGCCTCGAGCCCGGTGGCCATCTCCGCCAGTTTCATCTGGATCGCCTGGTAGCGGTTGATCGGCTTGCCGAACTGCTTTCTCTCGCCCGCGTAGCGCAGCGCCGCTTCGAGCGCCGCGCGTGCCACGCCGTTGGCCATCGCGCCGGTGATGATGCGGATCTCGGCAAGCGTCTTCCTCAGGTGCCCTTCGCCGTCGCCTTCCTCGCGCGACAGGCGAAGGCCGTCGGGCACGAAGCAGTCGTCGAAGGCGAGCTCGGAGGTCGGCATCGCCCAGACGCCCATCTTCTCGATCTGCCGCCCGATCGCGAGGCCGGCGGACGAACGCTCTACCAGGAAGATGGTGAGTTTCTTCGCCTCGCCCGCCCGGGCGAACACGGTGAAGAAGTCCGCCACCCGGGCGGAGGTGACCCAGGTCTTCTGCCCGTTCAGGCGGTAGCCGCCCGCGACCTTTTTCGCCGTGGTGGCGATGCCTTCGAGGTCGGAACCCGCGTTCGGCTCGGTCATGCAGATGGCGCCGATCTTCTCGCCCCTGAGCGCCGGCTTGAACAGGCGCTCGAGCACGTCCGCATTGCCGAGCATGTGCAGGAATTTCGTTCCCATGAGCGATTGCATCGCCGCACACCCGGCGAGCGACAGCGAGCCGCGCGCGATCTCTTCCAGCGCGAGGCAGAACTCGGTGAGCCCGGTGCCGCTGCCGCCCGCGTCTTCCGGGTAGCGCATGGCGAACAGCCCCATCGCCGCGAGTTCGCCGAACAGCTCGCGCGGGAAAGCGTGCGCCGCATCGAGCGCGGCGGCACGCGGCGCGATGCGCTCGTCGCTGAAGCGCGCGAAGGCTTCCCGGATGGCGCGCTGCTCGTCGCGCAGTTCAAAGTCCATGCGCCCGCCTCGCCGGCCCGGCCGCCGCCTGCGCGACCGCCGTGCGCACCTCGTCCTTGAGGATCTTGCCGAGCGCGCTCCTGGGCAGCTGCGCCAGAAAGCGCACCTCGCGCGGCTGCTTGTAGCGCGCGATCCGTCCCTGGAAGAGCGCCATCACCTCGGCCTCGCTCATGCGGCTGCCGGCCTTCAGCACCACCGCCGCGACCACGGCCTCGCCCCAGCGCTCGTCCTGCCGCCCCACGACGCAGGCCTCCTGCACCGCGGGCGCTTCGAGCAGGATGTTCTCCAGCTCCGCCGGGTAGATGTTCTCGCCGCCCGAGATGATCATGTCCTTCTTTCGCGCCACGACATGGAGATGCCCTTCGGCGTCGAAATGGCCGATGTCGCCCGAGCGGTACCAGCCCTCGGCAAAGGTCTGCGCGCTCAGTTCCGGCGCGTTCCAGTAGCCCGTCGCCACGTTCGGGCCACGCACCAGGATCTCGCCGTCGCGTCCCGCCGGCAGCTCGCGGCCGTCGTCGCCCGCGATGCGGATCTCGCAATGCAGTGCCGGCACGCCGGCCGAGCCGGCCTTGCGCTCGGCATCCGCGGCGCGCACGTAGCTCGCGATCGGGCAGGTCTCGGTGGAGCCGTAGACCTGGATGAGCGGCACGCCGCGCGCGTTCACCTTGCTCACGAACGCTGCCGGGACGATCGTGGAGCCGGTGGTGATCATGCGCAGGCTCGAAAGGTCGGCGCTTTGCCAGCGCGGTGTCTGCATCATCGCCTGGAGCTGTGCCGGCACCAGCACGGCGAGGGTGATGCGCTCGCGCTCGATCGCCTCGAGCGCCGCGAGCGGGTCGAACTTCGGATGCAACGTGACCGTGGCACCCGCGTGCAGCGCCGGCGTGGTCTGGATGTTGAGCCCGCCGACGTGAAACAGCGGCAGCGTCGTCAGCACGCGGTCGGCGCTCGTCAGATCGTGCATGTGGCTGCTGTTGACCGCGTTGTAGAACAGCGCGCGCTGCGTCAGCACCACGCCCTTCGGCGCGCCGGTCGAGCCCGAGGTGTAGCACAGGAGCAGCGGCGAGCTCTCGTCGCCCTCGCGCGGCACCGTGCCGGCGGCGACACGCCACGTCTCGCGATCGAGCGGCAGCTGGCGGGTCGACTGCGGGATCGCCGTAATCGCCTTCGCGTGCGCGGCGAACGCGCCTTCCACGTAGAGCAGCCGCGGCGGGCAATCGGCGAGCATGCGCGCGTGCTCCGCGGGCGCGAGGCGCCAGTTGAGCGGCATGAACATCGCACCGAGCCGCGCGCAGGCAAAAAGCAGCGCGAGCGCGTCCGGATGGTTGAGGCCGAGATAGGCCACCGCATCGCGCGGCTTCACGCCCAGCGCGGCGAGCGCCCCCGCCACGCGCGCAATGTGCTGCGCGAGCGCGCCGTAGCCGATCGCCTCGTCGCCGAAGCGCAGCGCGGTCTTCGCCGGCGCGAACGCCGCGTGCCGCTCAATCCAGGCCGACAGGTCCATCGATGACTTTCACGCGCCGGTCACCTCCAGCACCACCGCCATCGCGGTGTCGCCCGCCGCGCAACCGGTAAACAGGCCTCGGCCGCCGCCGCGCAGCGCGAGCTCCTCGATCAGCTCGATGACGCCGCGCGTGCCCATCGGCGCCTGCGGATGCCCCCACACCAGGGAGCAGCCGTAATTGTTCACCCGCTCGAGCGGCACGCCCGTGCTGCGCGAAAAGAGCACGTCGTTCACCGCGAAGGGATTGTGCGTCTTGATCGCGTCCATATCGCCGAAACCGAGCCCCGCCTGCGCGAGCGCTTTCTGCGCCGCGGGGATGGGCGCCTCCGGCATGTAGGCGAGCGCGGCGCGCGACTGTCCGAAGCCGAGCAGGCGCACGCGGATCTTCGGGTCCTTGCTGAGTTCCCTCGCGCGCCCGGGCGCGGCCAGTACGATGGCTGCGTTGCCGTCGGCCGGATGCGTCTGGCCGCCGAAGGTGACGCTGCCGCCTTCCACCACCGGGCGCAGCTTGGCAAGGCCTTCGGCGGTGGAGTAATTGACGCCCTCGTCGCCCGTGATCGTCGTCGCCGTCCTGCGGTAGGCGGGATCGGGAACCTCGAAGGGCAGCGTCATGAAGCGCTTGTGGAAGGCGCTGTCGTTCGCCAGCGCCTCGCGGTACTGCGCCTCGCGCTTCAGCACCACCGCGTGCTGCTCGGCGGTGGAGATCTTGTGCTTGGCGGCGACGTTTTCCGCGGTGCGGATCATGGCGTGCTTGCCCAGCGGATCGAAGCTGAAGTTGTCCATCACCCAGTCCTCGTGCGCGCCGGTGCCGCCGGGTGCGCGCGGATTGGGGTAATACAGGTGCGGGCCGTTCGAAGTGCGGTCGCAGGTCACGGTGAGCGCCACCTCCGACAGGCCGCACTCGATTTCCTGCACCCCCGCGAGCAGCACGCGCACCCCCGTGGCGCAGGCCTGCATCAGGGTAGGCCCGCCCGCCTGGCCCACGCCCGCCATGCCGGAGAGCCACGGCAGGCCGTAGAACGAGTGCTTTTGCGGCACGCTGAAGCCGAGCACGCCGTGATCGAACACCCCCGGCTCGATGCCGCGCCG
Source organism: Betaproteobacteria bacterium (assembly GCA_004298325.1). Classification (GTDB taxonomy): domain Bacteria; phylum Pseudomonadota; class Gammaproteobacteria; order Burkholderiales; family SG8-39; genus 2-02-FULL-66-14. The sequence goes on along the minus strand of SCUF01000369.1, from coordinate 50,368 downwards.
CGCGAGCTCCTTCTTCGTCACGTGCGCCGCGAATTCGAGCGCGTTCAGGTTGGCGAACGCCCCCTGCCAGCGCGCAAACGGCGTGCTCCAGTAGGCGCCATACGGAATTTCCGCCTTGTAGGTCATGTCATGCCTTCCTTTCCAGCAGGATCCTCTTGGCTGTGTCGAGATGCGCGAGCATCGCCGCGGCGGCGCCCTCGCCGTCTGCGGCTTCGAGCGTCGCCACCAGGCGCTTGAGCCCCTTCAGCACCCTGGCGCGCACCCCGGCCTCGCCGAGCGTGAAGGCGCGCAAGTACCGCACGTGATCGGCGTAGAGCTCGATCGCGCGCGCGAGGCGCCGGTTGGGCACCCGCGCCATCCACTCGGCGCGGAAGCGGTAATTGGCTTCCATGAATTCGGCGCCGTCGCCGTCTTCGTGCGCAGCGGCCATGTCGTCGAGCGCCTTCCGGAGCGGCGCGAGCTCCTTGCGGCCGGGCCGGCTTTGCGCGATTTCGCTCAGCGCCTGCGGCTCGAGCAGGAAACGCAGCTCGTAGATGTCCCGGATGTCGGCGTCGGTGAGCGCGGGGACCGTGAAGCTGCGGCCCTCGGCCACCACCAGCCCCTCGCTCGCGAGCCGCGCCAGGGCCTCGCGCACGGGCGTGCGCGACACCCCGAGCTGCGCCGCGAGCGCGGCTTCCTGCAGCGGATGCCCGGTCGCGAGGCGCCCCGCGCGCAGGTAGTCGCGCAGCGTCGCGTAGACGCGGTCGCCGAGCGGCAGGGCGCGCTCGAGGACTTGCAGGGCCGGGGACATGACGTGTACTGTATACGGTATACTTTCAGCCGCCAAGCGTCAAGGAGGCGCGTCATGCGGGTGGGCATCGATGTGGGCGGCACCTTCACCGACTTCGTCCTGCTGGACGACTCGGGCGGGCGCATCGAGACCTGGAAGTGCCTCACCACGCCACGCGACCCCTCGGACGCGATCGAGGCCGGCTTGAGGGCGCTCGAAGCGCAGCTTCCCGGCTGCACGGCGCGGCTCGAGGAAGTGATCCACGGCACCACGCTCGTCATCAACGCCATCATCGAGCGCAAAGGCGCTTGCACGGGGCTCATCACGACACGGGGGTTTCGCGACGTGCTGGAGCTCGGGCGCGAGATCCGCTACGCCGCCTACGATGTCTTCGCCGAAATGCCCGAGCCGCTCGTGCCGCGCCAGCGCCGGCTGGAGGTGAACGAGCGCGTGCGCGCCGACGGCAGCGTGCTGCAGCCGCTGGACGAAAGCGCGGCGCGCGAGACGGTGCGCGCGCTGCAGGCTCTGGGCGCCGAGTCGGTCGCCGTATGCCTGCTCAATTCCTTCGAGAATCCGGCGCACGAGCGGGCGCTGAAACGCATCCTCGCCGAAGAATTCCCCGGCGCCTCGGTCTCGATCTCCGCCGAGGTGCTGCCGCAGATCCGCGAGTACGAGCGCACCAGCACCACGGTCACCAACGCCTACGTCAAGCCGCTCACCGAAACCTACCTCCGCCGGCTGGCCGAGCGCCTCGCCGGCATCGGCTTTCACGGGCGGCTGTTCATCATGCTCTCCTCCGGCGGCGTGACCTCCGCCGAAACCGCGGCCGAATTTCCGGTGCGCATCATCGAATCCGGCCCGACCGCGGCGGTGATCGCGGGCCAGTACTTCAGCCGCCTCTTTGATCTGCCCGAGATGTTCTGCTTCGACATGGGCGGCACCACGGCCAAGTCCTGCCTCATCCAGGGCGGCGTCGCCGGCATCGTGCCGACCTTCGAAGTCGGGCGCGTGCAGCGCTTCATGAAAGGCAGCGGGCTCACGATCCAGGTGCCGGTGGTGGACCTGATGGAGATCGGCGCGGGCGGCGGCAGCCTCGCGCGCAGGAGCCGCCTGGGCACGCTGCAGGTGGGCCCCGACAGCTCGGGCGCCGAACCCGGGCCGATCTGCTACGGGCGCGGCGGCACGCTTCCCACCGTGACCGACGCCGATCTTCTGCTCGGCTACCTCGACGCCGGGTATTTCCTCGGCGGGACGATGAAGCTCGATGCGGCGGCGGCGCGCCGCGGCATCGAGGAACATGTGGCGAAGCCGCTCGGCGTTTCCTTCATCGAGGCGACCTGGGGCATCCACGACCTGATCAACGAGACCATGGCGGCCGCCGCCAAGACGCACATCGCGGAACGCGGCGGCAATCCCCGCGTGGCGACGGTGGCCGCGTTCGGCGGCGCGGGGCCGGTACACGCCTGGGGCCTGACGCGCAAACTCGGCGCGCCCTGCCTCATCGTGCCGCCCAACGCGGGCGTAGGCTCGGCGCTCGGCTTTTTCACCGCGCCGCGGGCGTTCGACCTCGTGCGCAGCCACAAGACGCCGCTCGCCACGGCGGATTTTGCCGAGATCGAGAGAATCTTCCGCGCCCTCGAAGCCGAGGGCGAGCGCACCCTGCGCCGCGCAGGAGCTGACGGTCGCATTGAGTTCGCGCGCTCGGTGGACGCACGCTTCATCGGGCAAGGATCGGAAACCTATCTCCCCGTGCCGCAGGGCGATTTCGCAAAGCTCGACCGCGAGGAGCTGCGCCGCAACTTCGACGCCGAATACGAGCGGCTCTACGGCCGCACCTACCCCGAGTCTCCCGTGGAGTTCGTCAACTTCAGCGTCCGCGCGAGCCTGCCGGTGCAGCTGCTCGAGCTGCCGAAGCTCGCGCGGCCGGCGGGCGGCCGCGCCAGCGACGCGGTGAAGTGCGAGCGGCGCGCGTATTCGGGGATCGCGCACGAATTCGTTGCGCACACGGTCTACGACCGTTACAAGCTCTTCCCCGACGCGAGCTTCGAGGGCCCGGCGATCATCGAGGAGCGCGAATCGACCGTGATCGTGGGGGAGGACGGGAAGGTGGAGGTCGACGATTACGGGTTTCTCTGGATTCAGAAACGGGAAGCGTAATGCATCGGTCAGCGCCTTTTTTGATTCTCATAGATCTGCCGGCTTGCCGCATGAATCTCGCGGCAAGCCGGCAGAACGGGGAACTTCAAATATGAACCAACGCGAAGTCCAAGCGCCGAAGCCAAAATTCGACCCCATCACCCTCGAAATCCTCTGGCGGCGCCTGATCTCGATCGTCGACGAGGCCGATGCGGCCGTCGCGCGCACGGCGTTCTCCAGCATCCTGCGCGATGGCCACGACTACACCTGCATGTTCACCGATCGGCAAGGGCGCGAGCTCGCGCAGGGCACGCTCGCCACGCCGGGGCAGTCGGGCGCGATGGCACTCGGCATCAAGAACCTGGTGCGCAAGCTCCCGCCTGAAAGTTTCCGCCCCGGCGACGTGTACATCACCAATGACCCCTGGGCACTCGCAGGGCACCTGAACGACGTCTGCGTGCTCTCGCCGATCTTCCATCGCGACCGGCTCGCCGCGTTCACCGCCTGCATCCTGCACCACTCGGACATCGGCGGGCGCGTCTCCTCCGACAACCACGACGTGTTCGAGGAGGGGCTCTTCATCCCGCTCGTCAAGCTCTACGAGGCCGGGCAGCTGAACGAAGGGGTGCTCGCGATGATCCGCGCCAACGTGCGCACGCCCGACCAGGTGAATGGCGACATCCGCTCGCAGATCGCGGCGAATCACGTCTGCGCCGAGAGAATCGTGCGCATGCTGGAGGAGTACCGGCTCGAGGCGCTCGACGACCTCGCGGAGGAAATCATTTCGCGCAGCGAGCGCAGCCTGCGCGAATCGATCGCGCGCGCACCGGCGGGCGTGTACCGCGCCGAAGGACACATCGAACAGACCGAAGGCGCGCCCGCCGTCGTCATCCGCTGCGCGGTCACGATCAATGGCAGCGACATCCAGGTCGATCTCACGGGCTCGTCGCCGCAGGTCGACTGGGGCGGCAACGTGGTCTACAACTTCACCTACGCCTACGTGCACATGGCGGTGAAGAGCATCTTCGATCCGGACATTCCCAATAACGACGGCGCCGCCGCGCCGATCCATCTGATCGCGCCCGAGGGCACGGTGGTCAATTGCCGCTTTCCGGCGGCGGTCGCGGCGCGCATGCAGATCGGCCACTTCATGACCGAGATCATCTACCGCGCGCTGGCTGAGGCGCTGCCGCAGCGCGTGGTCGCGGCAAGCGGCGGCACGCCGGCGACGATGCAGGTGTTCTACGGCCGGCGCGGCGACGGCGAGCCGTTCCATACCGTGCTCATTCGCGGCGGCGGCATGGGCGCGGGCGCCGCGCGCGACGGCGAGGGCTCGTTCATCTTCCCGGCGAACGGCGCCAATACGCCGGTCGAGATTCTCGAAAGCGATTCGCCGCTCATCGTCGAGCGGCGCGAGCTCCTGCCGGGATCGGGCGGCGCGGGCAAGCAGCGCGGCGCGCTTGGCCGGCGCGAAGTCTTCCGCGTGCCGAGCGATGCGCACGCACCGCTCGGGCCGGTGCACCTCGCGATGCAGTCGGGGCGTTTCAGCCTGCCGCCCGAAGGCCTCTTCGGCGGCGCACCCGGCGCGCGCGCGCGGTTCCTCGTCAACGACCAGCCCGGCAACCCTTACGGCCTCACGCGCCTCTCGCCCGGCGACGTCGTCACCATGGACTCCGCCGGCGGCGGCGGCTACGGCGATCCGCGCGAGCGCGATCCCGCCGCGCTGGCGCGCGATCTCGCGGAAGGCAAAATCGAATGGCAAGGTGGGGTCAGAGTAGGGGGTCAGAGTCAGGGGTCGGAGTAACCTTTTCCGCCGCTACGCGTTGAAGGCGGCATGGGGATAGGGGGAGGCGAGCAGTCATGGCACGAGCGCCGCGATTAGCCTTGGCGGGAGTGCCGGTCCACGTCGTGCAGCGGGGCAATAACCGCGGCGCATGTTTTGCGTGCGACGACGATTTCCGGCGTTACCTCGCTTGCCTGCGCCGCGCAATCGAACGGTATGCCTGCTCGGTCCATGCCTACGTGCTGATGACGAACCACGTGCATCTGCTGGTCACGCCGCAGGAACCCCACGCCGTGTCAGGCCTCATGCAGCATCTCGGGCGCCGCTATGTACGCACCTTCAACAAGATCCACGGGCGCACCGGTACGCTTTGGGAAGGCCGCTTCCGTTCCAGCGTGATCGACAGCGAGCGGTATTTCCTCGTCTGCCAGCGCTACATCGAGAACAACCCCGTGCGCGCGGGGATGACGGCGTCGGCTCTGGACTACCCGTGGTCGAGCTACCGGCACTACACCGGCGCGCACCGCGACCCGCTCGTCACTGAGCACGAGTGCTATCTGCGACTGGGACGAACACCGTCCGAATGCAGACGGGCCTATGGCGAATTGTTCGCCGACGGCATTTCGCACCAGGATCTCGATTCGATACGCTTCTGCCTGAACAAGGGACGGCCCCTTGGTTCGGAAGAGTTCCGTGCCCGGGTCAACGCCGATGTCCTCGCGGCACTGCGTCGTGCGCGCGAACCCCGCATCGCGCGCTTGGGAGTCACCTCACAGAGATCGCCGCAACGGCAGCTTCCGCGCTAACTCTTTGTCGTTGCGAGGAAAAAGTTACTCTGACCCCATTACAGTTAGGGAACTAGAACCGGCCAAACATCACGTCGGCTGCACGACCGGTGGCGTCAGCCCCATGCGCTTCGCGCGGCGTGCGAATCTGCGATCGTCGAAGGTCGCCATCGCGCGGCATTGCCGATAGGCGGCATGATGCATGGCGTCGGCAAAATCGAGCCCGCTCTCGTAGTGGGACAAGGCAGCCTCTACTGCGGCACGGTCTTCGATTTCGACGTACGGGAGCGCCAGCAAATGGCGCAAGGCCCTCAAAATACGCCCGGGATCGAACTCGTAATAGCCGCGCATCACCCACTCGAGTTCCAGCAGCGCGGTCTTGGATACCGCCAACGGCGCGCCCGAGTCGATCAGCCGTCGAGCCGCTTCACGCTGGCGAGCACTCTCGGCGTCTGCCGTATCGGCAACGTAGTATCGCGCAAGGACATTGGTGTCCAGCCCGATCATGGCGTCGGGCTAGCGCTTGATGAGCGAAGCCGGGTCGAGATCCGCCGGCGCCGCGCGCCGCCGGCTTCTCAGCATTCCGTAACCGCTCTTCCCCGTCTCCAGCGGCCGACTGGCCAGCCGCATTTCGATGCGGTTGCCGACGATGGCGAACTCCACCCGGCTTCCCTGGCGAATGCCGAAGCGCCTGCGCACTTCCTTGGGAATCGTAACCTGACCCTTGCTCGTGACCGTCGTTGCATCCATGGTCGTCTCAAGTAATACCGGGTAATGATTATAACCCCTGAGCTACCGGATACCCAACAGCCCGAGTTCCTCCATCACGGACTGATCCACTTTGCCATCGGCCGCCCACTCGGCCTTGAGCGCGAGTTGAATGGCGAGCGCCTCGTCGCGACGGCCGAGCGACCGGAGGCAGCGCGCCACGGCCCACTTCGCGATGCGAATCTCGTTCACCTGCTTGCGGCGCTCGCGTTCTTTCCGCGCCGTTTCGAAATGAACGAGGGCCTCCGCAAATCGGCCCGCGTCGTGCAGCGACCAACCGATATTGTTGTGCAGCGACGCCTGCCAATTGCGCGCATACGGCTCGGTCGCGCGCCGCGAAAGTTCCAGCGCGCGCTCATTCCACGCCAGCCGATCCTCGGTCTTCGGCTCGACCAGTGCAACCATGTGCGCGGCATCGATGGCGAGGCCGTCGAGGCCGCTCGTGCGGCCGAGTTCCCAGGCTTCGGCGAACAACGGCCCAGCCTTGTCGGGGGCGCCGCCCGACCGGAACGTGCGCCCGCGCTCCAGCAGATACCTCACGCGCGGCGCCGGCCCCGCCGCGGCGAGCTGCGGCTCGATCTCGTCCAGCAGCCTGTGAGCGTCCTCATACCGCGCGCGCAGCGAGTAGCTGCGCGCGATCTGCGTCAGCAGCTCGAGCCGCGCATCTCCTGCCGCATCGCCGAGTGCCGCGCGGAAGCGCTCCTCCGACAGGTCGGGCCGATCGAAGTCCCACAGATCCGCAATATCAGGCGCGGCGATCGCCATCGGCACATTGAGCAGAAACGCGAGGCATATTGGGGTCAGAGTAAACCGTGGTGACCCGGAAGCTTTACTGCGATTCACGCAAGTACCTGAACAATCGAAACAAAAGTTACTCTGACCCCAATTTGATCAGGTCGCGGTGCGCGCGGCGCAGGACTTCCTCGGTGGTGGCCCAGTCGATGCACGGGTCGGTGACGGAGACGCCGTAACGCAGTTTCGAGAGGTCCTCTGGGATCGGCTGGTTGCCCGCCTCGAGGTTCGATTCGAGCATCATGCCGACGATCGAGCGGTTGCCCTCGATGATCTGGTGCACGCAATCGTTGAACACGAGCGGCTGCAGCGCGTGGTCCCGCATCGAGTTGACGTGCGAGCAGTCGATCACGATATTGGGCGCGAGTCCCACCTTGGCGAGCGCATTCTCCGCGAGGCGCACGCTCACCGTGTCGTAATTGGGGCGTCCGCCGCCGCCGCGCAGCACCAGGTGCGTGTGGCGGTTGCCCCTGGAGCGGATCACGCTCGTCTTGCCCGCCTGGTTGACGCCGAGAAAGCCGTGCGGCGAGGCGGCCGAGCGGATCGCGTTGACCGCCACCTCGAGCCCGCCGTCGGTGCCGTTCTTGAAGCCCACCGGCGCCGACAGCCCGCTCGCCATCTCGCGGTGCGTCTGCGACTCGGAGGTGCGCGCGCCGATCGCGTACCAGGAAATCAGCTCCGAGAGATACTGCGGGCAGATCGGGTCGAGCGCCTCCGACGCGGTCGGAAGCCCCAGTTCGGCCAGGCGCATCAGCAACTCGCGCGCGCGCACGATCCCCTCGTCGATGCGGAACGAATCGTCCATGCCCGGATCGTTGATGAAACCCTTCCAGCCGGTCGCGGTGCGCGGCTTCTCGAAGTACACGCGCATCACGAGCGCGAGCGTCTCGCGCACCTCGTCGGCGAGCCGCCGCAGCCGCTCGGCGTAATCGAGTGCCGCCGCGGGGTCGTGGATCGAGCACGGACCCACGACGACGAAACGCCGCGCATCCTTGCGATCGAGGATTGCGCGCACCGCGTTCCGCCCGGCGAGCACCGTGCGCGCCGCGCCTTCCGTGAGCGGCACGCGCGCCTCCACCTCGGCGGGCGAAGGCATCTCCTCCATCGCCTCGACATTGACGTTGTCGAGCAGCGCCGATAATGGGGTCAGAGTAAGATTTGTCATTGAAAATCAATAACTCAGATTGCGACGCGGTTTACTCTGACCCTTTACTCTGACCCCATTCTAATGATTCTGGTCACGGGCGGACTCGGTTACATCGGCTCGCACACGTGCGTAGCGCTGGCGCAGGCGGGATATCGGCTGATCATCGTCGACAACCTCTGCAATTCCAAGCCCTCGGTGCTCGGGCGCATCCGCGAGCTCGCACCGGACGCCACGATCGAATTCCGGCACGCGGACCTGCGAGACCGCGCCGCCCTCGAAAGCGTATTCGCGGCGCATGCGATCGGGGCCGTGGTCCACTTCGCGGGCCTGAAGGCCGTGGGCGAATCGGTCGAGAAGCCGCTCCTTTACTGGGACAACAACGTCGGCGGCACGATCGCGCTCCTGGAGGCGATGCAGCGGCACGGCGTGCGCCGGATCGTGTTCAGTTCGTCCGCTACGGTGTACGGCGCGCCCGAATACCTGCCCTACCGTGAAGAGCACCCGCTGCGTCCGGAAAGCCCCTACGGCCGCACCAAGCTGGTGATCGAGCAGCTGCTTGCCGACCAATCGGGCTCGGACCCCGATTTCCGCTATACCTGTCTGCGCTACTTCAACCCCATCGGTGCGCATCCTTCGGGACGCATCGGCGAGGATCCCCGCGGCATTCCGAACAATCTTTTTCCATACCTCACGCAGGTGGCCAGCGGCCGGCTGGCGAAGCTGCGCGTCTTCGGCAACGACTACCCGACGCCCGACGGCACCGGCGTGCGCGACTACATTCACGTCATGGACCTCGCCGCCGGTCACGTCACCGCCCTGCGTTACCTGGAAGAGCGCGAGCGCTCGATCACCGCAAATCTCGGCACCGGCAGCGGGCTCTCCGTACTGCAGGTGGTGACCGCGTTCGCGCGCCTGATCGGCAGGGAGGTGCCGTACGAATTTGTATCGCGCCGTGCAGGGGATATAGCCGCCTTCTGGGCCGACGCCTCGCTTGCCGCGCGGGAACTCGGTTGGCGCGCCGAACTGGGGCTCGACGACATGTGCCGCGACGCCTGGCGTTGGCAGACGCAGAATCCCGACGGCTACGCCTGATTGGGGTCAGAGTAAGGACTCTGACCCCCTACTCTGACCCCCTACTCTGACCCCCTACTCTGACCCCAGTCCGGCGCGTTGTGCGCGGCGGAGCACCCACCACGCATACAGCACGTTGAAAGCGAGAAACGGCAGGAACACCGCGGCGCGGTATTGCGGCTCGAGCTTGACGAGCACGATCGCGCCGATGCCCTGCGCGATCGCCACCGCATAGTGAAATAGCGTCACGGCGCGGTGGCTGTAGCCCGAGCGCTGCAGCAACTGGTACAGGTGCGTGCGATGCGCCATATGCACCGGCTCGCCGCGCAGCAGCCGCCGCACGAAGGTGAAGAAGGTGTCGAAGATGAACTGGAAGAGCAGCAGCGGCACGACGTAGAACGAGAGGTGCCCCCGGTCGAAGTGCGCGCCGATCAGCGCGAGCGCCGCAAACGCGAAACCGAAGAACGTGCTCCCGGCATCGCCCATGAAGATGCGCGCCGGCGGAAAATTGAAGACCAGAAAACCGAGCGCCGCGGCCACCAGCGCGTACGAGGCCGCGTAGACGAACACGCTATCCTGCGACAGCGCGATCGCGCAAAGGAAAGCGCCCGCGATCGCCGCCACGCCCGCCGCAAGACCGTCCAGCCCGTCCATGAAATTGCAGGTGTTGGTCAGCCCGATCACCCAGAAAAGCGTCACCGGGTACGCGAGCCAGCCCAGCGGCGCTTCGCCGCGCAGCGGGATCCAGAGCCGCTCGATGGTGAAGCCCGCCAGCACCACCGCCACCGCGCACAGCACCTGTGTCGCGAGCTTCGCCGCGTACGAGCGCTGGTTGACGTCGTCTACGAACGAAACCACCGCAAGAAACACGACGCAGGCGAGCAAACCCCAGAAGTAGCGGTCCTCGATGCGCGCCTCGCGCGCGAAGAAGTAGATCGCCACCATGCCGGCGAGAAAGGTCGCCACGATGGCGACGCCGCCCGTCTTGGGCACCGGGGCGACGTGCGACGAGCGCTCGTTCGGCACGTCCATCACGCGCAGCCGCCGGCTCGCGAGCCGGGTCAGCGCCGCCGAAAGAAGCACCAGCGCCAGCCCGAAGCCGAGGTGCGGAAGAAGGGCCTGGAGAGTGATCAAGCGCACGTCAATCGATCGGGGTCAGGCGGCGTCCATTTCATCGCGCTGCAACTCGCTCGAGCGCCTCGGCGACGCTCAATACCCAGGTGCCGTCGACCAGTCTGTAGGGCGTTTTGGTGCGGCAGACAATGATCTTTTCCTTGACGCGCTTGCCTTCGGCCGCCTCGAGCGCCCGCAGGCCAGCCGAATCCGACGCATCGGGATGCTCCTTCCATTTGCACTCGATCGCGATGACCGTTGCGCCCGAGCGCTCGATCACCAGATCCACTTCGGGGCCGCTTGCCGTGCGCCAGTAAAGAACCGGCGCGGGATCGCCGCGGTTCGCGGCCTGGCGCGTGATCTCGCCGAAGACGTGCGACTCCCAGAACGACCCCGCGAGCGCCGAAGCGGCAAGTTCCCTCGCCGACCGGAATCCCGCGAGAAATGCCGCCAGGCCCGTGTCGAGCATGACCAGCTTCGGCGCCTTGATCAGGCGCTTGCTGCGGTTGCCGAAGAACGGCTCGATCAGCGCCACGACCGCCGAAGCTTGCAGCAGGCCCAGCCAGTTGCGGGCGGTGTTGGGCGCGATTCCCGTGTCGCGCGCGAGATCGGAATAATTGAGCACCTGCGCGGTCCGCAGCGCGCACGCGCGCAGGAAGCGATTGAACTGCGGCAGGTCAGCGATGCGCAGCACGTTGCGCACGTCGCGCTCGAGGTAGGTCGCCACGTAGGACGGAAACCACAGTTCCGGGTCGGCGCCGACGTGCAATTCCGGGTAGCCGCCAAGGTAGATATACCTTGGCTCTTCGATCCCGCGGCCGGCCTCGAGCAGCTCGGCGCGCGAAAGCGTGTGCAGGTTGAGCACGCCGCAGCGCCCCGCCAGGCTTTCGGAGACCCCCTGCATCAGTGAGAACACCTGGGAACCCGTCAGGAAATAGCGGCCCGGCACGCGGTTGCCGTCGATCCGCGCCTTGATATGGCGCAGCAACGACGGCGCGTACTGCACTTCGTCGATGATCACGGGCTCCGGGTAGTCGGCCAGCAAAGCCTCGGGCACAGTGCGCGCCCCTTCGGCATGGGCGGGCAAATCAAGGCTCAGGTAGGACGCACGCGGATACAGATGGCGCAGCAACGAAGTCTTGCCGCTCTGCCGGGCGCCCGTCACCAGCACGGCCGGGAACTGCCGCGCCATGCGTCGCACGAGGGACTCTGCCTGCCTTACGATCCACATGCAGATAATATGCACCGAGCCTGCAAATCATGCAAACCGCGCGGGAATTCGGCAGACTTGGGGCTAATCCAAGGCCGAATGGTATGCTCGTGCCATGAAATCTACCATCGATGCTGCGGGCCGGATCGTGGTGCCGAAGGCGCTGCGCGAGCGGCTCGGTCTGACCGGCGGCCGCGCGGTCGAAATCCGGGAGTGCGACGGCAGGCTGGAAATCGTGCCCGCGCCAACGTCGATGAGGCTCGTCAAGCGTGGCAGTGGCAGCGTCGCGGTGTCTGCCCGGAAGTTGCCCCCGCTTACCGACGATATCGTGCGCGACACGATCGAACAGATCCGTCGTTGATCGCGGTCGATACCAGCGTCGTCGTCGCGGCGTTCGCATCGTGGCACGAAGCGCACCGCACGGCGGCGCAACTGCTCGATCGCCGACCCCAGGTGCCCGCGCATGCGCTGATCGAAAGCTACTCCGTACTGACACGCCTGCCCGCACCGCACCGGGCGAGCGCAGAGATCGCGGCCGCATTTCTCGCCGAGAGATTCCCGTTTCCGCCGATCACCCTGCCGGCCGATGCGCACGCGGCGCTCATCGCCGCTGCGGCGGCGGCGGGACTGACCGGCGGCGCGACCTACGATGCCCTGATTGCGGCGACCGCAAAGCACGCCGGCGCCGCACTGCACACGAGAGACCGCCGCGCCCTGGCGACCTATGAACGGATCGGCGTCCGGTTCGAGCTCATGGAGTGAAGCCCAATCGCCGGCGCGCCGAATCCTGACCCCGGCCCGTTCCCCCCGCGCTAGAATTCGTCCCTCAATCCGCCGCCCGGTCCGCATGCCCATGCACGTCCTGCTCCGCCGCATTCTGCTCGCCGTCGCGTTCCCCGCCCTCGCGCTACCCGCCGCCGTTAACGCCCAGGACCCGCGCCTCGAGCAGCTGCGCCAGCAGGCGATCGGTGCGGGAACGCAGACCACGCCAGCGATCTCGGGATCGAGTACCGGCCCATCAGCGACGCCCCAGGGCCGCGCGCCGCTGCAACCGCCGCGCCCGGGCGAGGCTCCGGCAGCCGCGTCCGCGCCACAGCCCCTCCCGGCGCCCGAGCCGAACGAATTCCAGAAACTCGTCGCCACCTCGCTCGGTCGTATGCTGCCGATCTTCGGCCAGGACCTGTTCCGCGACGGACCAGCAGCTTTTGCTCCGGTGGAGAACATCCCCGTCACCGCGGACTACGTGATCGGGTCGGGGGACGAGCTGCTGGTGCGCGCCTGGGGCCAGGTGGACATCGACTACCGCGCCACGGTGGATCGCAGCGGCCTCATCAGCATCCCGCAGGTAGGCGCGATCAACGTCGCCGGCATCCGCTACCAGGACCTCTCCGGCGTGATCCGCACCGCGATCGGCCGCGTGTTCCGCAATTTCGAGTTGGTGGTGACGCTCGGACAGCTGCGCTCGATCCGCATCTTCGTCGTCGGCCACGCCCAGCGGCCCGGCGCCTACACCGTGAGTTCGCTCTCCACGCTCGTCAACGCGCTTTTTTCCGCGGGCGGGCCGTCGCCGCACGGCTCGATGCGCGGCATTCAGCTCAAGCGCGGCACCAGGGTCGTGACCGAGATGGATCTCTACGACCTGCTCCTCGCGGGGGACAAGTCGAAGGACGCCGCGCTCCTGCCGGGCGACGTGATCTATATCCCGCCCGTGGGGCCGCAGGCCGCCGTGGGCGGCAGCGTGCGCAATGCCGCCGTGTTCGAACTGAAGGGCAGCACGAGCCTGTCGCAGCTGATCGATCTGGCCGGGGGCCTCTCGACCATCGCGCAGACGCGCCGCGCCACGCTCGAACGGATCGAAAACCGCGACAAGCGCGTCGTCGACCAGCTCTCGCTCGATGCGCAATCGCTGGCACGCGCGGCGAAGGACGGCGACCTGATCACCGTGCTCGCCATCTCGCCCAAGTTCGAGAACGCCGTCACCTTGCGCGGCAACGTGGCGCAGGCGCTGCGCTATCCCTATCGCGAGGGCATGAAGATCCGCGACCTGATCCCGGACAAGGAAGCGCTCATCACGCGCGATTACTACCTGCGCAAGAACCTCACCGTGCAGCTGGAATCGAGAGAGCGCACGCGCCGCGATACAGTCGGCGCTGAGCGGGAGTTGGCTAATGGTATTACGCAACGCGACCCGCTCGCGCGCGATACGACTGGGGTCCCGCAGCGGGAAGCCATCACCGAGCGTCGGCTGCTCGACGACATCCGCAACCTCGCCGAAGAGATCAACTGGGATTACGCCGTCATCGAGCGAATGAACGAGACGGACCTCTCGACCACGCTGATCCCGTTCAACCTCGGAAAAGCGGTGCTCGAGAACGACCCGGCGCAGAACCTCGTGCTCAAGCCCGGCGACGTGGTCACGGTATTCTCCAAGCGCGACGTCGGCGCCCCGGTCGGGCGGCGCTCGGTGGTGGTGCACCTCGACGGCGAGTTCAACCATTCGGGCGTCTACCAGGCGAAACCCGGCGAGACGCTGCGCCAGCTCATCGCGCGCGCCGGCGGCGTGACGCCCCAGGCCTACGTCTTCGGCACCGAACTGACGCGTGAATCGACACGCAAGCAGCAGGAAGATCGCCTCGCGCGCGCGCTCGATCAGGTCGAGCGCGAGATGCAGCAGGCCTCCGTCCGCCGGGCCCAGAGCGCGCTTACCCCCGAAGACGCCACGGCGCTCAAGTCGGAACAGGAGGCGCAGAAAGCCCTCGTCTCCCGCATGCGCGCTCTAAAACCTACGGGCCGCATCGTGCTCGAGCTTCCCGAACAGGCGAGGCTCGCCGACCTCCCCGACATTTCACTTGAGGACGGCGACCGCGTGCTGGTCCCGTCGACGCCCTCGATGGTGAGCGTGTTCGGCTCGGTGTACAACGAATCTAGCTTCGTCTACCGCCCGACCAAGAGCGTGGACGATTACCTCGCGCAGGCCGGCGGCCCGAGACGCGAAGCGGACGAGCGATCCACTTTCGTCATCCGGGCAGACGGCTCCGTGGTTAGTAGGCGTCAATCAGGGCTTTTCCTGGGTTCCCTCGGTTCGCTGAAACCCATGCCCGGCGACGCGATCGTGGTGCCCGAGGACTTCGAGCGCACGACATGGGTTCGGACGCTCAAGGACTGGAGCCAGATCTTCTATCAATTCGGACTGGGGGCTGCCGCGATCCAGGTGCTGAAATGAGGCGCGCCGCATGAATCCAGTGGAGAACGCACAATCCGGGGCCGGCGACGAGAGCATCAGCCTGCTCGACGTCGCGGTTCTCGTCGCGGAGAACTGGAAGCTGCTCGTGATGCTTCCACTGGCGGCGGGATTTGTGGCGCTCGGCGTCAGTTATCTGATCCAGCCAACCTACACAGCTTCGACTCGCATTCTGTCGCCACAGCAGCAGCAAAGCGGCGCCGCGGCGCTCGCTACCCAACTCGGCGCGCTGGCAGGGTTCGTCGGCGGTTCGTATGGAGCGAAGAGTCCCGCGGATCAGTACGTCGCGCTGATGAAGTCCAGGGCCGTGCTCGATCCCATCATCGAGCGCTTCAAGCTCCGCGAGCTTTACAAGTCGCCCCTCCTCGCCGAAACGCGGACCAAGTTGGAGCGCAACGTGCGCATCTCAGTGGGCGCCAAGGACGGCATCATCTCCATTGAAGTCGACGATCAAGACCCGGTGCGCTCGGCAGAGCTGGCGAACGCGCTCGTTGCGGGGTTGCGCGACCTGACCAATTCGCTCGCCGTGACTGAGGCGGCGCAGCGGCGGCTATTCTTCGACGAACAGTTGAAACTAGCCAAGGACAACCTTGCGAGAGCTGAGATCGCGCTGCGCGGCAGCGGCGTGAGCGAGGCGGCGCTGAAGACAGTTCCGCAGACGGCACTCGAGGCCCTTGCCCGCCTGAAGGCGCAGATCACCGCGCAAGAAGTGAAGCTGAACTCGATGCGCGTATATATGACGGATGCCAATCCGGAGCTTCGGCGTGCAGCTAGTGAACTCGCTGCACTGAGATCAGAACTGGTCAAGGCGGAGCAAACGACTGCGAACAAAGACGCCGGTGGAGGCGCCGAGTACATCTCAAAGTACCGCGATTTCAAGTATTACGAAACGCTCTTTGACTTGATGGCAAAGCAGTACGAACTGGCACGCTTGGACGAAGCAAGGGAAGGAACAGTGATCCAGGTAGTGGACCCGGCGCAAACGCCGGAGCAGCGCTCCAAGCCCAGGCGCGCGCAGATTGCCGTGCTGACGACCCTGATCGGTGCGTTCCTCGTTTTCCTGTGGGTGCTGGCGCGTCAGGCCTTCGTCAACGCGGCCCAGGTTCCGGGCGCCGCGCCGAAGGTGCAACGCATTCGCCGGCTGTTCCGCTTCCGGACCTGACCGGGAGCGGGCGCGGCAGCGCCTACGCGAACGGGTTTCCGTCGCGCGAAGTCACCAGCTTCGTCGCGCCCGGAGGCGGCATCGGCTCGAGGGGCTTCGCCCGCTCCGCGATCTCCAGCAACCTGCGCTCCGCTCCGAGCTGCGCCAGAATTCGCTGCACGCCCCTCAAGGCCCTGCGCCGCGATACGATCGCCACTGCGGTGAGCGCGATCAGCTGCAGATCGAGCCCAAGCGACCGGTGCTCGAGGTAGAACAGCCCCAGCAGGCTCTTGCCCGGGCGGATCAGCTGGTTGTACGCGATGTCCGGATCGACTTGGTCCTTGAGGATGTCGCCTTCGTCGGAGAAGACGATCGACGAGAAGTCCGTGACGCCGGGCCGCACCTCGAGAAGCCGCCGCTCGATCGGCGTGTAGAGGTCGGTCTCGCGCTTCACGTTCGGCCGCGGCCCCACCAGGCTCATGTCGCCGCGGAGCACGTTCCAGAGCTGCGTCAGTTCGTCCAGCTTGTAGCGGCGGATGAAGTGACCGACGGGCGTAATGCGCGCGTCGTTCGCGCCCGTCGAATCGACGCCCGTGCGGTCCGCGTTCACGACCATCGAGCGCAGCTTGACCATGAGGAAGGGGGCGCCCTGGCGACCGACCCGCGGCGCGACGTAGAAGGGCGAATGCCGGTCCCGCCACCAGACGAGCAGCATCACCGGCACTAGCACCGGGCTCGACGCCAGCAGCCCCACCGCCGACAGCAGAACGTCGATCAACCGCTTCACGGCCCGGTCAGGAAACGAGTTCGCAGGCGATCGCGACGGCCTGCGGGACGCCTGGATAGTAGATGCTCTCGAGCACCCGCGAGGTCGGCGCCGGCGCATCGGGAAGCGTCAAGCGCTTCGGCGCGGCCCGCCATTCGCGCGGCGCGATCGCCTCGCTGACGCGCGCGATAACCTCGCCTGCGAGTCCGCAGGTCCGCCATCCGCCGTCGACGGCAAGCAGCCGGCCCGTGCGGCGCACGGACTCGATGACGACGTCCAGATTCATCGGGTTCAGGACGCGCAGGTCGACCACCTCGGCGCGCACGTCCTGCTCGGCGAGGCGGATGGCCGCGTCGAGGGCGATCCGCGTCGAGTGTCCGGCGCTCGCCAGCGTGAGGTCGTCCCCTTCCCGCAGCACCTTGGGTCGCACATCGGCCAGATCGAGCTCCACGATCGGCGGCAGGTCGTCGGTCTGGTCGTAGAGCCAGCGATCGTCGATATAGACGACCGGGTCGGGACTGAGCACCGACGCGATCAGCAGGTCGCGCGCGTCGGCAACGGTGGCGGGCATGACGACGCGCAGTCCCGGCACGTGCGCGAACCAAGCATGCAGCGCCTGCGAATGCTGCGCGCCCTGCTCGCCGCCGCGATTGATGATCGCGCGCACGGTCAGTCCCGGATGCGCCTGCCCCCCGACCATGTGTGACCACTTCGCCGCCTGGTTCACCACCGCGTCCATCGCGTAGAGCATGAAGTCGATTCGTGGATGCACGACGATCGGGCGCATGCCGGCGAGCGCGGCTCCGACCGCGGCGCCCGTGCAGGCCGCCTCCGAAACCGGCGTGTCGATGATCCGCTCGACCCCGAACTTCCGGTCGAGCGCCGTCATCGAATTCCCGACGTACCACGGGCTCCAGAGGCCCTGCCCGATGACGAACACTTCCGGGTAGCGGCCGAGCAGGTATTCGAACGCCGCCAGGATTGCGGTACCGTAGTTGTAATTCGTTGCAGAACTCATGGGCGCGCCGCGCGCCTGGCCGCGTAGACGCGATCGAGCAGCGCCTCAGGCGCCGGATAGGGATCCGCCACGGCCTGCTGCCAGGCCTGATCGATCTCGCCGCGGATCTCCATCGTCGCGGCTTCGTGCCGCCCGTCGCTCCACTCGCCCGCAGCCTTCAAGGCGGCCGCAAGACGGCCGATCGGGTCGCGCGCGCGCCAGTTCTCGAGATCTGCGATCGAACGGTTCACGCCGACGTCGACGTCATCGCGCCAGTCCACATGTCCGTACCAGCGGTAGGTCACAGCCTCGAGGAACCCAGGCCCCTCGCCCCTCCGTGCATGGCCGACGAGCCGTTCCGCCGCCCCCTGCACGGCAACCACGTCGTTGCCGTCGACGAGTTCGGCGCGGATATCGTGCGCCTGCGCGAAGCGCACCGTCGCGTTGGAGGGCTGTCGCAGGGAGATGTGCATGTGGCTGGAGAACAGGTTGTTCTCCACTACGAAGAGCACGGGCGCCTTCAGCATGCGCGCAAGATTTAGCGACTCCTGGACGACGCCCTCTTCCACCGCGCCGTCGCCGAAGTACGCGACCGCCACGTCGCCAGTGGACTGCATTCGTGCTGCGAGCGCCGCACCGACCGCCAGCGGCACCGTGCCCGCCACGATCGGAACCGACCCGTAGAATCCGCGCGGCTGATCCCAAAGGTGCATCGAGCCGCCCATGCCGCGGGACAGGCCCGTGTCCTTGCCGAGCACCTCGGCGAACAGCCCGTGCAGGCTGCCGCCCAGCGCAATCAGGTGCGAGTGGGAACGATGACCGCCGAAGACGCGGTCCGTGCCGCGCAGCCATTGCGAGACGCCCACGGCGACGGCTTCCTGCCCGGCGCCGAGGTGCACCGGCCCGCCGATCAGTCCGTCGCGGCGCATCAGCGCGAGATGCTGCTCGGCCATCCGGATGCGCAGCATCGTGTGCAGCTGCCCGCGCAGCCGCTCCGGCGGAGTGTCGCCGAGCGACAGCGGCCCGTGCCCGTAGGCGGGATCCGCGAGCGGGCCGAGTGCGGCGCCCGACGCCGTCACTTTCCGTAGAAACTGCGGATCGCCGCAACGATGTACGCGACATCGTCGTCGGACAGCGCCACGTTCATGGGCAGCATGAAGCAGCGCTTGAAGAAGGCGTCCGTGCGCGGCAGGCTGACAGCGAAGCCCAGTTCGCGGAACTGATGCACCGGCGTCCCGGCCCACTGGATGATCGTGCGGATGCCGCGGCTCTCTAGGTGCGCGCGCAAATCGTCGCGCCGGTCGGCCTCCAATTCGTAGTTCTGGTAGACGTCGAAATGGCGCGGATCAGCTTCGGGTCCGGGAGGCAGCGTCAGCTCCTCCAGGTCGCCGAGCCCCGCCTGATACAGCGCCGCGACCCGCCGGCGATGCTCGATGTCCGCCGGAAAAGTCTTCATCTTGTAATTCAGGATCGCTGCCTGAAGATTGTCGAGCCGCGAGTTGTAGCCCCAAGCGACGACGCGGCCGTCGGCGTTGCGCCCATGGTCTTTCAGCAGGCTGATCCGTTCCGCGACCGCGTCATCGTTCGTCACGACGGCGCCGCCGTCGCCGAAGCAACCGAGCAGCTTGGCTGGGTAGAAACTGATCGTGCCGAAGCGTCCGATGGTCCCGGCGCTGCGGCCCTTGAACTTCGACCCGAGGCCCTGCGCCGCGTCCTCGACGATCACAAGCTTGTGCCTGGCAGCGACCGCTCCGAGCGCATCCATGTCGCAGGTCCGGCCGTTGAGCTGGACCGGCATGATGGCCCGGGTCTTCGGCGTGATGCGCCTCTCGACGTCGGCGGCGTCGAGCATGTGGTCCGGACCGGGCTCCGCGAGCACCGGCGTTGCGCCCACCATGTGCACGGCCGCGGCCGTGGCAATGTAGGTGTGCGAGGGCAGGATCACTTCATCACCGGGCCCGATGCCGACCGCCTTCAGGCCGATGATGATGGCGTCGGTGCCGTTGGCAACGCCGAACGCGTGCTTGACACCCATGAACGCCGCCAGCGTCGCCTCGAACTCCTTGCAGTCCTTCTGCAGGATGTATGCGCCGCGACGACAGACATCGCGCATGACTTCCATGAGATCGGATTCGCGTGCAGTGAACAGTTGCGAGTAAGGGAAGAACGGTATGGATCTTGTGGTCATTTGCTCTAGTTTGGTAAGCGGACAGCTGAAGAATGCCCAATGAGAACGCAACTCAGCGGAATCGTCGAACCCCGCGGAGCTGAAATGGCAGTAGATGACTCATTCTAGACGACGTGATCGGAATCGACCACTCCTGACTCGCCAAGTAATCAGGCGACTTTCCCGATCTCAAAGTAAGGCACCCCAGACAGGCCCCTTCTTCTGACGGCCTCCCCCACGTGTACGAACAAAGTGCTCTCCGCGAGCCGTCGCGATGGGACGTTTTCATCTTCCGTCAGCCACCAGTACGAACCGCTTTCGCCACGTTCTCGCAGTATCTCCTCCACCATGATTCTTCCGATTCCCTGTCCGCGGTATTCGGGGGCGGTATACACGAGCCCGATCTGCCAATCGTCCGGCTGCATGAACGCGAATCTCTTGGAAGCGGGCGTCAGAATGCATTGGCAAAGGGGCATCTCGTCGCGAAGCAGCATGTAAACCGCGTATGTCTTACTTGGTCTGAAAAGAATTGCGGGCAGATGGTACAGCCAATTCTTGCGAAAGCCGTTTCGATCGTGCACGAGCTCGACCGGGGCCGCCGCTAGTAGGGTAGGGGACCACCGAAACAGGCGGAAGCCGGGAATGGGCGCTGCCCTGCGCGGAGAACCAGCCGGACGCTGATAAACCGCATAACTGGTTCTCATCCGCGGACGGATCTGCTGTCGACGACCGCTCTCATTAGAAGCTCTTCCAAGACAGTGGCA
The DNA here is from genome assembly GCA_004298325.1 of Betaproteobacteria bacterium. Classification (GTDB taxonomy): domain Bacteria; phylum Pseudomonadota; class Gammaproteobacteria; order Burkholderiales; family SG8-39; genus 2-02-FULL-66-14. The sequence continues at coordinate 29,718 of SCUF01000369.1, read as the reverse complement.
AGCCTTCGAACGTCGAAGTGCGCTTCTGCATAAGCGCGCGCCCGGCGCCCCAGGGCTGCCCGCTCGTCAGGACGCATTGCCGCAAGCTTCTCCAGCGCCGCGGCCATGGCTACCGGGTCCTCGGGTGGAATGCTGAATCCGGCGCCGGAAGCGGCAACTGGATCGTTCGGGGCACGTCCGGAAAAGATTACCGGCCGGCCAGACGCGAAATAGTCATACAGCTTGTTTAGATTGATGCCGAACTGGTAAGAACGGGAGTCAGTGACGCACGCGATGAGCACATCGGCATCTGCCTGAAGAGCAGGCACGGCCGACTTCGGCACCGGCGCGCGAAACTCCACGTTTGTGAGGCCGGACGCCGCCGCTTCGTGTTCGCATTCTGTGCGCTTGACTCCGTCGCCGACGATGACAAAACGCAAATGGCGATTCTCCTTCAGTATCCTGGCGGCCCGGACAATGGTGATAACGTCGTGGGCTACCCCGAAGGCGCCTACGTACATCACGGTGAGAGGGCGTGCGATACCTCCATCGTAGCCGCGCGGGTCAGCGTATGACTCCAGGCGCACACCATTGGGCACGCATGTAACTCGGTCCGGATTTCCGCCACTCGAACGGATGTGATCATGCAAGAACGGCATCGTCGCGCACACGTGATCAGCCCTGCGGTACAGGTACTTCTCGATAGCTCGAAAGGCGAAGTAGACGGGACTCCACCGCGACAGACCGCCGTCATATACAAGCGCGATGGGCCATACGTCACGGATCTGATAAACGAACGCAGACCCTTTTGACGCCGCAATCCTCGCCGCTGCCCACCCTGCCATTGGGGGGACCGAATCTCCCATTACGACCGAAGGCTTTTCATCCAGCGTGCGGGCTGCCATCAACGCCTGCTTGGCGAAGGAGAGCATGTTGATCCCACGTTGCCAGCCATTGCCCGTGTAGTGAAAGGTTCTCAGCCAAACGACGCGCACTCCATCGACATTCTCAATGCGGCATTTCTCCCCCGGACGAAGCAGCTCCTCGTGCGTCCGGTGAGAGTAACTGCTGGTAAAGACCGTGACCTGGTGTCCGCGCTTGAGGAGCGCCTGCGAGTAATCATATGTCCGCGACGTATGGCCGTGGGGCGACTCGTGCGGAGAAAGTATCCAGATATTCACTGTGCTTGTTGTCTCGCCATGAGCATCGGCCCGGTGAGGCCTCGACGCTCCTAGCGGCAAAGCTTCGGAATGGCGTTGACCACTTGAATCACTTCCTCGAAGTCCATGCCGATGGCATCCAGATACCACTTGATGTTGGGATATCGAGGTCTGTTCTCATCCTCGACCATCGCCAGTGCCTCTTCGCGGGTCAGATCCCCTTCCCGAATCTGATTGCTGCGGAATGTGTCGTGTTCGCTAAACCCGGCAACTGAGTAGTACACGTAGTTGTAGAAGGCAGCTGTGCCGTCTCCAATGCGCCACGTCGCCCTGGTATCAGGTGCCTTCTCCCATTCGTACTTTTCCAGCGTGCGATCGATGAGCTTCTCGTCCCAGCGCCAGTAGTCGAATATGTGGTAATAGTCGGACTTCTTGGTAAAGCTTCGATAGTACTCTCCGGATAGCGTGTCCCACAGAGACCTGTTGAAGTAGCCCGGGCTCTGTAGCATCGCCTTCAGGCGCAGCATGTGATACCTGAGCTGCTTCATCGCGCCATGAGAATAGACGCGTTCCTCCTCAAAATCAGGAGGCACACCGAGAAAACCGGCCTTGAAGTGTGTGACCTCCAAGGGATTCACTCCCCACAAATTCAGGGAGATGCCAGTTTGCGCCTTGACCGTCTCAACGTGCCTGAAGAAATGCTTATCTCCCGCCGTCAGGATGCTTACCATTCCGAGGTGAGGCGACTTCAACCAGGCTTTCAGATTCATCGCAATATTCTTGCGCTTCTTCGTAATGTCGTCGGCCACAATGATGTTCTCGACACCAAGCTCGGCACACATCCGGCTGATGTTCCGTCTGCCCAAGTCGGTCACCATGCCCCAGTCATATGTATAAGTGATCGGCTTCATCTTCAGTTCATTGACGATGAGATGCAGACCGTAGCAACTGTCCCGGCCCCCGGAGAAGGGCACAATGCAGTCGTCGCCGTGGGTACGGCGATACGGCTCAACTAGTTTGAACAATTCCGCTGTAGGACGCGGCCTGTTCCGTGGCTTGTAATGGTGGCAGTAGTTGCATACCCCCTCGTGGTCAAAGCGTATGAACGGCATGGTTTCCGGCAACAGGCACTTCGAGCAACGGCGCGACACGCAGGGCCGATACTCCAGCAGCTTTTCCTCCCCCGAATGTTTGCCAAGGCTAGGGATCAGATTGGTCTCGCGGCCATTGACCTCCTGAATCGTGACTTCTGCTGGTGAGGCCGGTATGTCCAGCACGACGCCGTCCCTCACCTGCCGCACATCGGCACATCCAAGCTTCGTCAACGGATAGCTTTCGGAGGCAAAGTAGGTGCTGTCGCCCTTGGCGCCCAGATACAGGCTTCCGTTGTTTGAAAACAAGCAAAGGTGCCCAAGGCGGGGAAGAGCCACCGCACACGCTACAACCCCTTTGCACTGAGAGATCACACTCTTGGCAATTTCTTCGACAGGTTCGCCGTTCTCCAGCGCGCGGGCAGCAATTGCCGCAATAATCTCGGTATCGATTTCCTGTCTGCGCTGCTTGCCTACGGTCTCCCACAACGAGTCATGGTTGACGACAATTCCGTTGTGAATCACGCATACCGAGTCACGGTAGACAGGCTGATTGTCGGCCAGGCCATTCGTAATCAGGCGGCTGTGACCCATGACAAACGATGATCGGCGCGGATTTACGGTATCCAGCAGCGACGTAATCGCCTCCGTTGCGCGATACAGCCGATAGCCGCCCTGTCCAGTGAAGAAGAGCCCGCTCGAATCCTTGCCCCTTTGCTGCGAGCACGTTGCCAGCAATCTCAAATCCGCAGGTGAAACGGTCGATTTAGAAACAACGCCAAAGATTCCGCACATGACTCCCTCCACAACCTTCCGCAACTATTCTGACGCCGCGCAGTTAGGGTCAACCCGAGTTGGTACCGTTTGCCTGCGAGTCTCGGTCCTCCCGGCCCTCTTTCGGCGTACAGTTATCGAGAGCCCTGTGAGACCAGGTCTTATTGTAGTCCGTGCGCGACAAGCCGACTGGCGCGAGACTGCGCGCGCATGCGCAATGGTGGCTCAAGCCACAGGCGTGCCGGCGCTGGCGCAGACCAAGAAGTCTATGCCTGCATTGCTTGCGAAGTCTGCCCAACAGACGTCGGTGCCCCGACCGGAGCGTTCTCGACACGCGCTGCATCAAAGGCGTCGGGAGAAGATGACGTGGCCTGGCAGAATGACGACTGCCGGTCGATAGAGAACGCCTTACTTCGTCGTACTGATTGAAAACGTAGTTCCAAATGCGATGACAGGGACGATCCAGTGCGCGAATCGCATGAATTTGGAAAGCCTCGCAGCCGCATTCAGCTTCAAGTAGCTGACGATCCTGCCAACCGATGCGAACTGGCGTTCATTCTCTGAGAACAGAATTCTAAAGCCCGCCCGATCCAGGCAAAGTCTCATTGTGGTATTTGATAGCACCGTTAGGCTCGCGTGGTTGAATTCGAAGTAGCGCTTGTTCAGAGCGCGAACGAAGAGCGAATCCAGATTCGGATGATTTATTACGAGAAGACCCCCCGGCTTTAGCGCTCGCGCCACATTTGCGAGCCCGCGCACAGGATCACTCCAGCAGGCAATGCCCCCAAATGCGCAGATGACATCGTAATGCCGTTCGGGAAGCGGGAAATCTTCAATGAATCCCGTGTCGATTTCGAGGCCGAATCTTTCCCTCGCAATGCGGGCAAGGGTTTCCGACACGTCAAGTCCCCTTACTGAATAGCCCGCGGCGCGCGCGGCTGCCAAGAACGAGCCTGTCGCCGTTCCAATTTCAAGCAGCTCGCGCGGAGGTTGCGTAAATCGTGCAATGCGCCCGAGCCGCAGCGAAGCGCTTTTCCTGTAGCTGATATCCCAATCCAGATAGTCCGGATAGCCCAAGAGCTCGTCTAGGGAGTAACCTTCATTGTCAGAATCCTTGACGAACGTTGTGGAACTGAAGTAGCGCTTCAAAGTCTCGCTTGTCGGCCTGGGATTCTGGTAAACGAGGCTACATGCTTTGCAGCGCACGAAACGAAGCGGGATCGATCGAATTGTTCTTTCCAGGACGGTGCTGCTTTGCTGGCCGCCGCAGATCAGGCAAGCCTGAACTGGCTCGAAAATCCATTCAATTGAATCGGTCATCTGGTCACAAGAAAAACCCCAACAAGGACGAGGGAAGCCACTTCCATCGACGCATGGAGACTTGTCTCAACGCGCCGAACCGCAGCGCGGCTACTCCATCGACGGCGTCTGGAAGTCGTCGTGCTCGCTCAGCTTGCTCATCTTCTGCTGGCGCACGGTTTCCGCATTGTCCACGACTTTCCAGTAGTTGTGCTGCCAGGAGCGGTACTTCCAGTCAGGGCAACTCGCACACATCAAGATCTCTGAGCCACGGTTGGCGAGGTGCTTTTCCCGGTAAAAACGGAAGCCCTCGCCGTGCCAGATGTCGCGGATCGACTGCTTGCCGACGATGCCCATGCTGGTGTTGGCGGAGATGTCGTAACCGCAGACCATTACGTTGCCTCGGCTGTCGATGTTCAGGCGCTCAAAGATGAACGGGCAAGGCACTTCGTCCGTGTTCAGGTAGGCGGCCGGGTCGGCGGAGCGCGACGAGTCGAGGCTGGTATTGACGCCCCAGGTCAGGAATTTGCGCTTGATGAAGTTGTCGACGCCCATCTCATCGCGCCAGAAGCGCTCGACCGCCTCGATGTCGACGCCCTTCTGGTCGACGCCGGAGGCAATGATTTTGGAGGTGCTGCGCAGGTTGTCGCGCATCGCGAGCATGCGGCGTGCGTTCTTGAGCAGGCGCTCCCACTTGAGCCCCTTTCGCACCACGTCATAAGTTTTCTCGTCGCAGGCATCCACCGAGAACTCGATCATATCGACACCTGCCTCAAGCAGAAGGCGCGAGTTACGCTCGGTAAAGCAGGAGCCGTTGGTGATCAGGCCGACCTTGCAGCCCATTGATTTTGCGTACACCAGGAGTTCCCAGGAGCGCGGATGCAGCATCGGCTCGCCCCCGCCGGAAATACGCAGGTAGGCGCCGTGCGGGCCCGATTCGTCGGCGATCTTCTTGAAGATCTCCTCCGACATGTACGGCGCGTCCTTGTAGGTGTCTCGAATATTGGAGTTCGTGTACGGGCAGTGCGGACAGAGCGCATTGCATGGATAGACGAACGACAACACAAGCATCATTGGGAACTCGGATGCTTCCGGCCGCAGGCCGTATTGCTCCTGGGTATGAACGACCTGCTCCCGCTTCTTCTTCGGCACCGCGGGAAACGGAACGGAAACGACATGCTCAGCCATACGGCAACTCCGCCTTTACCGGAAATACCTTGTACTGCGTCGTCTTTTTCCGGTACCAGAAAGGCCGCGTGCCGGGAACGATCTCTTCCTCGTACTCGGCACCCGCGGTCTGCCAGTCGCGGCAGCCCTTGCAGATCTCTGGAATCTTGTCCCAGTTATGCTCGCGGTGAAGCTTGCGCAGCTGTACGCCGAGCCGCTGCCACAGTTCGAGCAGCGTGAACTCGTTGGCATTGCCGACTTTCAGGCGACCTTCGTAGTCGACCGCACAGGCGACGACGCTGCCGTCCTGGTGTATCGCCATCGTGTTGTTGCCCCAGGGGCAGGCGATACGGAAGGAGGTCTCGTGGTCAATGCGGTCCGATCGGACAGTCCCCGTGGCCGTCCATTCGAGCTTCGGCCTCACCTTGACCTCGGCGCCGCGCTCCTTCCAATACTTCCGAAATGCCTCCACCTCGTGCTCGTTGTCTTCCATCATCGAGAACTGGCAGATGATCGCCGGATAAAGCTTGCCGCTCGCCGCCTTGCGCCGCAGGAGTTCCTCCACGGCGGGGTAGACGACGTCCCATTCGCCGAGCACGCGCACCTTCTCGTAGACCTCCTTGGAGAATCCGTCGAGGCTGAGGATGAATCGCTTGAGCGGCGAATTCAGGATGCGGTCGAAGGTGTCCTTGCGATGCAGCAAGGTGGCGTTGGAATTGAGAACAAGGTTCGCGCAGCCGACCTCGGCCGCGTAGTCGATGCGGTCCCAAATCTCGCTGCCCATCACCAGCGCTTCACCGTAGAAGGTCGGCCAGATCTCGGTGTCCGGGCTCTCGCGGCCCAGTTCCTCGACGATTTTGTTCCACAGCTCGCGCTTCATGTGCTTCTTCGGGCGCAGCATCTCCCTATGCGAGCAGTGAATGCACTTCTGGTTGCAGGCCGAGGTATTCTCGACCACCAGTTGCGGTGGGTACACATGCTCGCGCAGGTTGCTCTCGATTTCGAGCAGCTTATCGATATGGGCCTGCGACATCGAATACGGGTTCTTCTGCGCCAAAATCCGCTCCCTACCCGTGATCGCGAGTCTTTGTGGGCACCAAGAACGAACTATACTTGAATTATTAGCGACTTATGTCGATTTCGTGCCCGCAAATCCGATGCCCCGCATCTGTATCCGCCGTGCGGTAAACGCGTCTTGCCGTACTACAAATTGAAATATAGCGACTCAGTGCTGATACATGGAGCATTAAAATCAGGAGCAGCTACGAAGTTCCCGCTTCGGACCAATAACCACTATCGCTCAGGTCCCATTCAGCTTCCACCATACGCACAATCTCGATAGTCTGGCCGCGCTCAACGCGGCCGAGAAGTTGCCATCTAATCCAGCACTTAAAAATGTCCCGCAAGGCACGGGCAATCGTACGAGTGGAGACGCCTTTCCCCTCTCCAACTGTCCGTGGACGGAAACTGATCGGTACCTCCACTATGCGCGCGCCGCGCCAATAGGCTTTGATATGAGTTTCCGGCGATACAAAAGAACTTGACGCCTCCCAGTCGATTGTCTGAATTAAGGCGGACCTATAGTACGCGACATTCTGGTAGTCGGAGAGCTTGACCCCGAAGAGCAGACGAATGAGAAGATAATTGACTACGGAGACGAACGCCTTCCAGGGTGTGTCCGAGCGTCGCGTAAGGTGCTTGATGCTAAGCAATTTTAGAACACCCATTAGCGGCTTCAAATACCGATCGGCAGCAAGCACTGGAGCTCGCCTAACACCTGCAACAACGTCGAAATCCCGCAGGAATTCGAGATGTAGCCTGAGCAGCGAGATGTCGTAGGACCAATCCACCGTCTGCCAGAATAGAAATTCCTTCGTTGCATATCGCACTGCCCGTTTAAATGACGGCCCAACATCTATGTTGCGCTCGTTTCGGAAGTAGTGAATCTCGGGGTAGCGTGCCATCCGGTCGGCGATGATCCGTGCCGTGCTGTCTGTGCTGCAGTCGTCGATAACGACAATCTCGAAATTGCTGACTGACCGGTGCATGAGCGCGTGCAGGCGATCGAGGTACTCGCCGATAAGCTGCTCTTCGTTGTATACCCAACAGAGCGCCGACACACTCCGGTCGAACGTCGGCATCGCGAGCGCGGCATCCAGCGTGTATTTCTTTCCTGAATTTCTAACCGACGGGTTAGCTTCTGTGTGGATAGCAGTCAACGGAGGGCGTCTCAATCAATGTTCATTTCTACCAAGTTGGTACACTTTCTCAATGGACGGGGAATCGTAGCATGCAAGAGAATAAGTATCGTCGACTTGGCCGCGGTCTGCGGGCTGACTTGAATGCGCGGATATCGACGGCCCGCTAACCAGTAACACTGAGACAATCTATCCTTGCGGCATGTGCGGCATCTGCGGTTTCACCGGCGCTAGCGACCGCAGCGCGCTCGAGAGGATGACGGAATCGCTTCGTCATCGCGGCCCCGACGGTTCCGGCTTCCACGTCGATGCTTCCGTTTCCCTGGGAATGCGGCGCCTTGCCATCGTCGACCTCGAGACGGGCGGCCAGCCCGCCTACAACGAGGACCGGAGCATCTGCGTTGTTTTCAACGGCGAGATCTACAACCACGCCGAACTGCGCCGGCTGCTGGAGGCCAGGGGACACCGGTTCCGCTCGGACCATTCGGACACCGAGGTACTGGTCCATCTGTACGAGGAATACGGGGCGGACTATCTCCACCAGCTCAACGGGATGTTCGCAATCGTCCTGTGGGACAGCGGCAAGCGCGAATTGCACCTTGCACGCGATCGCGCCGGCGTAAAGCCGCTCTACCTGCGCCAGCACGCGGGGAGGCTCTGGTTCGCCTCCGAACCCAAGGGGATCCTCGCGCACCCGGACGTGGTCAAGGCGCCGAATTTCGCGGCGCTCACCCATTATTTCAGCCTCAAGAATATTCCCGCACCATGGAGCGCCTTCGATGGCATCGAGCAGCTTCGCGCCGGAGAGCGCGCGGTGTTCCGGGAAGGGGAGTTGAAGCGCACTCGCTGGTGGCGAATCAGCTTCGCCGGAACCGCCCCGGTGGAAGAGGCGGGAGCGGCGGCCGAGATCCGGCGCCTGCTGGAGGACAGCGTACGATTGCGCATGCAATGCGACGTGCCGTTTGGCGCCTATCTCTCCGGGGGGCTCGACAGCTCGAGCGTGGTCGCCCTGATGAGCCGGCAGTCGGCGGCCCCCATAAAGACGTTTTCCCTCACCTATGAGCGCGACTACATGCTCAAGGACTCGGACCGCGAGTATGCGAGGCGCGTATCGACGCAGTACGGCACCGAGCACCGCGAGCACGTGATGACGCAGCGGGAACTGGTCGACGGCGTGGAGTCCGTCCTCGGCTCGTTCGACGAGCCGTTCTCCGGCGTGACGTCGACGTACTTCCTGACGCGCCTGATATCGAAGCACGTGAAGGTAGCGTTGTCCGGGGACGGCGCGGACGAACTCTTCGCCAGCTACCTGGCGCATCGCATGGCGGCGCGGCCTGCCGGCCAGCTGCCGCTGGCCGAAGGCGACGAATTGGCCCGCCGCATGCGCCTGTATCTGATGGACGATCAGGAGAAGGAATCGTTCTTTTCGGAAAAAATGCGCGCATTGTCCGGCACCGTCTCTACCGCAAGTCTTGTATCGAAACTGTTCGACAGTGCAGACACGGCCGACCCGCTCAACCGGGCGCTGTTCGTCGATTTCGAATCGCTGTTGCCCGACCAGGTGCTCGCGTTCGTGGACCGGCTGTCGATGGCGCGCTCGGTGGAGGTGCGGACGCCGTTTCTCGACTATCGCCTGATGGAATTCGCCGCTTCGCTGCCGGGCAGCCTAAAAATCAAGGGCGCCCGCACCAAGCACATCCTCAAGGAGGCGGTGAAGGACCTGCTGCCGGAGGAAATCATCGATCGCCCGAAGGAAGGGTTTGTCCTGCCGATCAACGACTGGCTGCTCGACGAACTCCAGCCGTTCGTGCGCGAGTGTCTCTCGCCACGGCGGTTGTCGGTGCACGGGCTGCTGCAACCCGAGGCCGTGAGGCGCACGCTCGACGAGCACTACGGCGGCGCGCGGCAGAACGGCGGGCGCATCTGGAATCTCGCCATGTTCCAGGTCTGGTGGGAAAGGCATTTCGCCTGATGCGACTGCGGATGCAACGGCCGTGACGACGGTGGCCATCCTCCAGCCCGGATACCTGCCGTGGCTCGGTTTTTTCGATCAAATGGCCTCGGTCGATGTGTTCGTCTACTACGACGACGTCCAATTCGACAAACACGGCTGGCGCAACCGGAACCGCATCAAAGTGCCGGGTGGATTCGCATGGCTGACGGTCCCGGTGCTGCACAAGGGCCAGGACAAGCCGCGTGTCAACGAGATCCGGATCGACAACAGCAGGGACTGGAGACGAAAGCACCTCGGCACGCTGCGGCAGCACTACGCACATGCAGAGCACGCGCCACCCTATCTCCGGGACCTGGAGCGTCTCTTCGAGACCGGCTGGACCCTGCTCGCGGAACTGGATATCGCGCTGATCGACCTGATGCGCGGCTGGCTTGGCATCGCGACCAAGACCGTGCGCTCTTCCGCGCTGGGGATCGGCGGCGGGCAGAGCGGCCGGCTGCTGAACATCTGCAGGCATTTCGGCGCCGGGAGCTACCTCAGCGGCCCCGCCGCGCGCGAATACCTCGACGTGCCGATGTTCGAGGCGGACGGCATCCGCGTGCAATGGCAGGAATACCGACATCCGGTGTATCCGCAGCAGCACGGCGCCTTCATTCCATACCTTTCCGCAATTGATCTAATATTGAACGCTGGAAAGGAGAGTCCGGTCCTGTTCCGGCAACGGCAGGATTCTGGGGAGAAGCAGTGAACACCATTCTCGTGACAGGCGGCGCCGGTTTCATCGGCAGCAATTTCGTGCGCCACGTGTATGCCAAGTACCCGGCTTGCAGGATTGTGATCCTCGATGCCCTCACCTACGCCGGCAACGTCCGCAACCTGCCCGCGCACTGGCTCGACTCCGACAGGGTGGAGTTCTGGTACGGCAACGTGCGCAATGCCGAGCTCGTGGACACCCTGGTGGCGAAGTCCGACGTGGTGGTCCACTTCGCGGCCGAGTCGCACGTGACGCGCTCCATCTTCGACAATGCCCTGTTCTTCGAGTCCGATGTGCTCGGCACGCAGGTGGTGGCGAACTCGGTGCTGAAGCACAAGCGCACGGTCGAGCGCTTCATCCATATTTCCACCTCGGAAGTGTTCGGCACGGCGCAGCATGCCGCCATGGACGAGAACCATCCCCTCAATCCGCTCAGCCCCTACGCGGCGGCCAAATGTGGGGCGGACAGGCTGGTCTATTCGTACTGGGCGACCTACAAGATTCCCGCGATCATCGTCCGCCCGTTCAACAACTTCGGGCCCTACCAGCACCTGGAGAAGGTGGTGCCGAGGTTCATTACCAGCGTGATTCTCAACGAGCCGCTGGCGATCCATGGCGACGGAACGGCGGCGCGGGATTTCCTCCACGTCGACGACCATTGCCGCGCGCTCGACCTGATCATCAACGCGGACCTCGGCCGCGTTGTGGGAGAGGTCATCAACCTCGGCAGCGGCCGGCACATGAGCATTAACGAGATCGCCTCGGCCGTCATCGGCATCATGGGAGGAGGCGGCGCTTCGCGCGTCAACATCGGCAACCGGCCGGGTCAGGTTTTCCGGCATACCTGCGACTGGAGAAAGGCAAAGGAGCTGCTGCAATGGGAACCGCTGATCGGATTCGAGGACGGCCTGAAGAGGACGGTCGACTGGTACAAGGCAAACCGGGAATGGTGGACCGAACAGCTCTGGATGCGGCACATCCCGATCGTCATGGCGGACGGCAGCAAGGAGACGCATTGATCGGCAGCGTGCCGTTCTACGTCCACGACCTCGGCGAGCGCGAGCTTGCCGAGATCCGGGAGGTGCTGAAGGGAAGGATACTCACGACCGGCGAGTACGTTTACAGGTTCGAGCGCGAGTTCGCGCAGTACCTCGGCAGACACAAGGCTGTGGCGCTGAACAGCTGCACCGGCGCCATACATCTCTCGCTGCTTGCGCTCGGCATCGGGCCGGGCGATGAGGTGATCACGACGCCGCTCACGTTCATCGCCTCCTCTACGGCGATTGTCCAGGCCGGAGCCAAGCCAGTGTTCGTCGACGTCGAGCCGGACACCGGCAATCTGGACGCTGCCCGCGTAGAGGCGGCAATCAGCAAACGGACCAAGGCCATCCTGCCCGTGCATCTCTATGGCCTCATGTGCGACATGAGGGCCTTGCGCGCGATCGCCGACGAGCACGGACTGCGCATCGTCGAGGACTCGGCGCATTGCATTGAAGGCAAGCGCGGCGGGGTGGGGCCAGGCGAGCTCGGCGACACTGCGTGCTTCAGCTTCTTCGCGACGAAGAACATCACCTGCGGCGAAGGAGGAGCGGTCGCGACCGACCATGAACAGGTCGCTGCCGCTCTCCGGGCTCTCTCCAACCACGGCATGACCAAGACCTCGGACGACCGCTACCGCGAGGGCTACAAGCACTGGGACATGCCCGAATTCGGCTGGAAGTACAACCTCAGCAACATCCAGGCGGCGATGCTGCTGCCCCAGTTCGAGCGGCTGGAACCGAACCTGCGCAAGCGCGAGGCGCTGGCGCAGCGCTATACGGAGCGGCTGAAGGGCGTTCCCGGAGTGAGCGTCATGAGCACGCGGGAGGACGCGAGGCATGCGCGGCACCTCTTCCCGGTGTGTATCGTCGCCAAGGATCGGGACGCGGTCCTGGAGCATCTCAAGGCAGCCGGCATCGAGACAGTGGTGAACTACCGGGCGATACATCTCCTCACCTGCTTCAGGAAGACTTTGGGACACATGCCCGGGAACTTCCCTGTGGCCGAGAAACTGGGCGACCAGCTCATATCACTCCCTTTCTATCCGAATATGCCCATGGAGCACGTGGACCGGGTTTGCGATATGCTCCAGCGAATCATGGGCAACTGACTTGGCCGCCTCGGCCGGCAGAGCGGGGGCGAAGTATGCCGGCATCGCCGTCGGGATCGCGTTGCTCTGGGTCTACTTCCAGTACTTCTTCGATTTCCATGCCGCAATCACTCATTTTGCGCAGGCAGACTGGGCCCTTCTCGGTTCTTCCCTCGCAAGCTTTCTCGTCGCCATCGCGGTGCGCTGCGTGAAATGGACCTACATCGTGCGAACTTCCGCGCCGATGACCTGGACGGCGGGATTCCACGTCATGTTCGCCGCCAACATGGCGAACTTCCTTTTTCCCGTGCGCATGGGTGAAGTGATTCGCCTCTACCTCGCGAAAAGCGTCGCTGCGGTTCCGTATGCCACTTCGGTTTCCGCAACGCTGATCGACCGCTTTTCGGCCCTGCTCACGCTGATGCTGGCGTTCAGCGTCTATCCTGCAACCGCCTTTGCGGGCATTGATCCCGCCAAGTACGGGTGGGTGTTCGGGCTGATTGCGGTTGCGAGCTGCATCTTTCTCCTGTTGGGCGACGTAATCGGGAGAAGCCTTCCATCGGCCACGAGGCAGGTGCTGTCCGGCCTGGGTTTTCGTTCCGACCGCGTGGAGCGCCTCGTGTCGTCACGCGCCTTCGGTTTTGTCGCAACGACGCTCGTCAACTGCCATCTTCCCCGCTACGGCTGGCGCGTAACCGGGATCGTCTTCGCCCTGTCGTTTCTCTTCCTGCTGTGCGACGCCATCACATTTTTCTTCCTGCTGAACGCGTTCAGCCTGCCGCTGAGCCTGCTGCAGGCGGTGGTGGCCGCCACGCTGTTCAATCTGGCGTTCGTGCTGCCTTCGCCGCCGGCGCAACTCGGCACGGCGGAGATGTTGCCGGTGCTGGTGTACGCCTACGGCTTCGGCCTGTCGGAGGAAGTGGTGGCTTCCTCGGCGCTCCTGTGGCACTTTCTTTCGGCAGCCGTGATCCTGGCGCTGGGCGGATATTCCACCTACCGGCTCGGCGCACGGCTCGTCTACCGCGCAACCGAATGATGAGAAAGATCGCTTACATCGGCGCCGGCCGGCTTGCCGAACAACTGGCTTCGCTGCTGGAGCCTTCGCTCGCCGCCGGCAGCTTCCGCTCGGTCTATTTCGGCTTGCCTGCCGAAGGCCGCGCGGGCAAGTCGGTTGTTCCTTTCGAGCGGTATCTAGACGACGATTTCGGCGATTGCGAGTTCTATCTGGCTCTCGGTTACCGCCAGCTGCAGAAGAAGCGCTCGGTCCTTGAGGCCTTGCGAAGCAGCGGCCGAAAGCTGCCCACCCTGATGCACTCGGCGGCCTACGTCCATCCGTCGTCGAAGATTGGTGGAGGCTGCGCGATCTATCCCGGGGTCGTGATCGGGCCGGCTTGCGCGATCGAGGGCGGCGTACTCCTGAATACTGCGGTCAACCTGGCGCACGACGTCTGGATCGGCGAAGCGTCCTACCTCAGTCCCTCGGTCACGGTGTCGGGTTTCTGCCGTATCGGCGCCGAGTGCTTCCTCGGAACGGGAGCCCTCCTGTCAAACGATGTTGCCATCGGCGATCGCTGCCGGCTGGGGATCGGCTCTGTGGTCACGCACGCGCTGCCCGACGACACACAGGGGCTGGGCAACCCTTTTTCCGTGAGGAATTTTCAGCTGACTTGACGCGCAGGAAATTCCTTGACGGCGTTCGGCGTAACAGGACTATTTCTTGAGAACGACGAAACGGCGGCAGCATCGTTTATCGGTTGCCTGGGCCCATCGAGTAGCAAAGCTGTCCCGGGCGGCGTATTACCGGCAGGACATGGCCAGGCCCGGCGCGGTGGCAGCGCGACGCCAGATTTGCAGAAGAAAATGGAATAATCGCGGGGCGGCCCTCGTTAACGAACGCCGAAGCGATCGGGTCTGAGGTATTGTCGCTGCCGTTCTATCCTCCGATGTCGCGCGAGTCAGTGCAGAGCGTGGTGACGGCACTTCGTCAAACAATTGAGAATGTCGGATAGGGGCATAGCCCTGCGACTCCCGCAAACAAGTGAGAAATCACCGGACCGACCGCGGCTTCCATAACTGAATATTCCCGTGCTCCTGCGGCCAATACGCTGAACCGCACAACTCAAATCCGTTTGGAAAGTCGACATTGAATCTGGCCAAGTCGGGGAACTGTTCCCTGGCCCTCGCACTGCTCAGAATCCAGGCCCGCTCGAGCCGCGAATGGTCGGTGCGAGACAGAACAAATTCCGCAAACTCCTTGGCGTGTGCAACTCCGCTCGAATACCAAGGCACGCCTGGCGATCGTCCCGCGAGGGCAAAGACCACCCCGGGAACATCGAAAAATCCGAGAATGTACGTGTCGCGACGCAGGCCGCAACGCTTTCCGGCGCTCTGCATATCGGTCCAGAACTTGGCCGTCTGCGTGTCGACAAGCATCTTCCCACCACGTGCCAGATCGACGGAATCGGTCTGCTCAAGAATTCCCGTCGCAAGGCGATAAGGAGAGACCAGGAACGCGGACGCAACTTGGCCCGCCGAGAGCAGACAAAAGATCACTCCGGCGACTGCCGGAACTCGTGAAGCAGGCGATGAAAGCCTATGTGAGAGAAGAAACAGAAGAAAAATCCATGCCGCGAGACACATGCTGATTCCGGCTCCCATGCGATTTGAGGAGCCAATGCTTGCAAGCGCCGGAACAACGAGCAACGTAGCCAGGATCAAGAACTCTCGACCTTTCGGCCCCGCATAGGCCGCTCGCTGAATCGGGAGTATCGCGGCCAGCGCGACTAGGATCCAGCCCGCATAGTGCAGCACGACTCTGCAATCGATGCAGCTAGGACCGGATAGCCAGACGACGCCGATGATGCCTTGCCACGTGACCCAGAACGCCGCGACTAGATATAGTGCGATCCGTACTTTGGGAAGGCTCGCGCCCAAGCTTCTTGCAAGAATGATCGCGACGATGGCAATTCCATACTGCTTCCCAAGAAGCAGCGACACTCCCAGGGCTTCGCTGGGGTAACGGCCTAACGATTGCCATCCTTGGCCCACACCGGCCGCCCTAGAGACTTCGTAACCTGCGATCCATCTCTCGTAGGTCTCTGCGGGGCCCGTGAAGAAGATCAGATGCAGCCCTAACCACGCAGCGAACCCGACCAAGAAGGGCAGGAATCCTCGTAGTCTTACGACCTGATTCTGCGGCCACAAGTAGAGCAATGCTAAGGAAGCCACCAAGAATCCGAGACCAGCACTTGCTTTCACAAAAATCATCGCGCTCACGCAGATGCCCGCAAATGCGAGTGACAGAAATCTCCGGATTTCGTGACCTGAGATCAGACCGACGAGGACTGCCGGGCACCAGAGAAGGGTGAGCAAGGAAACGAGATAGTTGTAACTCGGTCCCATCAACGTCCAGCTGTAGTACGACAGGGCGCCGTGCAGGCCGACGCCCGCCGCGATCACGGGATCAAGCCACGACTCGGAATTGGACTGCACGTTCCTGTAGGCATATCCGAGCGACGCACCAAACAGAAGTCCAGCAAAGACAAGTCCAAACACACCCACGATCCGGGTCGCAGGGATGGTTTCCAATCCTAACTTGACGAGAATTGATCCATAGACGTAACCGAAACTTACGTACGCTCCTACGTCCTCAGGGTGCGCAGCCGTCAGGAAATAGAATCCCTCGTCTGTGATATCGAAACCTCGATTGGTGACAGAAGCGAGGAAGACCAGTAGCGCAACGCTAGAGACCGCCACGATCAAGCGCTCCGGCACGTGCTGCGATCGCTGGCAGAAAAGACGGCGCACCACCATTTCCAGGCGTGACCGGGTACGGCGTGTAAGATCGGCTACGACGTGATACACGAATATGACTGGCCTCATGCGGGTCTTGCCGTATCGCCCCCATCGATTCAACGCCGCCTTCGCGGACACCCGCAGGCTAGCACCTTGTCGCCGAGGTCGAGGATCAAAGCGAGGCAAGCAAATGGCCTCTGTCAAAGGAATACACCCCGGCGGCCTCCATCCTTCCTCTAGTACGACCGACAGATCCCGCTTTGTAAAATGTAACGGTCACCCTTGTGCAGGCGCACCCCGCTGGCGCGATTCAGACACAATATTCAGTCTGTGCCATGCATCTACCGACTCAACTCTGTCGCAGCTGCGTTCCCGTGCACGGCCTGCACCTTTGGCGAGGTTCGTAGCGGCAGCATGTTGGGAACAAAAAGCAAGAACATCAGGAGGTAGAGCCGGTAGTCGAAATAGAGGGCGGAGAAGCTAATCGCAAAGTCCGCCAAGTACACCATCGCCATGAAATGCAACGCCACGAAATATGTGGACCGCGTCCGATCAACACGCCCGGCAACTGTCGAATTGAGCCACTGCATTACGAATCCCGCCGCAACCATCGAGGCAAGCATTCCGGCGATACCAAAATTTGCGTAAACCTCGCCGAAGAAGACGGTCGGGTCGCTTCCTTGCACGCCGGGCACCGACTCGGCGTGTGAATCGTTGACAAGAAACGGCAGCTGCACCTGCTCATAGGGCAGCAGATCCCTTGGATTGCTGAGTGTACGCCCCCAGAAGAAATCATAGACATCGGGTACCAAAGCAAACGTATGGTAAAGCCCCGACACCTGACCGAAAAAAAGTCGCTCAGCAAACACATCCCACGACCAACCAAGTAAGGTCCACAGGTCGCGGTCGGCTAGTCCTACGTGCAGGTTCGTCGCGGCGTGCACAAACCCGACCAGCGGAACGACTACGGCTACGAGCAGCAGTAGCCACGCGACCAGGCCCACGCCTAGCCTTCGATGTCTCAACGCAATGATTGCAAGCGCGAAATAGACGATGAGCTTGACAACGGGATATCGCTCCCCGAAGAGTACGGTCGCAACTACCAGCGCAAGCGCGATCAACCAGAAACGTCGGTAGGACGTTTCGCCGCGACGCGAACGGCAGTACTCGAACACCAAGAGGAACAGCGCAAAATAGTCCGTGAAGACACGGGACAGGTTGACAATCAGCCCGACATCGCCAAAAGCCTCTTTGTATCCCTTCGTCGCAGCATACCTGGCCAACTGCGCCTCGATGGGACCTTGCGTAATCAGAACGTACAAGGGTGTTTCATTACCCAAGATCGCGACATAGATAAGCAGTAAGACCGCCAACAATGCAGACAGAGCGTAGACAACCTGTCGTTCTGCCGCAGATGTACGCAGGTCGCCAAGCCTTAGGCGAAATCCCGTCGTGCGGAAGCACGCCTGGGCGACCACCGTCCCCGCGAGCGCGAGAATCGGATACGCCATCACAGACCAGATGAAGACTTCCCCTTTTTCGCCGTTGTCAACGAAGAGCGAATAGGATCCGGCGTAAATTGCGACGAAGTAGACCACGAAGTGAAGCGTCGCGACGTGCCGCAGCACCGCGCCGCCGGTCAGCTTGTACCAAGCGGCGGCGAAGACAAATGGAACGCAAAACCAAAGCGCCAGCAGCATGCGAACCTAAGGTCGACCCATGACCCGGTGCAGGACTCTCGCGCCGGATGCGGAAGAGTACTTGCACACGATGTGCAAATAGTACGTGTATATCGCGGTCAGGGACACGGCATAAAGAGAGATGCTTCCAATCATTCCAAACGACAGCAGATAGCCGGCAGTCAGTGTTCCGACCGCACTGGCGAACATTACAGTCTGCAGCTGCGCGACGATCTTCTGCTTCCTGAGCGCAATCAGGACGGACGACACTGGGCCCGTCACGAACTGCAGAAAGAAGGGGATTGCCAGCACCTGAAAGATAGCTCCCGCGTCGCGCCATTGGTCGCCAAATACGAACGAGAAGGCTGACGGGGCAAGAATCGCCACCATGACAAACGGCAAGAGCCCCAGCCGAACTAGCGTCAAAAGCGACTCCTCGACCAGTTCCGCGGTCGGCTGATCCGCGGCGACGCGCTCAGATGCCCGCTGCAGCAGTACCTGCCCGATCGGTCCACCAAGAAGTGAAATCGGGATGCTGGCGACGCGGTAGGTGATGAAGAAAGTACCCGCCGCGGCAGGTCCATAGTACGACGTCAGGAGAAGCGGAATCACCTGGTAGGACGCCGTCACCATGAACGTCCCCAGGCTGCCGAATGCCGCAATGGGCAAGTACCGGCGCGCGCTGCCGACGATCAGCTCGACCAGATCCGATCGTTTCGCAAAGGCCTTCCGGACGAAGCTGTACGCGTGTGGAGCCATCGCCAGCGTGGCGATCAGCTGGCCGATCGTGTACCCCTGAATCAGGCCCGCAGCTCCGCCGCGCCCCAGCCCGGCAGCGACCTGGGCGCCCGACACACTCAGCGTCTGCCCCACGCGTGCCGCGGAAACCGACGCGAAGCGCCGATTGCGCAGCGCCAGGTATAGGCACGCCTGAAACGCGCCCAGCAAAGCAATGTTGACTGGCAGGAGCCATAGGCTGGAGTCCAGGCTAGGCGCTCCCAGCTGTGCCACTAAGTGGTGCCCAAGATAGGTGACCGCCAACGCGGCGATCGCGGTCGTCGCACACACTGAAATCAAAGCCAGCACAACGATTGACGCCGCCTCGCTGTCCGAGCGCGCCAGTGGAATCACGGCCTCGAAGTACAGGCAGGCAAAGACTCCTGCGATCCCGACCAACGAGGCAAAGCTCGCGAAGATGCCGAACTCATCTGGCGCGAACAGCCGTGTGATAATCGGCATCGCCCCCAACGCGATTGCCTGCGAGATCGCGACGCCGACGACGAGCACGCCGGTGTCCCGCGCGAGAGCACTTGAAAGTGCGCGCCTCGCCGCCTCCGTCGCGCGGGACACGATTCCCCTGTTCACTTCAGCGAGCGCACGTTTGCGTGTCTATCCTGTGCGGGGCGGTGCGTCCGCCCGCGGAATCTCGATGCACAACAGCGTGCCGTACTCGCCCCACCCGCCGCCGCTCCAGACCTCGGGCGGAATCCTCGTCGCATGCACACCGCACTCGGGCGCGATCTTGCCAAGCAACGCTGGGTAATTGTGCACCCAGTGTAGATCGTACCAATGATGCAGCCGCGAATCATCGGCGCCGAGCATCCAATCGACGATGACCACTCCACGACGCGCAATCCGACGCATGTGCCGCAGGGTATCGCCGATGCGCTCCGGTCCAATATACATGAGCACGGCGTCCACCAGGACGATATCCACGCTGCCGGATGCGCGCTCTGCCAGCGCTTCGGCCGTGGCCACTTCAAGCTCAACGTTGCCTAATCCCTCTTCCCGCATCCACGCGCGACCTTGGGCGATGAACCCAGCATTGAGGTCCAGCCCCGAAAAGCGGGCCGACGGAAATGCGCGCGCGAGGCGAACGAGGTTCGGTCCCGAATGGCACCCGACCTCCAGAAGAGACCCGAACGGTGCAATCCGGCGCACTGCCTCAATGACGAGTTCGCGGTGCGGATGCATGGCGCTCTGGCGCAGCGATTCGAAACTCTCCTTGGCGCGCGTTCGCCAGATCCAGGCATGCAGTGCACCACCAAAACCCAGTCGCTCGATAGCGAACAGCCCGAAATAGTACGTTCGCTGCGCCGCGCGATAAAAGATGGGAAAGCCGCGCAAGCTGTCCTTTATGCGATTCAGCATATCGTCGCGCGAGTCGTCTGCATTCACCAAAGCGACCAGCGCGCAGCGCCGAGGAATGCGCTCCGACTGGTAGCATACGTGAGTTTAACTGCTAACATCATTCTCATGTCCAAGAGCCAGATTGCGTCCAATCGAATGCGCTTGCTGTTTCTCGCCGCAGCAGATTCCATTCACAGCTATCGGTGGATCAAGTATTTTGCCGATCGCGGCCATCACGTCCACTGGGTTTCACTGTCCCCCCAAACTGTCGGCGAGCCGCTACCAAGCGTAACGTTTCACAGGATCAGCCAAGGCGTGACGAAGGCCGGCACCGTGCTTTCCGCCCTGCGGCACGTTCGTCGGCTCATTGCCCGCGAAACTTTCGATCTCGTGCACGCGCACTATGCCGGCACCTACGGCTTGATCGCCGCGCTGGCGGCCACGGGACCGTTCATCCTGACCGCTTGGGGCTCTGACGTACTCTTTGCCCGGAAATCTCCAATCAAGCGCCCGATCCTCAAATACATCCTGCGCCGCGCAACCGAGATCACCTGCGATGCGGAGCACATGGTCGAGGCTATGGTCGAACTGGGTGTCGAGCATAGGAAGCTGCACCTCATCCTTTTCGGCACCGATACCGACCGCTTTCGCCCGCTGGGAAAAAACCCCGATGTGCTGTCGCGCTGGAGCAACAGCGGTCAGCAAGTAATTATAAGTCTGCGCTCCCTTTACCCAGTCTATGATCTTCCGACGCTGCTCCGCGCGATACCGCTCGTTGCGCGTGCGGTCCCCGCCATTCAGGTGATCATCGCGGGCGGCGGCACGGAGCGTGAAATGCTCGTCGCGCTCGCTGGCGAACTGCAAGTAGGTCATCTTGTCAATTTCTGCGGACCGATCGCGAACACCGAATTGCCCAGCATTCTTTCCACGGCGGATGTCTATGTCTCGACGTCGCTTTCCGATGCCGGGCTCGCGGCGAGCACGGCGGAGGCCATGGCGTGTGGATTGCCGGTGGTCGTCACCGATTCTGGCCAGAACCGATCCTGGGTGCATGATGGCGAGGAAGGCTTCCTCGTTCCCGTAACGCAGCCCGCCGCGCTTGCGGAGAAAATCATCTGGCTTCTCCGCCACCCCGATAGCGCCCGGCAATTGGGGGCTAAAGGGCGCGAACTCATCGAAACACGCAACAACTACCATCGCGAAATGGCGAAAGTCGAGTCGCTCTACGCGGCGACGATCGCGTGACGGAAAGCGTACCAGCGCCGACCGCACCGATCGGCGATGTTGCAGATACGCGAGCGCGTGTCCGATCGTCAATGCGGGTCCTGAGCATCTCATTTCATCCCATGTGGGACGATGCGGTGGGCGTCGGCATGCCGTCAATCTTCCTGGGGCAGCACGCCTTCGTCGATGCCGGGCATCGTGTGCGGTTCCTGTATCCCGGCAGGGACAACCGGAAATACGAGTACCAAGGCGTCGAACTGCACCAGTTTCGCTTTCGCTGGCCGGTTGCCTCGCCGCGGCATCGATGGTTGCACCGAATTACAGCCAAGATTTACACGTGGGCATTCCTGCCCGCCGCCTTTACCGCGGCATACCGGTCGGCGCGGGACATGCGGCCTGACGTGATCTACGGGCACTTCTACCCGGCCGCCCCTGTTGCCTGGCTCCTTGCTCGGCTGCTGCGCATGCCGAACGTCACCCGAATGTATGGAACGTTCCTTCATGCGTGGCTTTCGCCGTGGTGGAAGCGGATCCTCAAATTCGAGGAAGCCCTCGCGTTCCGGATCCCCTGTGCCTACCTGATCATGACCAATGATGGAACGCGCGGCGACGACTGCGCGCATGCTCTTGGTACGCCGGCGCACCGTTTCAAGTTCTGGCGCAACGGCATCGACAAGTCGGTCTACCAGCCGGACGTGGACGTCGACGCCTTCAAGCGCGCACTTGAAATTCCGGCCACGGACCGGATTGTCATGAGCATTACGCGCCTCGTCGAATGGAAGGGTGTCCACCGCCTGATTGCCGCGCTGCCGGCGGTCCTCGATCAGTTCCCGGGCGTTACGGCAATCATCGTCGGCGACGGAGACGAGCGCCGCCGACTGGAGTCGATGGCAAGGGATCTGGGCGTTGCGAGCAAGGTGCGCTTCGTGGGTGCCATACCCCACTCGCAGACCCCGGAGTACATGAATGCCGCGGATGTTTTCGTATCCCTTTACCGAGTTTCCAACGTCGGCAACCCCCTCCTCGAAGCGCTCTGCTGCGGAAGGTGCATAGTCACGCTGAGCAACGGCGCGACGCCCAAGCTGATCGAGCATGGCGTGACCGGCATCCTGGTGGATGAAGGGCGACTTGACGAACTGCCGCGTGCCCTCATCGACGTCCTGCGCGACGGCGAGAAGCGGCGCAGGCTCGCGGCAGCGGCGCGACGCTACGCCGTGGAGCACTTGCAGACATGGCCGGAGCGAACGGCGATGGAAATCCGGCTGATCGAGGACCTCGTCCGCGAGCAAGGCCGTCGCCTCGGCCGTTGATCCCGCCCGGCCAATCGCTAGCCACCTAGCGAGATGGCGGTCTGCTGGGCGACGTACGATATCTGCTGCGCCGTGAGCTCCGGAAACATTGGCAGCGAGAGGATCTGCGCAACGTCCCGCGCTGCAACGGGGAACTGGTCGGGCGTATAGCCGTATCTGCTGTAGCAGGACAGCAACGGCAGAAGTTGCGGGTAGTGGATACCCGTGGCGACACCGGACTGGTTTAGCGCAGGCTGCAATTCATCTCGGCGCCGCGTCTTGATAACGTACAGATGGTAAACGTGTGCGGCGTCCGGGTACGCGTTCGGCGTCACGACGTTGCAAGCCGCCAATGCGGTCGCGTAAGCCGCGGCGTGCTCGGCCCGCAGAGCATTTCCGTGTGCGAGGTAGCGCAGTTTCACGGACAGCACGGCCGCCTGAACACCATCCAAGCGGCTATTTCGCCCTTCAATCCGGTGATCGTGCTTCTGCAACTGTCCGTGGTTCGCGATGCGGCGCACGGCTTCGGCAAGCGCGTCGTCATTGGTGACCATGGCGCCCGCGTCACCGTAGGCGCCGAGATTCTTGCCCGGGTAGAAACTGAACGCCGCCGCATTGCCGAGCGTACCGACGTATCTTCCCTTGTATTTCGCGCCGTGCGCCTGGGCACAGTCTTCGATCACGGCAAGCCGGTGCCGGTCGGCGATCGCACGGATCGGGTCCATGTCCGCCGGCTGGCCGTAGAGGTGCACGGGAATGATCGCCTTGGTGCGCGGCGTGATGCGCGCCTCGATCAGGTCGGGGTTCATGAGAAACCGGCCCGGCGTGCTGTCCACGAATACGGGCTTCGCGCCGAGCGTGCTGACCGCCTCCGACGTCGAGATCCAGGAGTGTGCGGGAACGATTACCTCGTCGCCGTCGCCGACCCCGCTGGCTTGCAGCAGCATCTCGATGGCATCGGTCCCGTTCGCGCACCCCACGCAGTGCCGCGCACCGACGAATTCGGCAAATGCCTCCTCGAACCGTCGCACGTGCCTGTTTTCGCGGCCGCCGATGAACGCGGTGTCGGCGATGACCGCAGCGATCGCGGCATCGATCTCGGTGCGCAGGTTCCGGTACTGCTGGGCGAGGTCGACGAATGGGACTCTCATGGCATGATCCCCTCAAACCGCTTTCGCGGATCCGGCCAGCGGCCTCGCCGGGTTTCCGACATAGACGCCGGGCGAAGTGATATCGCGGGTCACCACGGCGCCGGCTCCGATCACGGTGCCGCTGCAGATGTTCACGGGCAGGATCGTCGCATTCGATCCGATCGACACTCGGTCGCCGATCCGCGTCGCCTTCCACTTGGCGCGGTCGCGGCCGCTCGGCCCGCCGGATCGGAACAGGTCGTTGATGAACATCACGCCGTGCGAAATGAAACAGTCCTGGCCGATGGTCACCAGCTCGCAGACGAAGCCATGCGACTGGATTCGGGTTCCGCGCCCGACGACGACGCCGCACTGAATCTCGACAAACGGTCCGATGAAGCAATCGTCGCCGATCTCGCATTCGTAGAGATTTACCGGCTCGACCACCACCACGCCCGAGCCGAAGCGGACATCGCGGATTCCAACGGCCCTGCGCGACGGCTCGGCCATGCTCAGGTCCCGAGGCGGCACTTTTCGGGCTGGAAATGCAGGGTGATCTCGCGCCCAGTCTCGATCGACTCGTACATCGCCGTCAGCACGCGCAGGCTCTTCATCCCTTCCCTGCCGTCGACCAACTGGGCCGCACCGTTCTCGATGCAGTCAGCGACATGGTGGTAATAGGCCCGGTGACCGAATCCGTATACATCCGGCGGATTAACCGAGAATTTCGCCAACGTGTCTTCGTCGCCCTCCCGCGCGTCCGAAAACTGCCACACGCGCAGCCGGTTCACCGCGAACCCACCAATCTCCACTGAGCCGCCCGAACCCAGGATCGAAATGGACCCCTCCAGATCCTTCGGCCGGACCGCGGTGGTTGCCTCGATCGTTCCCAATGCTCCGTTGCTGAATTTCACCACCGCGACCGCGGTGTCCTCAGTTTCCGTCTGGGCAAAGGCATTGATGCTCTTGGCGTAGAGGCTCGTGATGTCGCCCATCATCCATTCAAGGAGATCGATGTGGTGGCTTGCCTGATTCGCGAGTACGCCTCCGTCATAGCGCCAAGTGCCGCGCCAGGCGTCCTGGTCGTAGTAGGCCTGCGTGCGGCTCCAGCGAACGCGGACCGTCCCGAGGAAGAGCTTGCCGAAGCGCCCCTGCTCCAGGGCTTCACGCAGCTTGAGCACCGGCACATTGAAGCGATTCTGCTTGACGACGAAGAGGCGGACCCGCGCTTCCTCGCACGCGCGGATCATCCGCGACGCGTCGTCGAGCCGCAGCGCCATCGGCTTCTCCGTCATGACGTCCTTGCCGAACCGGGCGAGCGCAACCACGTGGTCGGCGTGCATGCCGCTCGGCGTGAGCACGACGGCGAGGTTGACGGGCTCGGCTTCCATCATCTGCGTCATGCTCGAGTACGTCGGGACGCCGTATTTCCGTCCGAATTTCTCCGCCCGGTCGGCCTGGACATCGCACACGGCCTGCAGCCGCATCCCGGGGATCTGCCCTCCGCCTACGAGATCGGCGTGCCTGACGGCAATCCGGCCGCACCCCACCAATCCAACGTTGATCGTCATTCGCTTCGTGTCCCGGCAGCAAATTCGATTGCACTCTCGCCAGTGCAGGCTCGTCCAGCGATCACCTGCCGGTTACCCCGACACACGCAGGCCGCGGCGAAGCGCACTCAGGTCGCCGGCCGAAGCGCGCACACGCTGTCCCGCAATACATAGAACTCGCCCGTCCGCGGGCAGCGGGCTTCGCCGCTTCCCGTCGCGGGCAGCGCCAATCTCTCGCCCGCCCGGCTCATCCACCCCGCAACGCGCGCCGGTACCCCGATCACCAGCGCGTGCGGCGGCACGTCGCGATTCACTACTGCGCCGGCACCGACAAACGCATACTCGCCAATGGTCGCCCCGCAGACGATCGTGCAATTTGCGCCGAGCGTCGCGCCGCGACGTACGATCGTCGGCCGGTACTCGTCCTTGCGGGAGACCGCCGATCGTGGATTGTAAACGTTCGTGAATACCATGCTGGGACCGCAAAACACATCGTCTTCCAGTGTCACCGCATCGTACACCGACACGTTGTTCTGGATCTTCACGTTGTTCCCGATGGCCACCTGGTTGCCGACGTACACGTTCTGGCCAAGCGAGCAATTGCTGCCGATTCGCGCTCCGGCGCATACGTGAACCCAGTGCCAGATCCGCGTCCCTTCGCCAATCTGCGCGCCAGCATCGACGATCGCACTAGGATGAATCACGGCAGCCATGCCTCAATACTCCAGGGGAAGCGGCACGCGGCGTCCGTCGCGCGCGGCAAGGTACGTCGCGATCAGGAGCTCGAGGGACTTTAATCCCTCGCGACCATCGGTTTCCGGTTGCGCTTCTCCGCGCAGCACCTGGATGACGTTGTCGTAGTAGAGCGGATGGCCCAAGCCGTATACGGAGGTCGTCTCATAACTCGCCTTCTCCACCAGCGCATCGTCGGCATCCGCCTCGGCGAATTCCCAGTGCTGAATCCGGTTGACGGCCAAGCCGCCGACGCGCACCGTGCCCCGCTCCCCCATGATGGTGATTGAGCCCTCCAAGTTCTTCGGATACGTGAGCATGGTGACGCACATCGAACCCAGCGCACCGGAGCGCCATCGCAGCGAGAGCACGCCCGTGTCCTCCACTTCGATGCGCCTCGCGAGCGTCGCCGTGTAGGCCTGCACGCTCTCGACCGGCCCGATGAGCCAATCGAGCAGGTCCACGTAGTGGCTGGCCTGGTTCATGAACGCGCCGCCGTCGAATTCCCAGGTTCCTCTCCATGCCGCAGAGTCGTAGTACTCCTGCGGCCGTGTCCAGAAGACGTTGACACTGACAAGAAAGATCCGTCCGAACCGACCGGCATCGAGCGCTCTCTTGACGAGCTGCAATGTCGAATTGCGCCGGTTCTGCTTCACCACGAAGAGCCTCACGCCCGCGGCGTCGCAGGCCGCGACCATTTGCTTGCCATCGTGCCAGCGCGTCGCCATCGGTTTCTCGGTCATCACGTTGCGCTTCGCCTCGGCGCACAGAATCGCCTGCTCGGCGTGCAGGCCGCTGGGCGTCGAAAGGACCACGCAATCCGGTTGACTGCCAGCCAGCAGTTGCTCGAGGCCGGTGAATCCCGGCGCACCCGTCCTCGCCACCGCCTTGCCCAATGCCGTGGAGTCGATGTCGCAGACGCCCACGAGCTTCGCGCGCTCCGCGTGCTCCTCGATGGCACCCATGTGATTGGCGGCGATGCGGCCGCAACCGACGATCGCAAAACTGATCTTGCGATCCCTGACCGGCGCAGGATACTGCCGCACGTCAGGCTTTCACCACGTGACTCGCCGGCTCGAGGTAAACGCCTCTCGTGTCGACGATGAGCTGTGCGTGTTTGGCAATCATTGCGTAATCGAAAGCGCTATGGTTCGTGGCAAGAAGCACCACGTCATACGAGGCAACAGCCTGTGGCGTGAGGGGCACGCTGCTGAGCTCGAAAAAGTGTTCGCGCATGCGCGGAAATACCGGCACATGGGGGTCCGAATACGCGATCTGCGCGCCGCGTTCGATGAGCAGCTCCATCAATTCGACCGATGGCGACTCGCGCATGTCGTCCACGTCCCTCTTGTAGGCGATCCCCAGCACCAGAATCCGACTTCCCTTCACAGCCCGTCCGCGCTCGTTGAGTGCTGCCGCAAGCTTGTTCACGACCCACCCGGGCATCGCATGGTTGACTTCGCCGGCGAGCTCGATGAACCGCGTGTGCAGGCCGAATTCCCGCGCCTTCCACGTGAGGTAGAACGGATCGATCGGGATGCAGTGACCCCCAAGCCCAGGTCCGGGCCAATAGGGAACGAAGCCGAACGGCTTGGTCGCGGCTGCACGGATAACCTCGTGGACATCGATGCCCATGCGATCGCAGATGATCTTCATCTCGTTCACCAGCCCGATGTTCACCGCGCGGTGGATATTCTCGAGAAGCTTCGTCATTTCCGCGGCTCGTGTCGAGCTGACGGGCACGACTTTGTCGATGACCTGACCATACAAGGCAACACCCACCTCCCGGCAGGCCGCAGTGGTGCCGCCACACACTTTGGGAATCGTGCGAGTCGTGAAATCAATATTGCCAGGGTCTTCGCGTTCGGGCGAAAAGCAGAGAAAGACGTCCTGCCCGACCCTCAGGCCGCGCGATTCGATTCGCGGCTTGAGTTCCTCGTCGGTCGTTCCCGGGTACGTCGTGCTCTCAAGTGAAACCAGCTGGCCGGTGCGCAGGTACGGCACGAGCGTGTCCGTTGTGCCGATGACGAAAGAGAGATCCGGCTCCCGGAAACGATTGAGAGGCGTCGGCACGCAGATGATGAGCGCATCGGCCGAGGTTACGCGCGAGAAATCCACCGTCGCCGAGAAACCCTTCGACGTGGCCTGCGCAACGGCCGCCGACGCGATGTGCTCGATGTAGCTTCGCCCTGAATTCAACGCCTCGACCTTGCTTGCATCCACATCGAACCCGAGCACTTCAAAGCCGACCTCGGTGAACCGCAAAGCGAGCGGCAGGCCAACGTACCCGAGACCGACGATCCCGATGCGAGCCCTCTTCTCGCGAATCGAACGCAGCAGCGCGTCGCGGGCGGATGCCGCTACCTGTTGGACAATCACGTTGCTGCCTGTTTCGGGGCGTCCACGATCTGCTCCTGAGTTTGTTAGGGATGCAAAGACAGGCCGAGCATGGCAGCCTCTTTCGCCTCGAACTCGATGAGTTCCATGGATGGGGTACACCGGAAATGCCAGGCGCGAATGATACCGCCATCAGCGCTATGCGTGCATTCTCAAGCGGATGACGCTGAAGCAGCGGTTGATATTATTTTAATGCTGTCCCGCCAGCGGTACGGCGCGCAGCGACTTGCGTTGAGCGCCCGTTCCCGGATCCGGGTAGCCCGCAACCCAGCGTGCAAGCATCGCGCGGACAGCAGACCGCGCGGCACCACCATGTGCGCCATGCTCCAGCTGTGTCAGTTCCGCCTCGAACGACCCCAGATCCAAGGATTTTTCGCGCACCTCCCAGATCCTAGGGTGCACCGTCCCCGTCACGTCGCCGTCGATCAGCAGCTCTTCGTGCAGTTTCTCACCGGGCCGTAATCCCGTCACTTCGATCGCGACATCGCCATTCACGTTGTTCTCGTCTCGTATGGAGCGCCCGCTCAGGCGAATCATTCGCTCCGCCAAGTCGCGAATCCGAACCGGCGTGCCCATGTCGAGGACGAACAGTTCACCGCCGCGGGCTAGCGCTCCGGCCTGGATTACCAGCTCGACGGCTTCGCGAATCGTCATGAAGTAGCGCGTCACGTCCGAATGCGTGAGCGTGATCGGGCCGCCCGCGGCGATCTGCCGCGAGAAGAGCGGCACCACGGAGCCCGACGAAGCCAGCACGTTGCCGAAACGCACCATCGAGAATACGGTTTTCGCATGCTGGCGCGCCGATGACTCGACGACAAGCTCGGCGACGCGCTTGGTCGCGCCCATGACGTTGGTCGGCCGCACGGCCTTGTCTGACGAAATGAACACGAAACGGCCGACGCCTGCTTGCACTGCGGCCCGCACGACATACAACGTACCGAACACGTTGTTGCGGAACCCCTCGATCGGGTTTCGTTCTACGATCGGAACATGCTTGTACGCGGCCGCGTGATACACCGTATCGATGGCGACCCGTGAAAACAGCGCCTCGACCTGTTGCCGGTCCGTGATCGACCCGAGTACGAAATCGAGTTCAGTATCACTGCCGGCCTTGGCGGTCCTCTCCAGAAGTTCCTGCTCGATGCTATAGAGAGCGAATTCGCTGTGCTCCAGGATAACGAGCTTCTTCGGCGCGAGCGTGAGCGCCTGGCGACAGAGTTCGGAGCCGATCGAGCCGCCGCCGCCCGTAACCAACACGGTCTTTCCCCTGATGCAAGCATCGAGCAAT
>SCUF01000368.1 GCA_004298325.1 Betaproteobacteria bacterium | reverse complement strand
TCACGATGCCACCCGCGGATTTGCGCTCTTCATCGATGCGCTTCACGATCACGCGGTCATGCAGGGGTCTGATTTTCATCCGGATCTCCAAATTGTTTCTGAAAAAACAATGAACACAACGGCTTGCAGGTCACCGCGAATTCGCAGCCGATCTGCTAGCACTCACCTGATGCGAGTGCTAATAATAGCGTCGGCAGGTCCCGCTTTCAAGTCTCTTTCCAATATCACAGGAAGTTATTTCATGTGTGAGCACACGCTTACATCAGCTGGTCGGACTCGCGTGAATAGAATCGGGCCATGAAAGCCCGGGGCTGTCTGGTCATTGCGCTGACCACGTTTGCGCTTGCGGCCTCGGCGCAGGAGGGCTGGCCGCCACCGGTCTTCAAGGCCCTGCGCGCGGCCCAGATCCCGAGCACCGCGGCAGCCGCGCTGGTGCAGGAAGTCGACTCGCGAAGGTACGCGCTGAGCGTCAACCACCGGGTTGCCATGAATCCCGCTTCCGTGATGAAGCTCGTCACCGCGTTCGCCGCGCTGGAGCTGCTGGGGCCGGCCTACCGGTGGAAGACCGAGGCCTACCTCGACGGCGCGCTCCGCGACGGCGTTCTCGAGGGCAATCTGATCCTGAAAGGCTACGGCGATCCGAAGCTCAATCAGGAAGCGTTCTGGATGCTGCTGCGCGCGCTGCACGGCAAGGGCTTGCGCGATATCCGCGGCGACCTGGTGCTCGATCGCAGCTACTTCGAGCCGGTGGCAGGCGATCCGGGCCGCTTCGACGGCGATGCGTTCCGGCCCTATAACGTGCTTCCCGATGCGCTGCTGGTGAACTTCAAATCGCTACGCTTTGCCTTCCTTTCGGATGCTGAAGCCGGTTCGGTGCGGGTTTCGGTCGACCCCCGGCCGCCGGGGCTCGAGATGGTGAACCTGTTGAGGCTTTCCGAAGGCCCCTGCCCGGAAGGACGCGCCTTTCGCGACCTGTTGAGACCCGCCTTCGATCCCGCAAGATTGCGCGTCAGCTTTTCCGGACAGTACCCTGCTAATTGCGGCGAACGTGAGATGAACGTCGCTCTTCTTGACGCTAACAGTCAGGTTTCCGGGATTCTGCGGCAACTCTGGACCGAGATCGGGGGAAGCTGGACCGGCGGGGTGCGTGACGGTGCGGTGGGTCCTGGTGCGCGGCTCTTCCACACGCAGGAATCCCCCGCCCTCGCTGAAATCGTGCGGGACATGAACAAGTTCTCCAACAACGTCATCGCGCGCCAGCTGTTTCTAACGCTCGGCGCCGCCGCGGCGGGGCCGCCCGCACGCGCCGAAAGCGCCCGCCGCGCCGTGCAACAGTGGCTCGAGGCAAAGGGCATTTCCGCGCCGGAGCTGGTGATCGAAAACGGCTCCGGGCTTTCGCGCCTCGAGCGCATCAGCGCGGCGAGCCTGGCCGCCCTGCTGCAGGCGGCCTGGCGCAGCAACGTGATGCCGGAGTTCATCGCCTCGATGCCGGTGGCGGCCGTGGACGGCACCATGCGGCGGCGCCTGAAGAACGAAGGCGTTGCGGGGAACGCGCACATCAAGACGGGGCTGCTGTCGGACGCGCGCGCGATGGCGGGCTACGTGCGCGACGCGGGCGGCCGGCGCTACGCGGTGGTCATGATCGTGAACCATCCGTACGCGCACCAGGGGCAGGCCGCGCTGGACACGCTGCTGCGCTGGGTCTACGAACCGGCGCCCTAGGTGTTGCGCTTGACTCGGATCAACGCCCGGCGCAGCGTTGCGTATACAGTGATGCCGTGAATCCCGGAGGTTCCCGATGAACGATTCCGCCACGCCCCCCACGGACAGACTGGTACAGGATCTGCGTACGCTCGTCGCTGACGCCGAAGACCTGGTCAAGGCGACCGCCGCAGAGACCGGCGAGCGCATCAAGACCGCGCGTGCAAGGCTCGAAGACAACTTGCGCGTCGCACGCGTGCGACTCGACGAGGCGCAGCTGGCGCTGGTCGAGCAATCCAAAGTGGCCGCTGCCGCGACGGACCGCTTCGCCCGCGAGAATCCCTGGAAGGTCGCCGGCATCGCCGCCGGCATCGGCCTGTTGCTCGGCGTGCTGATCGGGCGGCGGGACTAGACCGCCACCGCGGCGCGCGCGGCGCGCCGGTCGAGCAGCCGCGCGAAGTTTTCGATCGACAGCAGGTGCGCGTAGAGGCGCCCGAGAATGCCCTTCTTCAGCAGGTTCTTGAGCTGCGCGGCATTCAAGGCCTCGAGCTTCGGCTCGGCTGCGCGGTGCATGCCCGTGAGCTGCATGGCGCCGCCCTGGTTGAACGACGCCTGCATCGTGAACGGCTCGAGCAGCCCGTAATCCGAGAGGATCGAGCACAGTTCGCGGGCGCGCTCGAGGTCGGCCTCGTACTCGGTGATCAGGCGCTCGATGCCCTTCCATTTCTCGATCGGCTGGCCCTGGTCGTCGAACAGCGCTTCGCCGGCGGCGCCCTCGGCGTAATCGGCTTCGACGCAGATCAACCGGTTCTGCTGCTCGACCTTGTCGAGCGTGACCTTGGCCATGCAGAAGGGATAGCGCCGCACGTAGGCCGGGCAGTAAACGCCTTTCGCCCAGGCGTCGCCGTCCAGAAACAGGTTCTCGCCGCTCGTCAGTCCGAGCACCGCGACCGCGGCGAAACTGTTGCCGTTGTCGCCGCTGGTGAACACGATCGGGTAGTCGCGCGCAGCGGGCGCGAACTCGGCAAAGCTGATCGGAACGGCGTTCAGCGCGTGCGCGAACTGCGGCACTTCGCCGGGCGCGGGCAGGCGGACTTTCTGGTCGCGCCGCAGGGGCACGATGCGCTTGTACCCAAAGGGGGGCGTGATCTGCATGCCGGTCATGATATCGGAAGCATTGTCCGCGGCGCAGGATCTCCGGTAAAATCCGCCCCCTTCACCGGGGTGGTAGCTCAGCTGGGAGAGCGCCGCGTTCGCAATGCGGAGGTCGAGGGTTCGATC
>SCUF01000367.1 GCA_004298325.1 Betaproteobacteria bacterium | reverse complement strand
CTTGCGCTATCACGGCATGGCGCCGATGGTGTCGCACTGCCTGCAGCTCGGCCTGATCGAGGCGAAGAGCTATAACCAGGTGGAATGCTTCAGCGCGGGCGTGCAGTTCGCGCGCGCCGAAGGCATCGTGCCGGCGCCGGAAGCGAATCACGCCGTCAAGGGCGCGATCGACGAGGCGCTGCGGTGCAAGACCGAGGGCAAGTCGAAGACGATCCTGTTCAATCTGTGCGGCCACGGCCACTTCGACATGCAGGCCTACACGGATTATTTCGCCGGCAAGCTGACGGACCAGAGCTATGACGAAGCCGAGCTTGCGATGGCGCTTGCGGGGCTGCCGTCGGTGACGGCCTAGCGCGCACCTCCGGACGCCGGAGGCAGTTGGGGGGTAAACCGGAGGCTGGTCCTCCGGTTTTTTTTCGTCGGCCCCCTACGAAAGTCGGATTGCGGGTCGGTGCGGGTTGGGCATAAGGTATTGATCCGAGGGGAGGATGACAGGCGTGGTTACATGTTGGTCGGTTTGCGAACCGACAGATTGGTCAACTGATTTGTCAACCAGTTCACGTTGGGCAGCATGGCGAAGCCGGTGATGCAGTTCTGGATCGCAAAGGCGAGGCGACCGACGGCGATTGTTGCGGCGTGGCTTCAGCGAGGGACTACTGACACTTGGTGGACCAAACGGCGGCCAACCAAGCTGAAACCGCATGACCGGCTATTTATCTGGAAAGGCGGCAGCGCCCCTTTCCTAATCGGCGTCGGGGAGTGTCTGTCGGTCCGGGACAAGAGAAACCGCGCTGGCGATTACACCTTCTTGGTACGCTACGCCACTGAAGCGTTTGAACCGAAGCTTACGATTGACCTGCTTCGGCGGGATCCATTCCTCAAGAACGCCAGTTTCCTGAAAGTAGGGCCTGCCGGTACTTTGTTTTCTTTGTCCCAGGAGCAAGGAAGACATCTCGAGGCTCTCGCTCGCCGCAGTAGGCTGATCGATTTTCGAGACCTACAGCAGGTCGAAGGAAACGGCGAAGGGCCTATCCCCGATCTAGACATCCCTACAGGTAGCGCCGAACTGCGAGAGCGAAAGCTCCGTGCTCATTTGCGAAAGGAGCGAAGTTCAGCACTTCGAAAGGCTCGTCTCGCGATCGCGCGGCAACAGGGCGAGCTACGGTGCGAGGTCTGCAATGTTTCGTTCGCGAAGCTTCCGCCAGGGATCGGTGAGGCATGCTGCGAAGTGCATCACAAGATTCCTGTTGCAAGTCTAGTGCCCGGAGCATTGGTGCGGCTCAAAGACCTCGCGGTCGTCTGCTCGAACTGCCACCGAATGATTCACTCAAAGAACCCGCCTTATTCGCCAACGCAGCTGAGCCGCAAACTCATCAAAGCCCGGTCATGATGTGCGAAATGCTGCCCAACCACTTGTTGCTACGGGCTGGCCGCCAGCGCCGCGCCAGAGCGACCGCCATCTTGGCCCGCCGAAGAACAACACGTTAGGCGGCACGTACACAGTACTTCGATGCCCAAACGATCCAACGACTTTCAGCGTTTGGTATATCTTGTCCGCGTGAACCTTGCAGCGGGCGCGACGGTGACTGAGTCCAAGATGATGAGGGATCGGCAAACGAAGCGATATCGCGAAGTGGACGTCGTTATCGAGGGGACGGTAGGCTCTCAACGTTTAGTAGTTTCTATCGAATGCCGAGACCACAAACGGGTAGCTGACGTGACTTGGATCGATACGATGAAGTCCAAGCACGATCGGCTCGACACTCATGCACTGTTGCTGGCCTCGAAACGCGGTTTCACTCAGGAGGCTCGTGACGTGGCAACGAAGTATGGAATCGAGCTTTTCACTCTTGAAGACGTTGACACGGCCGACATCCCCGCGTTGCTTGCCCCACATGGATCGCTCTGGATAAAGACAGCTACAGTCACCGCTCAGAAGGTGAGTGTCAGGGTTGGAAAGGTTGATGCGCTCGAGGTCGAAACGGTTGCCACCTCTCCAGACAACCTCTTGTACCTTGAGGATGGTTCCGAACTATGTCAGCTTAAAGAGCTGGTCGACCGTCTGCTACAGGTCGAGCGGGCGCGGACGTATCTCCTTTCCGAGGGCAAGGAGGAGCATACGTGGTTTGAACTCGGGTGGGAGCCTCCTGCTGACCACGAAGGAAGGCCTCTGTACATGAAGAAGCTAGAGCCTGCGGTGCTGCGGCCGATCGAATGCATCCGCATAACCGGCCCCTGCAAAGTCGAAGTAGGGCGATTCGGAATGCGCCACGGCAAACTCGGTGAGGTCCACTTGGCGTGGGGAAAGACGACAATCGCTGGTCGAAACGCATTGGCAGTCGCCACACTCGACGCATCACGGAAGACCAAATTGTCTGTAAATTTTTCTGGCGCTGCATAGGTGCCTCATTGCGGCCTAACCCCCCGATGAACGCGGCGCGCGGAGCGGCCGTGCAAATTCAACCGCTCGTCTGCGCGCGCGCCGATGAGCGTGGACGTTGGGCTTCATATGCCTAAGCAATCACTGCTTCGCCTCATCAAGCGTTGGAAGCGATACGAGCCTCGCAAGAATCGAACTCGTGTCCAGAAGAACACGCGCGGCGTTTACGTGCTTTACAACAATCGCTCGACGACAAATCATGAGGTCATCTACATCGGTGTTGCCGGTTTAGGGAAGACGGGCGGGGGTGGAATTCAGAGTCGCCTGAGAACGCACGACCGCCGAATTAAGAACCGGACTCACTATTCATTCTTTGAGGTGCACGACAATATAACGAGCGAAGAGATCCGAGAGCTTGAAGCGCTGCTGCTAGGAATATTCCGAGATGATCCGCGTATCGAATTGGCCAACAAACAAAAGGGTTCTAGAAAGTTGCGTCTCTTGCGCAAAGCGACCCATTGGATTGAAGCCCAACCATCCGTTGCAGCGGACCGGCCGCAAACGGCCGGCCACTGAACGGCACGTGGGGCCGATTCCAAATGGACGCAATAGTAATCAACATCCTGGTATCGATCGTTGCCAGCGGAGCGTTGGTTTCCGTGTTGATCTGGCTCTCAAAGGAATGGATTAGCACCCGCCTTAGAACCAGCATTCAGCACGAGTACGACCAGAAACTTGAATCACTCAAGTCGCAGCTAAAGGCCCAAACTGATGTGGCCTTGGTTGAACTTCGAGCAGCAATCGAGCGGCAGGCCAACCTACTAGCGGCAGCACATTCGTCCTTTGCGGAAGGTCAGAAAGCCGCCATGGAGAGAAAACTGCGAGCCGTTGACACTCTGTGGTCTCGCGTCCTCCAACTCCGTGCGAATCTTCCTCCGATCCTTGGATTCATCGATCTCCTGACAGTCGATGAGTACAAGGGAATCAAGAACCACCCGACATTTATCGAACTGAGCCAAGGTTGGTCTGCTGAAAAGATATCTAAACTGATTGATGCAGAAACGGAACAGGTACGGCCATATGTCGGTGAGTACACATGGGCTGTTTTCTATTCGTATCAAGCTGTGATGTTAAGGATCGTGTTCCTCTTGGTTGCTGGCCGAACAGACACTGAAAAACTAGAGTGGCATAAAGATTCGGCGACAAGACAGCTCATTCAGGCCGTGCTGCTGACTACCGAGTTCAAGGAGTTTGACGATACGATTTTCGGCAAAGTGACATGGCTTCAGCGCAAGCTGGAGTCCAAGATTCTTTCAGCGGCCAGACAAATCGTGTCCGGTACAGAGTTCGGCGCAGAGGCCTTGGAGCAAGCCCAGCTTATTCAACAACGCGCGGCGCAAATAACAACACAAAGAACCGCCCAACCCGCCGCTGGAGCCGGTCGCTGAAAAGCGCGGCGGCTCAGCGACAAACGTAGGGCATCTCAACCTATCCCACACCTATTGGAACACTAATGACAAAAAGCACAATCTGGATTTCGTACGATCTTGGTGTCCGAGGGGATTACGAAGGGCTCTACACGTGGTTGGATGCTCACGGTGCCAAGGAGTGTGGCGATTCAGTGGCAGTGCTCACGTACAAGTACACCGGCTCGCTGCAAAACAAGTTGAAGGTTGACCTCAAAAAAGCATTCACGGTAGATAGACGTACACGGCTATATGTTATCTATCGCGAGCGGAGTACAAATAGGAACAAGGGAAGTTTCTTGCTTGGTGGTCGTCGAGCCGCTGCATGGACAGGATATGCATCAACGGATGCCGGAGCAGCAGACGACGAGGTCTGCTGAATGACATCCGTACTTATCGATACGGGTGTCTGGTACGCGCTTTGCGATCCTACTGATGGGGTTGCCTCTGACGAAGCACTTGAGTTCATTGAGTCGCGCGTCGATGCCCTATCGGTCATCGTTCCTTGGCCAATTGCATACGAAACACTGCGAACCAAGTTCGTTCGAAAACGAGTAGCTCTAGAGCAATTCGAGAAGAGACTGAAGTCGCCCCGGGTAACGCTAGTGGACGATTTACCTTATAGAGACGATGCCTTTGCTCTATCAATCCATTCATCTCTTCGTAAACATCGGCCGCTCAGCATGGTGGATTGCGTCATGCGAATACTGCTAGACGATACGAACGTGAGAATTCGGTATCTCGCGACCTTCAATGTTGGAGACTTCGCGGACGTATGCGCCAAGCGTCAAATCGAGGTGCTGAGCTAATGACGTCCAACCCAGGTCAACCGGACCGCCTGGAAGCTGCGCTTGCAGGTCCCCTCCGGCCGTCGGCCTCCGGCGGCCGGTTACCAACGTGCTAGAGGGCATATGCCGATCGGACGCACAGGTATCGCCGTCGCAGCAACATTCATTTTCGCCCAGTCTGTTGCGCGCGCGTGCTCCTGTACTCCTGTTACGTTTGATCAGCAGGTGGCCCGCGCGACGCACATTTTCGTTGCGCACATCGCCAGTACAGCCGAAGTGTTGGATGCTGAGCGCGGCTCAGATCCCAACGATCCTACGCATTACTTCATCGAAGCGCGATACAGAGCTATTGACGTGCTGAAAGGATCCCCTCCCGATGAGGGGGTGGTGCGCGACTGGCGTCCGTTCCTTGGTAGCTGCAGTGCGCGGCTCATGGCCGGGACCGAGTTCATTATCTTTGCTTCTGCACAGCTCGGCACAAATATGTGCTCGGGAACAACTTGGTTCAACCCCGTGAAAGGCAAAGACGAGTTATCGCGAATTCGCAAAGTGCTTGAGACCGTCCAGTAAAGGGAGATTGAATGCCCTCTAACAATTCGCCCCGCCCGGACGCAAAGCTCCCCCGATTTAGTTGACATCTCAGCCTAACGGGCTCGAGGTGGAAACTGGCAAAGGCAGGACCACGCAGGATTGCGAAGTACGGAGAGAAGTTGAAGGCGACAACGGTGAAATTGAGCGGCCTGCAGGTCTTCTGATTCAGAATGTAGCGGCAGCGTTGGCTATTTACCCGTTCATGCTGTCGTTGTGGAGGAAACAGGAGCACACAACGGAAATGGCGAACGCAAACGTTCAAGGCCCGAAGAGACCGACAGGAATCACAATTACCGCATGGTTGTGGATCGTTTCGGGCGGATTGATGGCATTGAGCGGCCTCATGGCCGGATTCGCGTTCTCCTTCATGCGCCAAATGGGACCACCTCCGACGGTACCTGCGGACGTGGATCCCGGATTCCAGATTCTTGCCGCAATTTTCGAGCATTTCGAAATTCTTCTTGCACTCCAGATGCTCGTCGCAGCACTGGCGATCTGGTCTGGAATTGCATTGTTGAAACTCAAAGCCTGGGCGCGAACCGCCATTGAAGTGCTTTCCTGGCTGGCGCTCGTCTATTGCATCGGTCTCGGGATATTCCAGGTCAACCTATGGATCTCGATGACCGATCAAGCACCCAGGGGCGGGGCTCCGATCGACATGGACCTGTTCCAGTTCGCGGGCGCCGCAATGGCAGTAGTCGTCATAGCAGTTCTTGCAGTGCCGCTCTGGATCATGATCCGGTACCTGCGAGGTGCAGAAGTACGCGCCGCGATCGCTCGCACTCAAGAGACAGATGCGTGATCTGTCTCGCAACCGCGTAATGGTCTCGCTGATCATGAAAGGAAAACCAATGCTTGCGCCAATCGACGAGTTGCGGCGAATCGCCGCCCTGCTCACGACCTGCCTCCTGCTTCTGCCAGGCACGCCGTCTCACGGCGCCGACGCCCCCGAGATCGCCCTCACGGCCAAAGCGGAAGAGACTCTCGACCAATGGCGCGGCCAGAGTGAACTCCTCGACCAGGCCGCCGAGAATCTCTACCGCGCGCTCAGCGCAAACCCCAGGTACGCAAAGGCGTACGTGCAAGTGGGACGGCTGCACATCATGGGCGGCTTCTACCAGTCGCGCTACTTCGAGCCGAGTTCGCTGACCACCGCCGAAAAAGCCATCCTGAAGGCGATCGAGATCGACCCCAAATTCGCCGACGCCTACGTGCTCCTCGGCCATCTCTACATGAACATGAAGCGCGCCGCGAAATCCAGAGAGGCCTTGCGAACGGCGGAACGCCTCGGGACCTCGAGCCCGTGGCTGCCGATCAACTGGGCCTTGCTCCTCGAAGCCGAGGGCAAGGCCGACGAGGCGGCCGCAAAGTACCTCCAGGTCATCGAAAGCGGGACGACGAACCTGAAGGCGCTCAGTTCCGCCTACGGGCAGCTGCAGACCTATTACATCGACAAAGGCGAACTCGCCAGGGCCGAGAAGATCTACCTCGCGCACGTGAAGGCCGATCCGCGCAGCGCCTGGACGCACGGCAACTACGCCTCCGACCTGCTCTTCAAGGTCGGCGATTACGACCGCGCGATCGAAAAGGCTCGCGAAGCCCTCGCCATCATGGACTACGGCTACGCCAGGCAGACTCTGGCCCTGGCACTGTATGCCAAGTGGGCGACCATGGTCGTCAAGCATCACGATGCCAATGGCGGCCAGAAATACTTCGAGCAAGCGCAGCACATCTATCCCAGCCTGGCGTGGGTGCGCCAGGAAGCGAGATGCTGCCCGACGTTGAGAATCATCCTGGAAGCCCTCGCCACGACGGGCAGATGAACCCGGTCGCAACGACTTCATCGGCTGCGGCCGATAGCTGGTTGCGGAACTACGGCAGCGCCTGGGAGCAGGCTTCGCCGCAGGCCGCACGCAAGCTCTTTACCGAGGACTGCCGCTACTTCGAAACCCCATTTTCCAAGCCTGCAATCGGCCGCGACGGCGTCGCCAGGTACTGGCAGGCGGTCCCGGATTCACAGACCGACGTCGCGTTCAGCCACGAGGTGCTCGCGATCCAGGGGCAGACCGTGATCGCGCACTGGAGCGCCTCGTTCACGCGCGTCCCGAGCGGCAACCGCGTCAAACTCGACGGCGTGTTCGTCCTCGAATTCACCGACGCCGGACTGTGCAGCAGCCTGCGGGAGTGGTGGCACCGCGAGGAAACGCCGTCCACGTGAGCGATCCGAAGACCAAGGTCCTCGCCATCGCCGGCGGCATCTGCGTCGCGCTGTTCGCGTTCGCCTTCGTGGCCGCGCCGCACTCCTGCGAATGGGGGCTGACCGCGTACTTCTTCTCCGGCGTGGCGGCGCTGCTCGCACTGTTCGCGACCCCGCTCGCCCTGCGCACCGATCGCACCGTGCTGGTCCGCATCGGCCTGGGACTCGGATTTGCCGCCCTCGGATTCGCAGTCTGGATCGGCGGCCTCTTCGCCGCAAACGTTCGCATCATGTGCAGGCTGTTTTGAGCCGCGCGATGGCAGGCGACGACGAAACATCCACGCTCGGCGTCTCCTGGTACCTCTTCATCGCCCTCGCGCTCTTCGCCCTCGCCATGGCTACCCTCGCGCGGCAAAGCGCCCCCAACGCCCGCGAAATCGCGCAACTCCTCGGCATCGTCCCGCATCGCCCGGTGACGATGACGCTGATGCTGCTCTCGCTCGCCGTCAGCGCCGCCTTTGCGGGGCTGGCCGCCTACCCGATCGTGTGGTGGACCGGGAAACATAAAACCACCTGCCTGTTCGGCGCCACGCTCGTCCTTCCCCTAGCCGCCCTGCTTTACTGGAGCCCTCACGTCGTGCGCATGCTTCAATCACTCTCCATCCTCTGAACGATGCTCCACCACCTCTCCTTCGCTGTCGCCGACCTGCAACGCGCCGCCGCCTTCTACGACGCGGCGCTCGCGCCGCTCGGCTACGTGCGCGTCTGGACAGCCCGCGACGCGATCGGCTACGGACTGCCGGGCGGCGGCGACGGATTCGCCATCAAAGCGCGCAGCGAGGCCATCACCGCCCCGGGCCCGGGCTTTCACGCAGCCTTCGC
This sequence comes from Betaproteobacteria bacterium, assembly GCA_004298325.1. GTDB lineage: Bacteria > Pseudomonadota > Gammaproteobacteria > Burkholderiales > SG8-39 > 2-02-FULL-66-14. Next base: position 4,813 of record SCUF01000367.1, on the reverse strand, counting down.
CGCGCCTTCGCGCGAAGCCGTGGACCGCTTCCACGCGGCCGCCCTGCTCCACGGCGGCCGCTGCAACGGCGCGCCGGGCCTGCGGCCGCAGTACGGCCCGACCTACTACGCGGCCTTCGTCATCGATCCTGACGGCTATCGCATCGAAGCCGTGATTCATGCACCATCCGATACCGCTGCCACCAGCTGAAACGCGAGGCGACCGCATGAGCGAACCGAAAATCCTGCGCGCTACCGACATCGACGCGCGCACCGGCTCTTCCTACCCGGAGCCCTTCGCCAGCCGCATGGGCAAGGCCGACTGGCGAGCGCTCGGCGACGCCTTCGGCCTGACGCAGTACGGCGTCAACCTCGAGACGCTGCAGCCCGGCGCGCAGTCGGCGCTGCGCCACTGGCACACGCTCGCCGACGAATTCGTCTACCTGCTCGAAGGCGAGCTGGTGCTGCGCATGAACGAAGGCGAAATCACGATGACGAGCGGCACCTGCGTCGGCTTCAAGGCGGGCGCGCCGAACGGCCACCACCTCGTCAACCGCTCGGACCGGCCGGCGCGCTTCCTCGTGGTCGGCACGCGCGCGCCCGGCGACGTCGGCTTCTATCCGGACGACGATCTCCTGTGGTGCCGCAACGAAAACGGCCGCTACCCGGCGCACAAGGACGGCCGGCCCTACTGGCTGCCCGGCGGCCAGCCCAAGCCCGACGGCTAGCGCTTGACCCGGATGCCAGAGTGGATTGCAATAGCGGCGCCCTCATACGGACCCTGCAAGAAGAGTCCGGATTCCGTAGAGGGCAGGGAGCGATTCAACGCAAGAACAAGGAGCAACACCGATGACATCACGCAACTTGCTGTCCGCCGCCGTGGCCGGAATCATCCTGACGGCCTGCGCCTACCCGATGCCGCGATCCGACGCGACCGACCGCTGCAACGGCCCGGAGTGCACGCTGACGACCACCGTGACGCTGAAGGAAACGGGCGGCTGCGTCATTGAAGTGAACATTCCCACACTGCACGTGCAGAGGGGCAGCGGCAACGTGATCTTCTGGGATTTCGCCCTGGCGGGATCCGCGCCCGCCGAGTTTCCGGACGACGGGATCGTGTTCAAGGACCCGGCCGCGCCGTTCAACTGCCAGAAGATCGAAAACGGCAAGCGCTTCAAGTGCAACAACACGCACAAGGCCGGCGAGTGGGACTACACCATCAACGCGGTCAGCCGCGGCACCCGCTGCGAGGCGTACGACCCGGCCATCGTCAACAACTGAGCTTTCAGGCGATCCTGAGCCACTCGCGCGCCTCGGCAATCGCCTCGGCGTAGCCGAGCGCGCGTCCCCCGGCTTCGGCGGCTGCAAAATCCGCCGCGCCAAGCGCCTGGCGCGTGCGCTCTATCCACGCCGCGAGAAAGGCCTCGTCCGCAGGCGTGCGCTGCAGCCCTGTACGAGCGGCCTGTGCCTCCGCGGCGCCGAAAAAGCGCGCCGAAAGCACCCCGTCCCCGGCCGCGGCGGCGAGCCCGGCGCCGACCTCGAGCAGGCTCTGGCCGGCCGGAGCCGAATCGATCTCTTCCACGATCGCCAGCACCTCGCGCAAGTGTTGCCGCGCGCGCTCAAGCGCGTTGCGCCCGACCGATACCATGGCGAGGTTGAGGAGGCCGATGGCGATGCTCTCGCGGTCGCCCAGCTCGCGCGCCAGCGCCACGACCTGCTCGAACAGTGGCGCTGCCGACTCGAGCGCGCCCTCGAAGAGATGCAACTGGGCGAGCATGTTGATCGCGCCGGCAAGTTCACGCGGATTCCCCTGCTTGCGCGCCAGCGCGACCGCCTCTTCTGAATGGACGCGTGCGGCGACGATATCGCCTTCGCCCAGCGCCGCCATGCCGAGCGGCTGAAGAATCCGCGCGACCAGGTCCTCGTCGCCTCGCTCCCGCGCAATCGCGAGGCTCGCGCCCAGATGGCGCCGCGCGTCGCCGTAGCGACCCATGAAGGAGCAGAACTGGCCCGCATTTGCCAGGCCGAGGCAGCGCGCAGCGTCGCGCGCCTGCGCGCCGGGGCGCGCCAGCGCGTGCAGGGTCAGGCGCAGGCCCAGCTCGAGCAGGCCGCGCATGAACCAATAGGGCTTGATGGCGTGCAGCAGCCGAAAACCGCTGTCCGCACCGTCCGGCGCCCGATCGCACCAGCGGTGCGCCGCGATGAAGTTCTCGCGCTCCCTGTCGAGCCGCGCCAGCCACGCGCCCTGCGCGGGCCCGACCAGCTCCGGCCGCGCCTTCTCCGCCAGGTCCAGGTAACAGGCCAGATGGCGCGCGCGCATCGCCTTCTTCTCGCCCGCAGCCTCGAGCTGCTCGCGCGCGTACTGGCGGATGGTTTCCAGCAGGCGGTAGCGTTCGCCGTTCGCCTCCAGCACGACGAGCGACTTGTCTACCAGGTGCGTCAGCAGATCGAGCACCTGCTCCGCGGCCACCGCTGCGTCCGCGCAGACCGCTTCGGCCGCCTCGAGCGTCCAGCCGCCGGAAAAAATCGACAGCCGCCGCAGCAGCACCCGTTCGGGCGGCGTCAGCAGGTCATGGCTCCAGTCGATCAGCGCGCGCAGCGACTGCTGCCGCGGCAGCGCGGTGCGATCGCCGCCCGTCAGCAGGCGGAAGCGGTCGCCGAGGCGCGCGGCAATGTTTTCCACCGAGAGCGCGCGCACGCGCGCCGCGGCCAGTTCGAGCGCCAGCGGGATGCCGTCCAGGTGCCAGCAGATTTCGGCGATCGCCGGGGCGTTGCGGTCGGTGAGGTGAAACGCGGGCTGCACGGCGCGTGCGCGCTCGGTGAACAGGCGCACCGCGGCATAGGGCGCGAGCGCATCGGCGGTCATGGCGCGCGAGGCCGCGGGGGCCGCGAGCGCGGGCACCGGATAGGTCGACTCGCCCGCCACGTGCAGGGGTTCGCGGCTGCTGGCGAGCACCTTCAGCTGCGCGCCCGCGGCGAGCAGCGCCTTCGCCAGCTCGGCGCAGGCGAGCACCAGGTGCTCGCAGTTGTCGAGCACGATCAGCAGCCGCCGCGGTCCCGCATGCTGCAACAGCGCCTCGAGCACCGGACGGCCCGCGGTCTCCTTGACGCCGAGCGCCGAGGCCGCTGCCTGCGACACGAGCGCCCCGTCGCCCACCGCCGCCAGCTCGACGAACCACACGCCGTCGGGAAAGTCCTCCAGCACGTCGGCGGCCAGCTGCAGCGCGAGGCGCGTCTTGCCGAGCCCGCCGGCGCCGCTCAGGGTCAGCAGGCGCGTCTGCCCGAGCAGCTGGCGGCATTGCTCCAGCTCGCGCTCGCGGCCGACGAACGAACTCACCTGCTGCGGCAGGTTGTTGGGCGTCGCCTCGAGCGAACGCAGGGCCGGAAAATCGGCGCGCAGCCGCGGGTGCAGCACCTGGTAGACGTGTTCGGCATCCGCCAGATCGCGCAGCCGCACGCGGCCGAGGTCGCGCAGCGCAATGCCCGCGGGCAGGCAGCCGTCGAGCTGCGCCGCCACGGCCTGCGACAGCAGCACCTGGCCGCCGTGTGCCGCGTCCATGATGCGCGCCGCGCGATTGACCACGGGGCCGAAGAAATCGTTGTCGCGCCGTTCGCCCAGGCCCGCATGCAGCCCGCAGCGCACCTGAAGCGCGAGCTCGGCATCACTTGCCGTCGGCGCGAGATCCAGCTGCAGCTGCAGGGTGGCGCCGAGCGCATCGAGCGGTCTGGCGAACACCGCGTGCACCCCGTCGCCCGTCGTCTTGACCAGTACGCCCCGATGCGATTCGACCGCCGCGCGCGCGATCGCGTCGTGCCGCGCCAGCGCCGCGCGCATGCGCTCCGGCGCCTGCTCCCAGAGCCGCGTGCTGCCCTCGATGTCGGTGAACAGAAAGGTCGCAGGCACCGGCGGTTCGACCATGTCGATGCCTCCCGGTCCGGCTACGCGCGCCGCGGCGTGAGCGGATGGATTTCGGGCTTCACGCGACGCGTTTCACCGCTCCGCCAGCGCCTTGAGGCGCGCCAGGCCGGCTTCGAAATCGGCGCCGACCCTGCGGTCCATCAGGAGCGCGAGGTAATGCAGATAGGGATTCGCGCCCACGTCGCCCTCGTTGCTCCACGCAATGCGCGTCCCCGTGGCGCCGCCCGTCAGCGTCAGCCGGCCGGTCGAGGTCATGCCGAAATCGGGGAACGACAGCCGGTATTCGATCAGCTTGTCCGGCTCGGCGCGCGTGAATTCCATCGCGCCATTGCCTTCGCTCGCGCTCTGCCAGGACCATCTGGCGCCCTGACCCGACGGCGCGCCGCTGAAGCTCATCTTCATCTGCGGATCGCGCTGGTTCCAGACCGTCCACCGGGCCCATTGGCGCGGGTCCTCGATGAGCGCGTAGACCTTTTGCGCCGGTGCCCGGATCTCGGTCGAACGCTCGACGTGGAATTGCGAAGGCAGGAGGAACCCCACCAGCGTGAGCAGCACGGCGAGCGAGACCACCACGAGCAGCAGCCATTTCAGGACCTTCATCGCTTGCCTCCGCGGTGGGCTCAGGGGGCGGCGCGCTGCAGCGTCGCGCGCAGGGCCTCCTGCAGCGTGTTGCGGCTTGCCGCGTAGTGTAGGCGCGATTCGCGGCTCAGTCCGGGCCTGGCCTGCGCCGTGCGCAGCGCCGCAGCGAGCCGCCGCGCATTGTCGCGCAGCAGCGCCACCGCGTCGGCAGGCGTGGCCGCCGCGGGCTTGATCAGGACGCCGGCGACGCGCCGCAGGTGTTCGCGCTGCAGGTTGCGGCGCATCAGCTCGACGTCGCGCCCGGCCAGCGCCTCGCTCCAGATCGCCGCCTGCAGG
>SCUF01000366.1 GCA_004298325.1 Betaproteobacteria bacterium | reverse complement strand
TCCCACCTTGTAGTTCTCGATCAGGACCTGCGAGCGCGCCGCGAGCTCGCGGGCGATGCGCTGGCCCTCGGGCCTGGAGATGTCGAGCGTGACCGATTTCTTGTTGCGGTTGACCGAGAGGAAGTAGGCGGATTCGTGCGTCTCCCGGCCGGCACCGTCTTTCATCCAGGGCGGACCCCAGCCGCGCGTGTCGTCACCCGCGCCGGGACGTTCGACCTTGATCACCTCGGCGCCGAGGTCGGCGAGGTTCTGCGCGGCCCAGGGACCGGCGAGCACCCGCGAAAGATCGAGTACCCGGATATGCGAAAGAGGGCCAGCCATCGGACTGCCTAGAGTCTGAACGAGTCCGGCAGCCTCAGCGCCTCATTTGTCGAAACGGCCGTCTGCGCGAGAAGCGCCGCAGCCGGGTTCGCCTTCGAAGTCGTCGTGCGCGGCCTGCAGCGCAGGCGCAGGTCAGGGGTGTGGCGAGAATGCTACAGACCGGGCAATTAGGGGGAGGGCTTCCGATTTTGCCGGTCACCCGGCTTGACAGAGGTAGACAAGTGCCTAAACTTGACATGGACAGATGTGTAACTTGCCTTGGACACATGAACCCATAAGAATTAGACACTTGTTTAAGTCGTTTTCCCGGGGAATGAATAAGAATGATTTCAAGCAAAGAAATACTAGAACAAACAGGGATATCCAGAGCAACGTTAAATAATTACATAAGCATTGGCCTGCTCCCTAAACCAACTGTCCAACAAGTGACTGGGGACAGCAGCGGGCCAAAGCTGCTGGGATATTTCCCAGACTCGACCCTCGAGCGGATCGAGTTGATACAGCGCCTGAAACGGGAGGGCCTGGCAATGGCCGAAATCGCGGCGCAACTGGGCACGGCGAGCCTCACGCAGCCAGGTACAGGATCGGCGGACGAGCCGCAGCCTGCGCCAGCGTCCGAGCCAGGACCGGACGGTGGATCGCCCAAGGTCGACGCCGCTGCCGGCCGTTCGCTGCAATTGACGGTCGAGGAAATCCCTTATCCCGCCTACATGGTCAACCACAGCTTCGAGCTGGCCTGGTACAACGACGGCGCGCGCGAGCGCTTTCTCGGGCAGTTCGAATCGCTGCCCCCCAACAGCGAGGCGCGCAATGTATTCCTGATGCTGCTGCAGGCGAGCATCGGCAAGCCGGTGGCGTACCGCACCGAAATGCTGCGGCTGCATCTGGCGCTCGCCAAGGACCGGCTCTCCAAGGCGACCATACTCGGCGCCTGCCGCGGCCTGAAATCGGGCGACGTCGCGCTGCTCGACGGCCTTTACGGCGAGGCCGAGGCGATGCCCGGCAAGGCCATCGTGGAAGCGCCGATCGAGTTGCGCTCCGGCGCCGCGAGCCCGGAGCTGTGGCACGTGTACGCGGTGTTCTTCCGCGAGGGAATCCTGTTTGTCTACGTGCCCGGCGGCCCGGCAGGCCCGACGCTGCTCGAATTCCTCGCCCGCCGCGACGTCGTCATCCGCAACCTGCTGCGACGGCGGCTCCCGGTGCTCACGCCGCTGGCGGTCCTGGTCGCCGACCTGCAGAACTCGGTCAAGATCTGCTCCGAGCTGCCGCCCGAGGAGTATTTCGACCTCATCAACGAGATCTGGTCGACCATGGGACCGCTGTTCCGCAAGTACTACGGCACGCACGGCAAGCATGTCGGCGACGGCATGGTGTACTACTTCTTCCCCCAGCCGGACAGCAACTACATCTTCAACGCGCTCGCCTGCTCGCACGAGATCCGGGTCGCGATGAAGCGCATCAGCAAGGACTGGCAGCTGCGCAAGAACTGGTTCAACGAGCTGTACCTGAACACCGGGCTGCACGAAGGGCAGGAGTGGCTCGGTACCTTCCAGTCGGCGACCGCGATCGAGTTCGCCGTGCTGGGCGACACCATCAACCACGCCGGGCGGCTTTCCGATTTCGCGCGCTACGGGGCGGTCTGGGCGACCAAGGCGTGTCTGAGCAAGCTCTCGCCCGAAGAGCGCGCACGCGTCGACTTCGGCATCACGCGGCGCGGCGACGGCGACCGCGAGCAGTTCGTGCCCTCGTCCTACGCGCAGCTCGGCAGCCTGGTCGACCTGACGTCGGAAAAATACGAGAAGCTGCGCGAGATCGGCCAGCTGCCGATCACCGAAGTGCGCGCCGTGCGCGCGTCCGAGACCTGAACACGCCGGCGGCGCTCTGACGATGCCCCTTTACGCCATGCGGGAGCCCGCGATACATTCGTTGCCGGAGCAGCGGGCGGCTTGCGGATCGCAAGCGCCGGGCGCGGCCGCCGAAGCCAAAGGATCCATGGAAGTCTCGAGGCAAACCGTGGTGCTGTTCGCCGATGTCGCCGGCAGCACCAAGCTATACGAATCGGCCGGCGACGCCGTCGCCATGGATGCGATCGAACGCTGCCTTGGACTGATGCGCCACGCCACCGAGGTCGCCGGGGGCCGCGTCGTGAAGACGATCGGCGACGAGATCATGGCGCTGTTTCCGACCCCCGACGCCGCCACCGGCGCCGCCGCCGAAATGCAGCACGCCATCGACCAGCTGCTGCCCGTGGCGAGCACCAAGCTCGGGCTGCGTGTCGGCTTCCATTTCGGCCCGGTGATGCAGCGCGACGGCGATGTCTTCGGCGACACGGTCAACGTCGCATCGCGCCTCGTCGAGCAGGCGGTGCGCGGCCAGATCATCACCTCCAGTGAAACCATGGCGATGCTCGGTCCCGTCTTCAGGGCCTGGACACGGCGGCTGTACTCGATCCAGATCAAGGGCAAGACCAGCGAGGTCGAGCTGTGCGAGGTGATCTGGAGCCAGCGCGCCGACACCACGGCAATCTCCAGCCACCGCATGGCCGCCAAGGCGGCGCCGGTGGTCCTGCGCCTGCGCTATCGCGATCTGGAGCGCAAGCTGCGGCGCAACCCGGACGCGATCACGATCGGGCGCGAACAGACGCCGCACGGCCTGGTGGTCGAGGACCACAACGCCTCGCGCCTGCACTGCACGATCGAGCGCCGCCAGGACCGCTTCGTGCTCATCGACCACAGCTCCAACGGCAGCTTCGTCACGGTCGAGGGCGATCCCGAGGTGATGCTCAGGCGCGAGGAATTCACCCTGCGCAAGCACGGCTGGATCGCCTTCGGCCAGCCGCGCAGCGGCGCCAGCGAGGTGGTCGAGTTCTTCTGCGACTGAGGCGCGGCCGCGCCTCAGAGGCGCTTCAGGAAGCGCTCGAAGCTGTCGCTCGCGCCCAGCACGTAGGTGCCGAATTCATCGAGCACGTCGTCGCTGAATTCCTCCAGCGTCAGGCGCATCTTGAACGTGCCGAGCTGGCGCACGTTCTCCAGTTCCAGCCGCACCCCGCCGCGCTCGTAATCGCCGCGCACGATCGCCTCGCAGGGGAACGGGCCCGACATGGCGAGCGTTGCGCGCACCACGTTGCCGACGTCGTTGCGGCTTTCGCTGGCGGCGAACTGGATGCGCATCGATTCGAGCTTTTCGCGCACATACGGCAGCTCGGCACCCACCACCTCGACGGTGGCGGGCTTGGGGCAGCGCACCTTGTACTTGAACACGACGAAATCGAACACCTCGGTGCCGGCGACGATGCGGGAGCGGTAATCGGTGAAGCCGTCGGCCAGGATCGCGTTCTGGATCTTGCCGACGTAGATCACCGAATAGGGGCGGTCCGACACCGGATGCGCCTCGTTGAGGGCCGTGCTCAGCTCGCTCAGGTACTGGAATGCGGCGCGCAGCCGCGCGCTCACCTTGGTCGCCGCGTCGACGTCCAGACCGGGGCCGGTGGCCACGGCGCGCTTGGCGGCCTGCTGGCGGGCGAGCAGGATCGCCGCCGAGGGCCGCGTGCCGCCCTGCGTGCCGGTGAACGCCTGTTCGCGCTCGCGCTCGAATTGCTCGCGCTCCCGCGCCTGGGCTTCGATCCAGCGTTGTGCTTCGTCCTCCTTTTTCCTGCGCGCCACCTCCTCGGCGCGCACGCGCTCGCGCTGCTGCACTTCGAAGGTCGCGGAGAACATGTCCAGATCGGCGAGCAGGCTGGCGGTCTTTTGCTGCTGCAGCGCCGGCGCGGGCGCTGTCTCCCGCACCGGGGCGTCGCGGTAGCCGCGCAGCTCGCGCGCCATTTCACCGGCGCGCTGGTAGCGCTCGGCGGGCGTCTTGGCCAGCGCGCGTGCCAGGATGCGGTCGAACGCCGGCGGCAGGCTCGGGTCGATCTTCGTCACCGCTGCATGGGGTTCGGCCACGATCCGGTTCATCAGCGCGAACACGGTGGTTTCGCCCTCGCGTTCGAACGGCGTGCGCCCGGTCAGCATCTCGTAGAGCACGGCTCCCAGGGAAAAGATGTCGGCGCGCGGGTCCACCGGCTGGCCGATGACCTGCTCCGGCGCCATGTACTTGGGCGAGCCGAGCGCGGCGCCGGTATGCGTCATCGATGCCGAGGGCAGGTGCGCAACGCCGAAATCCGCCAGTTTGGCGCGTCCGCTCGCCGAGACCATGATGTTGGCGGGCTTGACGTCGCGGTGCACGATGCCGAAGCCGAGCGCGTGATCCAGGGCGTCGGCGACCTGTGCCGCGATGTCGGCGGCCGTCGCCACCGGCAGGCGCCGGGATTCGGTCAGCATCTGCTGCAAGGTGCGGCCCTCGAGCAGTTCCATCGCGATGTAGGCGACGCCGTCCTGCTCGCCGACGTCGAAGATGGTCACGATGTTGGGGTGATTGAGGCGCCCGGCCGAGCGCGCCTCGCGCAGAAAACGCTCGCGCACCGCCACCATTTCGTCCTCGGGAAGGTGCGGCAGCAGGGTCTTGATCGCGACTTCGCGCTCGATCAGCGGATCGATGGCCCGGTACACCGCGCCCATCGCGCCGCGCCCGAGTTCGCCCACGATCAGATAGCGCCCGAAACGC
>SCUF01000365.1 GCA_004298325.1 Betaproteobacteria bacterium | reverse complement strand
GATCGGCAAGCCGGACGAGGCGCGCGGCCAGATCGTCAAGGCCTTCGTCGTGCTGCAGCCGGGGGAGGCGCCGTCGCAGGCGCTGATCGACGACATCCAGCGGCACGTGCGCGGGCGGCTCGCGCCCTACGAGTATCCGCGCGAGATCGAGTTCATCGGCGCGCTGCCGATGACCACCACCGGCAAGGTGCAGCGGCGCGAGCTGCGGCAGCGCGACGCCGCGAAGTAGCGCCCGCCGCCTTAGGCCGGCGGGCGCGCCGCCACCAGCATCCTGCCCTCGGCTTCGACCGCGACGTTGCCGTGCTGGTTGGTGCACACGCCCGTCAGGCTCACCACCCCGCCCTTGTGCCTGGGCTTGTCGGCCTTGGCGGTGACGGTCCAGCGCGTGGTCAGCGTGTCGCCCGGCCGCACCGGTGCCTTGAAGCGGCAGGCGTGCTCGAGGTAGGCGATCGCGGTGCCGGCGAAATACATGCCGGCGGGAGAGGCCACCAGCGCACTGGTGAAGGGCCCGTGCAGCACGCGCCCGCCGAACAGCGAGCGGCTCGCGAACTGCTCGTCGACGTGCAGGGGGTTGAAATCGCCGAACAGGCCCGAGCCGAGCACGAGGTGCGCCTCGGTCACGGTGAGGCTCGCGCCGAAGCTGTCGCCGACCGCGACTTCGTCGTACCACTTGCCGTGAAACACCAGCATCGCTTGATCTCCTTCGCCCGAATATAGCTAGAATGGCCGCTCCTGAGGAGGAGGACCCGGCAATGAAACGAATCGTACTGGTGGCCCTGGCGCTGCTGCCGCTCGTTGCGCAGTCGCAGTATCCCGACCGGCCGATCAAGCTGATCGTGCCCTGGGCGGCCGGCGGCGACACCGACAACATCTTCCGGCCGTTCGCGCCGCTGCTGCAGAAGCACATCGGCCAGACGGTGGTGATCGCCAACGTCGGCGGTGCGTCCGGTACCAAGGGGGCGAAAGAGGCCAAGGACTCGCCGCCGGACGGCTACACGCTGTACGCGGTGCACGATTACATCCATTCGACGTACTACACCGGCGTGGCGGACGTCACCTACGCCGACTTCGAGCCCATCTGCCTGATCAGCTCCACCGCCTCGGTGCTGACGGCGAGTCCCAAGACGCCGTGGAGCGATTGGAAGGCGCTGCTGGCCGACGCCAAGGCGCGCCCCGGCCAGATCTCGGTCGGCGCGACGCTGGGATCGACCAGCCACTTCTTTCCGGCGCTGATCGAGAAGGCGGCCGGCATCAAGTTCAAGTACGTGTCCTACGAGGGCCTGGCGCCGCGCATGAACGCGATCCTGGGCGGTCACATCGATCTCACCGATGCCAACATGACGCAGAAGGGCAAGGTCGAGGCCGGGCAGCTCAAGTTCATCGCCATCGCCACCGAGAAGCGCAATCCCGAACTGCCGAAGCTGCCGACGCTCAAGGAACTCGGCGTCGATGTGGTCTACGACGTGAACCGCGGCCTCCTGGCGCCCAAGGGCACGCCGGCGCCGGTGGTGGCGAAGCTCGAGTCGGCCTGCGCCGCGGCGGCCCGGGAGCCGGCGTTTGCCGAGGCGATGAGGAAACAGGCGACCGACGTGCGCTACATGGACCGCAAGACGTACGCCGACTGGCTGAAGAAGAACGACGAACTGAACAAGAACCTGGCGAAAGACCTCGGCCTGCTGAAGCGTTGATGCTGTCGCGCGACGGCTGGGCAGGGCTCGCTGTGCTGGCAGCGAGCCTTTTTCTTTTTGCGCTGACCCTGGGCCTGAAGGACAACCCCCTGGTCCCGATCGGGCCGGGGTTCTATCCGCGCATCGTGCTCGGGATCAGCGTGCTGCTGGCCGTGGCCGTGGTGCTTGCCGACTGGCGCAGGCGCGGCCGGGCGCGCGACGAAGGCAGGTTCGCCTACGGGCTGGTGGCGGCGATGTTCGCCGCGTTCGCGCTCTACGTCGGCGCGTTGCCGTACGCGGGCTTTCGCCTGGCGACGTTCGCTTACGTCGCCGGCGCCAATGCGCTGCTCGATCCGCCGCGCGGCGCGCGCGGCTGGCTGCGCTGCGCGATCGTGGGGCTGGTGACGATGGGGGTGGTGTATTTCGCCTTCGAGCGCTACCTGACGGTGCTGCTGCCGCGCGGGCGCTGGACCGGGTTCTAGGCGATGTACGAGCTGCTGTTCGCGGGCCTCGCGAACGTCGTCCAGTTCAAGTACCTGCTGCCGCTGTTTCTCGGCACCCTCGTGGGCATCGTGGGCGGCGCGCTTCCGGGCGTCACCATCACGATGACGATCATCGTGGTGCTGCCGTTCACCTTCGGCCTCGACCCGCTGCAGGGGCTTGCGGCCATGACCGGTGTGTACGTCGGCGGGTCGGCGGGCGGGCTGGTGACCGCGGTGCTGCTCGGCATTCCGGGGACGCCGTCGGCGATTGCGACGACTTTCGACGGTTACGTGCTGGCGAAGAACGGCGAACCGGGGCGCGCGCTGTGGATCGGCATCTGGGCGTCGTTCTGCGGCGGCCTGCTGGGCGGCGTGTTTCTCATCGGCGCCACCGGGCCGCTGGCGCGGATCGCGCTCGAATTCGGGCCGTGGGAATTCTTTTCGCTGTTCGTGCTGGCGCTGTCGATGGTCGCGGGCCTGGTGGAAGCGTCGCTGCTGAAAGGTCTGCTCTCGGGGATGCTCGGCCTGATCGTCACGGTGATGGGCGCCGACCCGGTGCTGGGGCACGAGCGGCTGACGCTGGGCATCCCGTTCCTCGCCGGCGGGATCGACTTCCTGCCGGTGCTGATCGGCGTCTTCGCCTTCGCGCAGATCATGACCGAGGTCGAACGCATGGGCGGTGGCGCGACGCTTGCGGTGGCCGTCGACCGCGCGGCGAACCTCGCGGTCTCGCAGCTCAAGGTGATCTGGGAAATCCTCTCGCGCCCCTTCATCCTGCTGTGGGTCGCGTTCATCGGCGTGCTGATCGGCGTGCTGCCGGCGATCGGCGGCAGCGCGGCGAGCATGATGGCCTACGACCAGGCGAAGAAGCTCTCGCGCCACCCGGAAAGATTCGGCACCGGGACGCCGGAGGGCATCATCGCCTCCGAAGCCTCGAACAACGCCAACGTCGGCGGGTCGCTGGTCACCATCATGGCGTTCGGCATTCCGGGCGACGCGGTCACCGCCGTGATGCTGGGCGCGCTCACCATCCACGGCATCCAGAGCGGGCCGCTGTTCATCTCGCAGAATGCGCAGCTCGCCTACGGCATCTTCGCGGCCTACCTGCTGGCGCACCCGATCATGGTGCTGATCCTCGCCGTCGGCGCGCGCTGGATGCTGCGCGTCACCACGGTGCCGAAGGCCGTGCTGTTCCCGGCGGTGCTGGTGCTGTGCACCGTGGGCGCCTATGCGCTCAACAACACCATGGCCAATGTCTACGTGCTGCTCGTCTTCGGGCTGCTGGGCTACGGCATGGTGAAGACCGGCTTTCCGCTCGCGCCGTTCATCCTCGGCGTGATCCTGGGAGACCAGATTGAACTGAATCTGATCCGCTCGATCATGACCGACGCCAACCCGTGGCTGTTCATCACGCGGCCGATCTCGGGCGGGCTGCTGCTCGCCTCGGTCGCCTCGGTCGCGTTCGCGCTGTGGCAGCATCGCCGGCAACAGGCGAAACTGTCGGGCAGCGGCGACAGTTCCGACTTCTGAACGTGTTTGCGCAGCGCGTCATGCGCAATCGCACCTGAATCGGGATTGCCGCTCGCGATTTTTTCTTGTCATCGAATCGCGTGCGGGCGCAGAATCGGCGCAGTCGATCGAACTCCAAGGGAGGAGTCATGAAAACAATCGACGCACTGATTCGTGCCGCGGCCGCCGTCGTCCTGCTGCTCACCGTTTCGTTTGCGGCGTTTGCCCAGGGCGCTGTCGCCGATTTCGAATTGCGGCGCGCCAGCGTGGTGCGCCCTGACGCGGGCCACGCGCTCACCGCCCCCTCGCAGGCCGCGCACGCGAGCATTGTCGGCAACTATCTGCGCAGCCGGGGCGCCAGCACCGCCACGGTGGGGTCGCTGCGGCAAGTCGATGCCGGCAAGTCGCGCAAGGACATCGTGCACCTGCGCATGGAGCAGCAAGTCGCCGGTCTCACGGTGTATGGCAGTTACGTCAAGGCGGCGATCAACGCGCGTGGCGAACTGGTTCACCTGATCGAGCGAATTGCGCCGGTGCGTTCGGCCGCGCTCGTCGGCGCTGCGATCGGCGAGCAGCAGGCGCTCGCGGCGGCGATGGCCCGCGTGCATTCCGGCGAAGCGGTCAAGTTCCGCGAAATCGGACGCAGCGGCAACGTCGCCAGGTTTGCGGGCGGACGGTTCTTCCATTCCGACCCGACCGTCGAGAAAGTGGCCGTGCCGCGCAAGGACGGCTCGATGGCCGTCGGGTACCTGGTCGAGACCTGGAGCGAAAAGGACAATCTGCTGCATCACACGCTCGTCGGCGGCGATGGACGCGTTCTCGCCGTCGAGCGCAGAACCGCCAACGATACCTACAGGGTCTTCACTGAAGACCCGTTGAAGGGTGCGCAGATCGATGTTGCGGGGCCGGGTGCGGGCAACACCGAATCGCCCAGCGGGTGGCTCGGCACGGGTGCGCAGACGACGATCAACATTTCCGGCAACAACGCCAACGCCTATCTCGACGCGAATAACGACAATCGCGCCGACAGCGGCGGCACTGCGGTCATCGGCGGCCTGTTTCAGACCAATGCCGATCTCGACGTGACGCCTTCGACGACCGGAAATCGCGCGGTTTCGGTGCAGAACCTGTTCTA
>SCUF01000364.1 GCA_004298325.1 Betaproteobacteria bacterium | reverse complement strand
CGGCGTATTCGTGCACAAGGTGTCGCGCCGGCGCACGGCCCCGATTCGCGAGATGTTCTCGTTCCGGAAGGGGATGGCGGCCCTGGTTGAAACCCTGACCGCGGCGCCCGGCGTGCGTTTCCGCGCGCGGTGCACGGCGACGCAGCTGGAATCCCGGAAAATAGGCTGGCGGGTCGCGGGATCTTCGCCTGGTGGTGAGCACGTAGCCCAAGCCCGGCACTTGGTACTGAGCGTGCCCGCCGCAGCCGCCGCAACGCTCGTCCATCCGCTGGACCACGGGTTGGCGCGGCTGCTGCGCGGCATCGAGTATGCCTCGATGACCGTGGTGCATCTCGCTTTCGATCGGTGTGCCGTACGCCATCCGCTGAACGGAATTGGGTTTCTGCTGCCGCGCGCCGAGAGCGCGCAATTGACGGGCTGCCAGTGGATCAGTAGCTTGTTCCCATCCCGCGCGCCGCGCGGAAAGGTGCTGTTGACCTGTTACGTGGGAGGGGCGCGCGCCCCGGAAACCAGGGATTGGGATGACGGGCGGTGTATCGATGCAGCCATGGCGTCGCTGGGATCGCTGCTGGGAATTGATGCTGCGCCGGAGAGGGTGTGGATCGACCGGCACGAGCGCGGCCTGCCGCTTTATCACGGCGCCTACCCCCGCCGCCTTAGCGCGATGGCGGAGCGTCTGGGGCATTGGCCCGGGCTGCATCTGGCGGCCAACTACTGGGGCGGGGTGTCCGTTCGCGACCGCATCGCCAGCGGGTACGCGGTGGCGCAGCGCATCGAAACGAGTATCGGGGAGCCGGGCGTGCCCTGGCCGCTAACGGCTTTCCGTCCCTTGTTCGCTGCCGCGGCGACTCGAGGTTCATACTAGGGATCGCGGCAACATCAGGGCAGTTGCGCCAGACTGCGGCCTGACGGAGGGATCTGCGTTGCAGCCCGTCGATCGCGGACCCCGGTTCTTGACTCTGCAATGGAGGCGATGAAAGGCGTCATGCGGCCGGGGACTGAATCGGCGGCTACCGCATCCCTCAGCGCATCGGCCCGCCGTTTGCCGCCCGCGACGGGCGGCGCGGTACCGTCTCAAACGCGCGGCTGGCTCGCTCTCCTGGTCGGCTTCATGGTAGTCGCGGCGACCCTGGGTTTGTGGCTGGCGGCGGTCGCGCAGGAACGCGCCGAAACGGAACGCAGTGTCGCGCTCAACCTGGAGACCGTCAGGAACGAGATCGGCTCGCGCATGGATTCGCGCATCCTGGCCCTGATGCGCATGGCCCGGCGCTGGGAGATGCGCGGCGAGCCGCCGCGCGCGGAATGGGAATCCGACGCGAAGTTGTATCTCAGCCACGACACCGGTTATCTGGCCATCGCCCGGCTCGAACCCGGGTCATCGATGGGCTGGCTGGTGCCGCAGGAAGCGTCGCGAAGGTTGCAGGCGACCGATTTCGCCGGCGCGCGGCAACGCGAAGCGCTGCGACAGGCGCGCTTGCGGCGCGGCGTGACTCTCACGCCTCCTTTCGGTCTGAGCACAGGCGATCTGGCCTTGCTGGTCAATGTGCCGTTTTTCCACGGGGAGATGCTTGGCGGGTTCATTGTCGGGGTGTTCCAGGTAACGGCGACGTTCGAGGCGATGCTGCGCCCGTCGATCGCGCCCCGCTATTCGATCGCCGTCCTCGATGGCGCAGAGGAAATCTACCGGCGCGACCGGGGGGACGGACGATCCACGCAGGACTGGGCTCAGGAGACGACCGTCGCGCTGCACGGTGTCGCCTTGCGCGTGCGCGTGTGGCCCGACGAGGGACTCGTCCAGGAACGCTCGTCGGTGACGCAGGCGGTGTTGGCCGGCGGACTGGCGCTGGCACTGCTGCTCGCCCTGGCCGTCCGCTTCGCGCAGCTCGCGCGGCTGCGGGCGAGCGAAACCGAGTCGATCAACCGCGAGCTCAAGCGCGTGATCGCCGAACACCAGCAGACCAACGAATGGTTGCGCAAACTGACGCGAGCGGTAGAACAGAGCCCGAGCATGGTGTTGATTACCGATCGCCAGGGCGCGATCGAATATGTCAATCCGAAATTCACCCAGATAACCGGTTACGCGCTCGAAGATATCGCCGGGGAAAACCCGCGCCTGTTGAAATCCGGCGAGGCCGGCCCTGAGGAATACCAGCGGCTTTGGCAGACCATCGCCGCCGGCGAGGAATGGCGCGGGGTGCTTCACGACAGGAAAAGGAACGGCGAGCTGTTCTGGGTGCATTCGGCCATTTCGCCGATCCGGGACGCGCGCGGCACCATCACGCACTTCCTGGCGGAAATGGAGGACATCACCGAACGCAAGCGGTTGGAACAGCAGGTGGCGGAGCGCAGTCGGGAAATCGCGAGAAGCCAGGTGCTTGCCGCGATGGGGCAGGCGGCCAGCATGATCGCGCATGATTTGCGCAATCCGCTGTCCACCATCAACATGACGCTGCAGATGCTGAGAAAGAAACCGCCGCAGAGCTGGACCGAGGCGGAGCGGGAACTGCTGCAGATATCCCAAGAGCAGGAGCGGTACATGGAGGAAGTCCTCTCCGACCTGCTCAGCTATTCAATGCCCGACGCGCTGATGCCGGAATGGTTGAGCGTGGACAAATTGCTGGAGACCGCGGTGATGCTTTCCCAGAGACAGATCGAGGAGCGCAAAGTGCGGGTCAAGACGCAGTATCAGCCCGGCTTGCCCGTGCTCTACGGGGACGCCGGCAAGCTGCGCCAGGCGTTTGTCAACCTGATTGTCAACGCGGCCCAGGCCGCGGCGACGCCGAGCCAGACGCCCTCCACCCTGACTATCGATGCACGGCTGCGGCCGGCGGCGGTGGGTGAGCCCTCGATTCAAATCGAAATCTGCGACAACGGTTCGGGGATCGCACCGGAACACCTGGACAAGGTGTTCGAGCCCTTTTTCACCACCCGCGCCCAGGGCACCGGCTTGGGGCTGCCCATTGCCAAGCGCATCATCGACCAGCATCAAGGCAGCATCAGCCTGAGATCGGAACATGCAAGGGGAACCCGCGTTGCGGTAGTGTTGCCACTCCAACCGGTCGACAATCGGCACGGCCGATGAGCACCTTCCTGATCGTCGATGACGACCTCGCCAGTTGCCGCACCCTGCGGTTGCATTTCCGCACCCAAGGTCACGAAACGCACGTTGCGCACAGCGCGGCGGAAGGATTGGCCGCGCGCGGCGCAATCGTGCCGGAGGTGATCATCCTGGATGTCCGCATGCCGGGACAAAGCGGTCTGGACGCATTGCCGGAGTTCAAACAGGCGTTCCCCGGCGCTCACGTGATCATCGTTACCGCCTTTCACGACATGGAAAGCACCATCCAGGCAATGCAGCGCGGCGCCGACGACTACATTCAAAAGCCGATCGATCTGGATGAACTCGATACCGCGGCGGCCAAAGCGCTGCGCTATGCCCGCGGCGACGCGCAAGGCGTGCGCGTCGCGACCACCGAGTATGCCGGAACCAACCGCGGGAACATGATCGGACGCAGCCGGATCATGAAGGAAGTCTTCAAGACCATCGGCCTGGCGGCAGCGAGCAGCGCCACGGTATTGATTACCGGCGAATCAGGCACCGGCAAGGAGTTGGTGGCGCGCGCCATCCACTGGGCCGGTCCGAATCCTGCGGGGCCGTTCGTCCCCGTCAACTGCGCGGCGCTGGTGGAGACGCTGCTCGAATCGGACATGTTCGGTCACGAAAAGGGCGCATTCACCGGTGCGGTCGAGCGTCATGCGGGCAAGTTCGCCCTGGCCAGTCGCGGGACCATTTTTCTCGACGAGGTGAGCGAACTGTCGCACGGTATTCAGGCCAAGCTGCTGCGGGTATTGCAGGAAAAGGAGTTCGTGCCGCTTGGCGCGAAACAACCCCAGTCCACCGACGCGCGCGTGATCGCCGCAACCAATGCCAGTCTGGCCGATTGCGTGGCAGACGGCAGTTTCCGCGAGGATCTCTATTATCGTCTCCAGATCATCAATATCCACCTGCCGCCCCTGCGCGATCGCAAGGACGATATTCCCGATCTGGTGCAGGCTTTGCTGGCGCGGATCAACCGCGAGATGCGCCGCCATGTGTGGCGCGTGGAACCGGAAGTGCTGCGTTGTTTCGAGACTTATGACTGGCCCGGGAACGTGCGTGAACTGGAAAACGTGCTGATGAAAGCGGTGGCCTTGTGTCCCGTGGACGTGATTACCTGCGACCTGTTGCCCGCGCAAATGTGCGCCGCGCCCGAGCTCTTGAGGCAACGCCCGAAGTCGGAGGCCGACTGGCGTTTGAGCGAAGTGGAGAAGACGCACGTCCTGCGCGTACTCGAAGCCACGGG
>SCUF01000363.1 GCA_004298325.1 Betaproteobacteria bacterium | reverse complement strand
GACGCCAAGCTTCCCCCGATTTAGTTGACACCTCGGCCTAACAGGCTGGAGGTGGAAAGTGGCAAAGGCAGGACCACGGAAGATTGCGAAGTACGGAGAGAAATTCAAGGCGACGGCGGTGAAATTGAGCAGCCTGCCGGGCGTTCTGATTCAGGATGTGGCGTCGGCATTGGACATTCACCCGTTTATGCTGTCGCTTTGGAGAAAGCAGGTTCGGGAGGGAGTGATCGTGGCCAGAGCGTCCAAGCTCGATGTGGAGACCACGGCAGAGCTGAGGCGGCTAAAGGAGTTGGAGCGTCGCTACAAGGTGCTCAAGGAGGAGCACGAGCTCCTAAAAAAAGCCATCCGGTTTGCTTCGGGTCGAAAGCGGAAGTCTTCGAGTTCATCGAAGTAAACCGGGACAAGCACGATCTCACGCTCATGTGCCGCGTCTACGGGGTGACCAGAGCCGGGTACTACGCCTGGCGCTCACGCGAGCGGAGCGAGCGTGAGCGCCAGAACGAGGCGCTGGCCGAGCGGATCAAGGCTGTTCACGCCGAGAGCCGCGGCACCTACGGCAGCCCTCGGGTGCACCAGGCGCTGCGTCAGCGCGGTTGCAGCGTGGGCAAGCACCGTGTGGCGCGCCTCATGCGTGCGCACGGCATCAAGGCGCGGGTGGCCACGATCCGCTACACCAGCCCGAGCCTGCAGCGCTACTACAGCGGCATTCCGAACCGGCAGCTGGAGCTGGAGTTGAAGCAGCCCGATCAGGTGTGGGTGGGCGACATCACGTATCTGAAGGTGGGCGGCATCTACCGGTACCTGGCGGTGGTGATGGACAAGTACAGCCGCCGGGTAGTGGGCTGGAGCTACGGTCCGAGGAAGGACGTGAAGCTCACTCTAAAGGCACTCAATAATGCCGTGCGCGGCCGCAGGCCTGGACGTGATCTGGTGTTCCATACCGATCGGGGCATCGAGTACGCGGCGGGCGCCTTCAAGGAACGCATCGCCGAACTGGGCATCACGCAGAGCATGAACCGGCCTGGCAAGGTGACCGACAACGCCTTCATCGAGTCGTTCTTCCACTCAATGAAGACCGACGTCTATCATGGCCGTAGCTTCGATGAGGACGAGGAGATCCGGACTGTGCTGAAGGACTACTTGCCCTTTTACAACCGCGCTAGACTTCACTCGTCATTGAGTTACGTGTCGCCTGCGACGTTCGAACGGCAGGTTCGATGAACCGGGTGTCAACAAAACCGGGGGAAGATTCCGCGTTACGCTCGCAGCTACGCCGCGCGCACCGCGCGGCAAAACGCGAACATTAGGTTGCATCTCGGCCATGAGCGAACTACTCGACGCCCTCGCCACGTATATTGCGACTCTCAGCCACTCCGCAAAGGAGACGCACCGCGCAGAGGATCGCCACGTTTACGCCCAGCACTTGGCTGCGGCAGCGCAATTCTTTGTGGCAGTACATGCTGGCCGTGTCGAGGAACTGCGAGCGCTGGTGGCAAGTGAGCAGCACGCGTATGGGTGGGGTTATCTATCCAACGCGGAGGGTGCTGCTGCGGAAAAGGCGTTCGCTGACTTTGCAAAGTTTGTGGAAACTAATGCAACCTAACCCATCAATCCAGAGCGGACGGGCCGCGAGCCGCGGTGCCAAGCGCAGGTCGTCGCTGCGGCCCGCCGCTGATTTCTGACGTTAGACCGCAGATGGCACATCCGCCCAAGTCCAAGTTCGTTCAGCTCTTTGAGCGCGACAAGGGTCGCTGCGTCTACTGTGGCATGGATCTGACCGCGGACTACGACCGCTTCATGATGGCCACGGAAGACCACCTAGTCCCCGCGTCAAAGGGCGGGAAGGGCCGCGAACTCGAGAACCTCATCCTCAGCTGCATGGTGTGCAATCGCTTGAAGGCCAACTACATTCCCGAGTCGATCGACGTCGCAAAAGATCGGCGCAAGTACATTGCCACCATTCGCGAATACATCTACAAGCGTCGCAGCGAGAAGTTGCGCGAGTTCATGCAGGTAACGCATCCGGATCAAAGCGACTATCGCTGACTGCGGTCTAACAGCACGATGGAGCGCACGCGTGAAACGTAAGGTACTAATGGCAAAGGTGGGCGCGCGCGGCGCTCGTCGTGAACGTTATACGTCACGAACGTGACCATCCAAGTGCATTGGCGGTATCTCAAACCGAGCGGTGATGACGGTTGGCGCCAGATCCGATGCCTATACGCGTACCTTGCACCTCGTACCCGCGAAATCCTCTACATCGGAAAAGCCTGGGGAGCTACCGTCCGGGAACGTTGGCGCCGGACGGGAAAGTACGCATTCTGGGACGACCTTGAGAAAGAACGAGGTATTCGAGCCCATTACACCCTATTGGGCGACATAGCTTTGCCAGCGAATGAACGATTGACCCGTGAGCTCGTTGCCGACATCGAGAGCCTTCTGATTCAAAGGGTTCAGCCGTGGGGCAATATTCAGTGCCGGTCGTCGCGCATTCCACGTCCCGGTATGGAAGTAGGTTGCCACGGGCGCTGGCCGCTGCAGCGCAGCCAATACATCGATCGCGACTGAACCGTGACGTATAACAGCGCAATCGACGGCGACACTTTTTCGGCGCCGCTACGCACGCCGATCAGTGCGCGTCATTGCGGACGTTAGACATCACCAAAAGGGGCGCCCATGGAGCAGACCGCCGAGCAGGAAGCGCCAAATCGACGCATTTCGTTGACAAAGACGCAGCGCCAATCCGCCGCAGGAGCCGAGCTTATTTCGCTGTGCCAAGTTGTGACAACAGACGGGTCGCTGACCGACGAAGAGGTATCGTCCCTTCAAGGCTGGCTCCAGGAACACAAGAACGAGGATTTACCGGCGATCGCGCACCTAACCAAGGTGGTCGAAACGATAGTCGCCGATGGGCGAGTGACAGCTGAGGAGCGACGCGAGTTGTACATTGCGTTGGAAACCGCTCTTCCCCCTGACGTTCGCGCAATCGCAAGACGAACCCGGCGTAGCGTAGAAGAACAGGAGAAAGATCGCCTACGAGTGCAACGGGAGCTTGAAAAGGAACAACAGCGCGACGAACGAGAACGCAATTCAGCAATCGAGCACTGGGACTTCATGGTCGCAGGGTCACGATACGAAGGGCGCCCAGGATTGATTCAGCGTTATGCGCAGACTGCCGCGCCCGCATACCTTGTTCGGGATCTCGGCAACAAGTACAGCAGAAATGCTGTCGAGGTTCGTACGACAAGCGGGCACCAGATTGGATTTGTTCCTGAGGAGGATGCCGCTGACCTAGCGCCACTCTTGGACGGGGGTCATCCGTATCGTGCGCAGATCAAGAAGATCCTTACAGGCGGACGTTTTCCGATTCCCGTGGTTGTCGCCGATGTGTACCGCAAAGATGCCGCTGTTCCTCAACTCGTCGATCCGGCGGCTAGTGTGCCGCGCGCATCGGGAGGCGCCGCTGGTAACTCAGGCGCAAATCTGGTCAAGGTCGCATTAATCGTCATCGCCGTGTTACTCGTCCTGTATTGGTTGGCGTAGCTGACACGGTGATGTCTAACCCTGCGCCCGACTCGGACGCGCGCCATGAGGCCGGCGCGCGCCGGTTGGCTCCACGTTAGACGGACAACGAGACTACGAGCAATGGGAACCTGGTACGACAAGG
Source organism: Betaproteobacteria bacterium (assembly GCA_004298325.1). Taxonomy (GTDB): domain Bacteria; phylum Pseudomonadota; class Gammaproteobacteria; order Burkholderiales; family SG8-39; genus 2-02-FULL-66-14. The sequence continues at coordinate 4,976 of SCUF01000363.1, read as the reverse complement.
TTCGGAGACCCGATTCCGACGCGTCCATCGTCCGAGACTTGGTGGAGTCGGTCGAGCGGTTGCCTGGTCTGGACAAGTGGTCGCCGAGCCACGGTTTCGAGATACAGCGGACCGAGCTGATTCGGTGGGGCCATGCACTTTGGATGACACGCTCGCTCCCCGGCGTGGAGTCGCTCCAGCAAACCATCGCTGGCGAGATCTTGGCATCGGGCAGGCCCGCGCCTGAGACTTTTGCAGAGTTGGATGGTGCCGCCCTCTGCGTGGCTCTTGGAGCAGTTGCGGCCGGCCGGATCCCACGAGGCAGTGACAGGACTGCCGACTGGCGGATGGTCTGGCCCGGCGATGCCAACCTTGACCTCGAGATCACCATTGCGAAAAGAAAGAAGAAGCACATGGAGCGTGCGGCCTTCGCCACGGACCTGGCGAACGCCATCTTCGCGCTTGATCGAGACTTCGACCTGGTCGTCGACTTGGCAGATTCTGCTCTTCCGAAGGACCGGGACATGATCCTGGAAAAGGCTGAGACAATCGCCAGCGGCCAGACACAGGGAGACTCGTCGAAATGGCAGATGCGAGCCCTGCAGATTACGCGTGCGCCAACCGTCCTCTATTCGGGCGGTCAGGACCCGCAGCCTTCTTGGTGGCCAGCGGATCAATCCCGTTGTTTTGTGTTCAAGAGCTATGTGGCTGGTCCTGACGCCCACCACGCTCCGCCGCAAGTCCGAATATGCTTCGGCGTCCCGTACGACTCTTACGTTAATCCCATCATGCGAAAGGCGGATGCTCCTCAGGGCACAGAAGGCCTCCCTTTTCTTGTGGCCGTCGATATCGCGGATCTGCCAGGTGCCTTCCGCGAAATACCACGGGTTGTCAGTGGCTTTCTGCCCTTTTGGAGAGCTGTGTCAGGAATCCTACTTTTCCACAGCATGATGAATGTCGATCGTGTCGGCTGGTTGTGGAGGCTTCTCAGGAATCCTCATGCAGATGTCGCATTGCCGGAGGAGTTGTGTGCTGGCCGGGCCGACCTCGAGGACATCATGGAGACAGGTGTCCAGCTCACTGAGTACAAAAGCAACTCGGAGGCCGTCTAACCTCCAAATGGAGCCGACGCGCCTATCGTCTCGTGCCATGATGTCACCGCGGCGCGCGGCTCATTTGGCACGTTAGGCGGCAGAGGCGGTACGCGCGAGTTGCTGGGCAAACTGAAGTCTTTGTATATGAAGAGGTAGCACATGTATTTGCCAAATCACTTTGACGAAGCACGTGAAGAGGAACTGCTGCGGACCGTAGCGGCCCACCCCCTCGGTGCTTTGGTCGTTAACGGACCAAACGGCCTGGATGCGAATCACGTGCCGTTCCTAGTTGACGAGGCAAACAAAAGTCCGAGAAGGCTCCTCGCGCACGTCGCCCGAGCGAATCCGTTGTGGAAGGAAGCCAAGGACGGCGACGAGGCGTTAGTGATCTTCCGTGCGGACGATGCGTATATCTCGCCAAACTGGTATCCCAGCAAACACGATTTCCATAAGCAAGTTCCGACTTGGAACTACCGCGTTGTCCACGTGCACGGCAAGCTGAATATCAAGGACGACGAGCGGTTCGTCCGTGGCGTCGTGGCGCGACTTACGCGCACCCACGAAGGGCAGACCGGCTCGCCTAGGCCTTGGAAGATGACCGATTCTTCACCCGAATACATCGACCATATGCTGTCGGCCATCGTAGGTATTGAAATCGAGGTCACCAGGATGGTCGGCAAGTGGAAACTGAGCCAAAACAAGGAAGAGCGAGATCGAATCAACGCGGCTGAGGAGCTAAGCAAACGCGGTGAACAGGCAATCTCCGGAGCGATGCTGGACACGGTGGGTCTCAAGAGCTGATGCCGACTAACAGCCGGTTGGTGAGCGACAAATTTCGCGCCTCGCTCCGCTCTGCGCACTTTGCGCCACAACCGGGACGTTAGTCGGCATGAAACTCGAGCGCGACGCGTTTGAAGAGCACTTCCGGAACTACCGAAAGTACTTACGCACGGAAATACATCGCTTCTGCGATAGCGCATCCGTTTACCGCCAGATCAGCGAGCGGACACAAGACCATTTGGATGAGCTGAATCTGGCACCGGCTTTTTTCAGTACCGTTGAAGACACTCTGTTCACGACTATCGTGCTCTGGGCGGACAAACTCTTTGACGAACGAGGAGAGCGCGGCCTGTTCAACTTCCTCACGTTCATCGAATACAACCGGGACTGGATGACCACGGCCGAATTGCAGCGGCGCCGTGGATATCCCGACGATCACTGGATGCTTCAAGGCCGCATCCCGATCACGGCCAAGTCCATCGAAGAAGATCGTGCCAAGATCCGGTCGCTTGAGGCGTTGAAGAGCATCCGCATCCGCCGCGACAAATTTCACGGGCACTTCGACAAGGATTACTTCTTTGATCGGTCGAGGCTCCAGAACGAGGCTCCGCTGCACTGGAAAGACTTAAATGAGGCAGCCCAAGTCATGGGCACCATGCTTAATGATTACTCGGTCGATTTTGACGGAGAGATGTTCTCTTGGACGACGATGAATATAGATGATCTCCGCCACCTACTACGCGCCGCGAAACGTGGGAGACACCGCAATGCCGACTAACTGTAGTTGCAGCGGACGCGACATCGGCGGCATTGCCGCCGATGTGCGCCGCTGAACATGACGTTAGGCCATGAATCTCCCGCTCGTCAGAGTTCTAGTTGGGCTTCTAACGTGCACGGGCATGGCCCTCGCGCAAGACGATAGCGCGTGGAGATCTCCGCCCCCGCCGGAGCTTTGGTACCCGAACTCTGCGAACCTCCAAGCACTTCCCGAAGCCGATTTCTTTGAGGTGTCGGCAACAAAACTCCCGATAGTTCTCTTGTCTGACCTTAAGTCCGGCGATTCGGTCCGGCTAACTACTGAGCGCGCGAAATACTACGTAGGGCGCCACTACTCGCTATCGGATGGCAAGACTCCATTCTTGGTCAGAGCGGTATACGAGAATGGCGGCACGGGTCGATTCGTGGTCTATCGCAATGGCAACGACCTCATCGTCTATCACGGCTCACTTGGGAAACCTCACATCAAGTTCAAGTTCGCGCTTGTTGTAAATCTCGCATTCGAGCCACGTCGAGTCTATTACTTCAATTCAGGAGCGTTGTAGTGACCTCATGGCCTATCCCCGCAGCGCACCGGGACGCGCGCACTCCCATCGCGCTTTGCGGTTGTCGTCGGGCGCGCGCCCGTGGCTGCGAACGTTAGGGAGCTTTGATGATTCGCGGCAGTTGCCTCTGCGGACAAGTGCGATATGAAATCACCGGACCGCTCCGTGGCGCGCTCAACTGTCATTGCTCAATGTGCCGAAAGGCGCACGGCGCGGCATTTCGCAGTCGCGCAAGCGTCAAGGCAAGTGACTTCCGCTGGACGCAAGGCGCAGAACTCGTCACGTTTTACGAGTCTTCGCCCGGCAACCATCGCGGGTTCTGCCGTGTCTGCGGTTCGCCTCTTCTCAGCCGCTTCGATTTCGAGCCGTCCTTCTATGGACTGCCGCTCGGTGCACTGGACGACGATCCGGGCATCAAACCGAAGAGGCACGTCTTCGTTGCCTAGAAGGCCCCTTGGTATGACATCACGGATGAACTACCGCAGTTCCCGGAGCTTCCGACAAAAGCTCCCTAACACCGCGGCGCAGAGCGACGCTTTTCGCTCGGCGCTGAACGCGCCTACGCCCAGCGCGCCTGGCGGCGAACGTTGGGCGCCGGAAAAGCGATACCGACTTGCAGACTGAGTCTCGAATATGAAGCCCACGTACTTTGATCTTACGGTGCACGATATCGGTAAGGCTCGCAGCTTCTTTGAGCAGGTGCTCGGTTGGCGCTTCGAGAAGTTTCCGATGCCCTACGAGTACTACCGGATCCAGGCGGGTCCGGAGACTGAACCTGGAATCGATGGCGGCATCGGCGCAGTCAAAGATGCGCCAATCGCTAGCGGCAATCCACTCACGCAAATCACGGTGCCCGTACCGAACCTCGATGCTGTTCTGTCGAAAGTCAAGGCAAGCGGTGGGCAGATCGTAGAATCGAAGATTCCCATTCCTGGCATTGGTTGGTATGCCACGTGCGCCGAGCCGGGCGGCCTCCGGTTCGGCGTGATTGAAGCCGATCCACATGCCAAGTAATCGAGTGCCGGTGCCCAACAGCGCAGCCCACCCGGACGCGCGGCGAGCGGCGCCCCAGATTAACTATCGACGCCCGCGCGCCGGTGGCTGCGAACGTTAAGCGTCAATCGAAAGTAAGGCATGAAAATGACACGCGTCCGAGTTGAGGGCTTTACCATCTCGCTTGACGGATACGGAGCTGGTCCGAATCAGGACATCAGGAATCCGCTCGGCGTGGGCGGGACAGATTTGCACCAGTGGTTAGTCCCGACACGCACGTTACAACGGACCCTATTTGGCGCAGAGGGAGGCACAACGGGGATCGATGACGACTTCGCTGCGCGGGGTTTCAAGAATGTTGGCGCCTGGATTCTCGGAAGAAACATGTTCGGACCGATTCGCGGTTCCTGGCCCGACATGAACTGGAAAGGCTGGTGGGGGGACAGCCCACCCTATCACGTTCCAACTTTCATCTTGACTCATCACGCGCGCCCGCCCATCCAGATGGAAGGCGGAACGACATTCTACTTCGTCACTGGCGGTATTCACGAGGCGCTTGACCGGGCGCGCGACGCAGCCAACGGAATGGATGTGCGCATTGGCGGCGGACCTAACACTATCCAGCAATATCTTCGTACGGGTCTCATCGATGAGCTGCACGTCGCTATCTCGCCGGTCCTGCTGGGCGGGGGAGAGCGACTGTTCGAGGGGATTGACGTGCGCGCTCTGGGATACGAATGCGTTCAGTTCGTTGCGTCGGAGAAAGCCACCCATGTTGTACTCCGGCGCCAAGGGCACAATGACGCCT
>SCUF01000362.1 GCA_004298325.1 Betaproteobacteria bacterium | reverse complement strand
CTGCTCGTGCCGCACCCGCGCTATCTGGTCGACACGCGCGGCATCGATGATGCGTTCGCCTCGACGCTGGCCTGCTCGGGGCTCACGGCCTACAGCGCCATCGACAAGCTGCCGAAATTGAATGCCCGCGATTGGGTGGCGGTGCTGGGATGCGGCGGCCTTGGCTTGGTGGCCGTGTCGATCCTGAACGCGCTCGGCATCCGCAACGTGATCGCCTGCGACGTGGACGAGACCAAGCTCGCCGCGGCGAAGCGACTCGGCGCGCGCAAAGTGCTCGATACGCGCGCCTCCGGCGCAGCGCAGACGCTGCAACAGCTGGCGGGCGGCTATCTCGCTGCGGCGATCGATTTCGTCGGCATGCCCGCCACTCACGCCGTCGCCTATCCCGCGCTGAGGAAAGGCGGGCGCTACATCCTCTGCGGGCTTTTCGGTGGCGAGATCACGCTGCCGATGCCGCCGATCGCGCAGCGCGCGGTTGCAGTGATGGGTTCCTACGTCGGCAATCTGCGGGAACTCAAGGCCGTGGTCGCACTGGCGAAAAAGGGGAAGCTCAAACCCATGCCGTTGAGCACGCGGCCGGCGGACGAGGTCAACGCCGTCCTCGACGAGCTCAAGGCCGGCAAGGTCCTCGGCCGGGTGGTGCTCGACTTCGAACAGGCAAGCGCCTGACGACGGACCATGACGGCATTTTCCTGGACATTCCCGTACGCCTGGCCGCGCAAACCGCTGCTGGCGCAGAACGTGGTCGCCACGTCGCAACCGCTGGCTGCCCAAGCGGGCCTGCAGATGCTCGCGGCCGGCGGCAACGCAGTCGACGCGATCCTCGCCACGGCAATCACCCTCACGCTGGTGGAGCCGGTTTCGAACGGCATCGGCTCGGATGCCTTTGCGATCCTGTGGGACGGCAAGCAGCTCCACGGCCTGAACGCCTCGGGACGCGCACCGGCCGGATGGACCACGGATTTCTTCGCCGGCCGCACCGCGATGCCGGCGCGCGGCTGGAACACGGTCACCGTGCCGGGTTGCGTATCGGCCTGGCGCATGCTCTCGGAGCGCTTCGGCAGGCTGCCGTTCGAGCAGCTGTTCGGGCCGGCGATCCGCTACGGTCGCGACGGCTTCCTCGTCTCGCCCACCATCGCCGGCCAATGGGCCAGGCAGATTGCGGAATTGCGCGAGCAGCCCGGTTTCGCTCAGGCGTTCATGCCGCAGGGACGCGCGCCGCTGCCCGGCGAGCGGTTCCGCTTTCCCGAGCACGCCGCGACGCTGGAGAAAATCGCGGCCACCCGAGGCGAGGCGTTCTATCGTGGCGAGCTGGCCGAGCGAATCGCCGCCCACGCCAAACAGCATGGCGGCGTCATGACCGCCGCGGATCTCGCCGCGCACGCCTCCGACTGGACCGCGCCGCTGAGCATGGACTACCGCAGCTATACGCTGCACGAGCTGCCGCCCAACGGCCAGGGCATCGTGGCGCTGATCGCGCTCGGCATCCTGCAGCACTTCGAGATTGCCGGCTACGCGGTGGATGGCGCCGACAGCCTGCACCTGCAGATCGAGGCGCAGAAGCTCGCCTTTGCGGATGCGCGGCGCTTCGTCGCCGATCTCGATCACATGGACATCCGGCCACAGCAGCTGCTCGACCCGGGCTATCTGAAGCAGCGCGCGCAGCTCATCGACCTGAAGCGCGCGCAGGATTTCGGCCACGGCACGCCGCCGCAGGGCGGCACCGTATACCTTACCGCTGCCGATGCCTCCGGCATGATGATTTCGTACATCCAGTCGAACTACATGGGGTTCGGCTCCGGCGTCGTCGTTCCCGGGACGGGGATTTCGCTGCAGAACCGCGGCGGCACGTTTGTCGTGCGCCCGGGCCATCCGAACTGCGTCGGACCGCGCAAACGGCCCTTCCAGACCATCATCCCGGGATTCGTCACGCGCGACGGCCAGCCGGTGATGAGCTTCGGCGTCATGGGGGGGTCGATGCAGCCGCAGGGCCACGCGCAGGTGATGGTGCGCATCGCCGACTACGGCCAGAACCCCCAGGCCGCCTGTGACGCGCCGCGTTTCCGCGTCGTGCAGGGCATCGAAGTGAGCGTCGAGGGCGGCTTCCCGGCGGCCTCGCTTGCCGAGCTGCAGCGCCGCGGCCACAAGATCGTGACCGTCGACGACTACAACCAGTTCGGCAGCGCGCAGCTCATCTGGAAACTGGACGGCGGCTATTTCGCGGCCAGCGATCCGCGGCGCGACGGACAGGCAGTGGGATTCTGAGGGCAGCGCGATGCTGAAGATCTGGGGCCGCACCAATTCGGTCAACGTCAAGAAGGCGCTCTGGTGCCTCGAGGAACTCGGGCTGCGTTACGAGCGCGTCGATGCCGGGCTGCAATACGGCGTCGTCGACACGCCCGAGTATCGCAGGCTCAATCCCAACGGACTCGTGCCGACGATCGACGATCACGGCTTCGTGCTGTGGGAATCGCACGCCATCGTGCGCTACCTGGCGGCGAAGCACGGCGCCGGCAAGCTCTGGCCGCTCGAACTCGAGCAGCGGGCCGACGCCGACCGCTGGATGGACTGGGCGTTCACCTTCCAGGCGGCGTTCCGGCCCGTATTCTGGGGACTGATCCGCACCCCGCCCGAAAAGCGCGACGCCGGGGCGATCGAGGAAGGCCGCGCGAGATCGGCGGCGCTGCTCGGACACCTCGACGCGGCGTTGGCCGGGCGCAAGTTCGTGGCAGGCGACGCCTTCACCATGGGCGACATCCCCATCGGCTGCCATGTTCACCTGTGGATGCGCGTGCCGATCGAGCGGCCGCCGCATCCTCATCTCGAGGCGTGGTTCGCGCGCCTGCTCGAGCGCGCGCCCTACCGCAAGGTCGTCGACATCGCGGTCTCGTAGCCGGCCAGCCGGCGATCGCGCTCCGACTTGTCGAGCGCCGCGAGGGCCCGCACCTCGGTATAGAGCTTCTCGAGGTCGCCGCCGAACGCCGCGAGCATCCGCTCGAAAGCGGGCACGCGCCGCGTATAGACCGCGTGCGCAGCCAGCAAGGCGTTGTTCGGCAGGGTCGCCACGCGGCTGGCGCCGCGCTGATAGGTCGGGTGGGCGGCGAGTGCCGCGAGCGCCGCGTGCTTGCGCTCGCGCATCGCCTCCGGCGCAATCTTCGAAGCGTACAGGCTCGCCAGCTGCGCGCGCGTCGCCTCCAGCAGCCGCGTGAATTCCTGCGCCCGCTGGCGCGACTCCAGGTGGCGGCGCAGCTCGGCGTCGCGGCCACCGGCCACCAGCCAGCGGCGCACGCCCTCGCGCTCCAACGCGACGGCGAAAGATTCGTTGAAGGTCGAATCGCCCTTCACGTAGACGAGCTGGTGCGCAAGCTCGTGAAACAGCAGGCGCGCCAGATCGGCTTCGGGCCAGGCGATGAAGGTGGACAGCAGCGGGTCGTCGAACGCACCGAGCGTCGAATAGGCCGGAACCCCGAGCACCGCGGTGTCGAATCCCTGGCGCTGCAGGCGTGCAGCATGGGCTTCAGCGTCGGCGTGCGCGAAGAAACCGCGATAGGCCACGCAACCGGCGACCGGGAAGCACGATTGCACGGGTTCGAGCGAGAACTCGCGCGCGGCAAATACATTCCAGACCGCGTATGGCCGCGTCAGATCGGCAAAGCGGCGATAGCTGCCGTTGTCCGGCAGCCCGAGTTCGCTCGCGGCAAAGGCGCGCAAGCGCTGCGCCAGCGCCAGCTGCTCGCGCAGCGCGGGCGGCGTTTGCGCGTCGGAAAGCCACTCGTCGACCGGGCGCGCGCGCGCCGTCAGCTCGAGGTGCCCGCCGACGGCCTGCGCGTAATACGACAGCGTCTCGCAGCCGGTCAGCGAAAGCGATGCCAACAGCGCCGCGAGACTACGCCGCATCGTGACGGAACGTGGCGTGGCGCAGGAACGTCGCGGTCTGCGCGGCGACCCGCGCAGAAACAATCATCGCGCTGTGGCTGACGGACAGGATGACGCGATCGCGCATCCCTTCGACCGCGGTTTCCTCTACACACACGACACCGTCGTTGGTGCCAGGCAGGCGCCCGAGCGCCCGCCCGAGACCCAGCGGCATCGTCCCTGCGATCACGCCGAGCGGCTCGGTGCGCGTCCAGCGAATGGCGCTGCGCTCGCGCCAGAGCGACTCGCTGCGGCCC
>SCUF01000361.1 GCA_004298325.1 Betaproteobacteria bacterium | reverse complement strand
GCTCTACCACTGAGCTACATGGGCCAAAACCCGTGCAACGCTCTGGAGCGGGTGAAGGGAATCGAACCCTCGTCATAAGCTTGGAAGGCTTCTGCTCTACCATTGAGCTACACCCGCCGTATTCACCTCACCCGCGATATCCGCATGCCTGGAGTGCCGTTGTCTCTGGTGGAGGGGGTTGGATTCGAACCAACGTAGGCGCAAGGCCAACAGATTTACAGTCTGCCCCCTTTAGCCGCTCGGGCACCCCTCCGCGGAACCCGCGATTATGAGTTTGTTGCTCTGCTAGGTCAAGCAATCCAAAGGGAAAAGCCCCCTCAAGTGCCGTAGCGCGCCGATCCGGACAGCGCCCTGAGCGCCGCGATGGCGCTGTAGCAGGCGAGCCACGCGGTCTTGGGGTTGTCGGGGGCCGGAACGTTCTCCAGCACCATCGTAAACCGGCCGCTCCTGCCGGAGACGCGGATGGTGTGCGTGTTGCGCGTCAGGGCCGGATCTGCAACTACTTGCAGCCGGGTGCGGTCGAAGCCTATGCCAGCGAGCGACAAGACTGCGGCGATGTTCACGTTCTGCGGGAAGTGCGGCACCCCTTCCCGCGCCGGCCCCTCGAAGAGCGTAGTGGCCTCAGGCAGGCGATCCAGGTCGACGCCAAGCGAATCCACGTATGGGATTCCCTTCCATGCGGCCGGGGGTTTCGCCACTTGAATGCTGACCGTCTCCACACCGGCGGCACAAGCACCTTTGAGCGCGTCGAGGCCGCCGATGCCGCCCGAGGGAACGTAGAGCAGCGCGCCGCTTCGCGCGGCCGCGGCTTCCGCCTCCGCCCGCAGGCGGTCATCCGCGAGCGCTCCGGCAGAAAGCACGATCACGGACACGCCGGCCGCGAGCGTTGCGACGAGATGATCGCGAACGGCGTCGTGCGAGGCGGCCTCCAGCAGGACATCGGGCTTCAGCGCGAGAAACGCTCCAGCGTCTGCGACGCAGGGCACGCGATATTCGGCCGCCAGCGCGGCGGCGCGCGAGGCGAATCCGCGAGCGGCAATGGCGACGACTTCGACTTCCGGCAATTCGCCGCGATGCACGTGTTCGAGCACCAGCCGGGCAATCGTGCCACCGCCGAGGATGACGACTTTCACTGGACCGCGAGGGGAATCAAACGAAGCAAAATTCTCGCACGACGGCGACGACGCTGGCGCCAGATTCACGCCGATTGCCGTTCCCTGTGCATCGCGTTGCGGCTCGAGCGCTTGCCTTGCGGGTCAGGCGCGGTCCCGCTCCGCACTGAAGGTGCGGAGCGGGACGAAACCCCGCCGCGGAGGAGGAGGGAGGAGGAGACCGCGACGGGCGCGTTCTTGCAGGCTTGTTTCACTATGCCTGCTGCGTTGCAGCAAATCTAAGGCTTTGCGTGCTCAGATACAATCACATACAGACACAAAACACTGTTTCCTTATTGGTAACAATATGCCTGCCTCCCTGTACGAGATGTCGATCCTCACCAAAACGATCGCCGCTGGCAGTCTTTCAGCGGCTGCGCGCGAAATGGGGGTATCCACCGCAGTCGTGAGCCGCAAGCTCTCGGCGCTCGAGGCCCGCCTCGGCGTACGGCTGCTGAACCGCACCACGCGTCGCATCGCGCTGACCGACGAGGGCGCGCGCTATCACGAGGCCTGTGTGCGCATTCTCGCCGAAGTGGAGGAAGCCGACGCCGCGGCTTCTGCGCGCCGCGTGGAACCTCAGGGCCTGCTGCGCATCGCGCTGCCCACTTCTTTCGGCCAAAAGCACATTGCGCCGCTGATCCCGCGCTTTGCGGAGCTTCACCCCAAGGTGCAGCTCGCGCTGAGTCTCTCGGACCGGACCGTCAACGTGATCGACGAAGGTTTCGATGTCGCGGTGCGCATCGCGGAGCTGGAAGACTCCTCGCTCGCTGCACGCCGCCTCGCGCCCAATCGCCGCGTGATCTGCGCGAGCCCCGAATACCTGCGACGCCACGGCAAGCCGCTGACACCGCAGGATCTTGTCAGGCACAACTGCCTCACCACGACGGACTTCAGCATGCTCTGGGAATACAGGGATCCCGAAGGCCGGCCGGCCTCGGTGCGCGTTTCGGGGCACTATGCCTGCGACAACTGGACCGTGCTGCGCGACTGGGCGGTGGCGGGTCTCGGCGTCGCGCTCAAGTCCACCTGGGACGTGCGCCGCGATCTCGAGGACGGTTCGCTGGAGCTGCTCTTTCCGGGCTATACCTTCGGCGGCGACGTGGGCATCTATGCGGTGTACCCGCACCGGCGCTATCTGCCCGCGAAAACGCGCGTCTTCATCGACTTTCTCGCCGACTCGTTCGGGCCGGAGCCTTACTGGGATCGCCCCATCGAGACGCGCCGCGCCGAGCGCGCCGCGGCGTGAGAATGTGTTAGAAACCCGCTTCGTGGAGGACACCCGATGAACGCGCCCGTCGATCCCGCGATTCTCGCCAAGGCTTCGCTCGACGATAAGTACACGCTGCCGCAGGGCCGCGTGTTCCTCACCGGCATGCAGGCGA
>SCUF01000360.1 GCA_004298325.1 Betaproteobacteria bacterium | reverse complement strand
CGTGAGGGCCTCGGGCGCGTAGGCGGTCTTGATCCCGGCGAACACCGTGCGCGTCTCGCCGCCCAGATCGAGCGTCAGCTTGACCAGCTTGTCCGCGCCCTCGACGGCTTCGGCGGCGACAATGCGCGCGACGCGCAGGTCGAGCTTGGCGAAGTCGTCGATCGTGATGGTCTCGCGAGCAGGGTGTCGCTCGACCTCGCGTTGCTGGTGTTCAGCACGGACCTGCGGGGAACGACCAGCCGCATCCTTATTGGGTGCAGGTGGCTCAAATAGTGCTTCCAGTTGTGTCCGGTCAACCCGCTGAAGGAGATGCTCATAAGCTGCAATTCGATGTCGGGATGGCAACACACTGTCGACATCACTCCACGACTGCGCCGGAATAGCCAAGAAGTCAAACGCGCGACTAGTAACGCGAGGAAGGACTGGCGCCAGGTAGATTGAAAGGACACGAAAACATTCGAGCGCAGCGGTGCAAACGTCCTGAACGGAAGCCCTTCCGCTAGCGTGCTTTGCTGACTCCCATGGTTTAGCGCCGTCAAACATTAGATTGACAAGGTCGCAGAGATCCATGACTCTGCGAATCGCTTTACCAAACTCTCGCTCCTCGAAGAGTTTCGCGACGCGATCTGCCTGTGAACGAACAAAGATTGCGACGTCCAGGGGCACGTTAGCAGTAGGGATCGCTCTTCTAGCCGACTCACGTAACGTTTCCTCATCCGTCACTACCGGAACCGATCTCGTCTCCGCAGAGATTTCACCATCACACAGCCGATGTATGAACGACGCGGCGCGGCTCGCGATGTTAACGTACTTGCCAACCAGGTCGCTGTTGACGCGCGCGAGGAAATCGTCCGGATTGAAGTCGATGTCCTCGACGTTGGCGTTGAGTTTCGCCGCGATGTAATAGCGCAGCCACTCCGGATTCATGCCGATGTCGAGATAGCGCAGCGGGCTGATGCCGGTGCCGCGGCTCTTCGACATCTTCTCGCCCGAGATGCCGATGAAACCGTGCACGTAGACGTGGTCCGGCACCTTGTACGGTGCGCCGGCGAACTTGAGCATCGCCGGCCAGAACAGCGTGTGGAAGTAGATGATGTCCTTACCGATGAAGTGGATCTGCTCGCTCGTGTTGAGCGTCGCGGCGAAATCGAGGCCCTTCTTCGCGCAATAGCTCTTCAGGCTCGCCAGGTAGCCGATGGGTGCGTCGAGCCAGACGTAGAGGTATTTCTCCTCGGCGATGTCCGGGATGCGGATGCCGAAGTAGGGTGGATCGCGCGAGATGTCCCAGTCGCCGAGCGCCTTGTCGCCCTCGCCCTCGAGCCATTCCTTGGCCTTGTTGACCACCTGCGGCTGCAGCCGCCCCGGAGTCTGCAGCCACTGCTTCAGGAACCCGACACAGCGCGGGTCGGACAGGCGGAAGAAGAAGTGGTCCGAGGACCTGAGCACCGGGGTCGCGCCCGAGAGCGTCGAGCGCGGCTTCTTCAGCGCCGTCGCGGCGTACACCGAGCTGCAGTTCTCGCAGGCGTCGCCATACTGGTCCGGCGCGCCGCAATTCGGGCATTCGCCTCTGACGTAGCGGTCGGCGAGGAACATGCACTTCACCGGATCGTAGAGCTGCTCGATGGCACGCCGGTAGATCAGGCCGGCGGCGACCAGCCGGCGGAAGATGTCCTGCGACAGCTCGGTGTTCTCCGGCGAATGCGTCGAGTGCCAGTTGTCGAAGCCGATATGAAAGCCGCGCAGGTGCGCCGGGCGCTCCGCCGCGATGCGCGCCACAAGCTGCTCCGGCGTGACGCCGTCGGCCTCGGCCTTGAGCATGATCGGCGCGCCGTGCGCGTCGTCGGCGCAGACGAAATGCACCTGGTGGCCGCGCAGGCGCTGGAAGCGCACCCAGATGTCGGCCTGGATGTATTCCATGATGTGACCGATATGG
>SCUF01000359.1 GCA_004298325.1 Betaproteobacteria bacterium | reverse complement strand
GGACCCGTGCGTGAAATTGACGACCTTGAGGACGCCGAAGATGAGCGTCAGGCCCGCGGCCACCAGGAACAGCAGCATGCCGATGATCAGGCCGCTCGTCAGCTGCGTGACGACGCAGGAGGCCGTCGACAGGCAATCCGCGAGGGCGGCGGGGTTCAGTGGCGGACTCCGGTGGCTCGAGGCAAGGGCGCGGCGCGCGCCCGGCTAGCGCCAGACGCCGCGCCGGTCCGCGCCCGTCAGCCGTAGTTGCGCCGCTTCCAGTCTGCTTCCAGCTCGAGTATCTGCCGCCATTCCCCGGCCCTGACCTCCGGGACGTAGGGTTCCTTGGAGATCGTCGTGCCCCATCCCGTAGCGTAGCCGATGACGGTCTGGTCGTCAGCGCGCATGGTGATCGAGCCGTCGGCGCCGAACGGGGAATCGATCTTCATGCCCCGCAGCGCCTCCGCCAGTTTCTTGCCGTCCGCGCTCTTGGTCTTGCGCATCGCCGCGACGAGGAAGTGCATGCCGGTGGCCGACTCCCACGACCAGTTGGTGGGATACTCCTTGAAGCGCGCGCGGTAGGCGTCACCCCAGGCGGCGTTCGCCGGCGTGCGCGGGAACGTCTTGACGTAGCGGTTGCCCGAGTGGATCCCCGCCGGCAGGTTCTTGACGGCGGTCAGCACGGTGTAGTCGGCCAGATTGACGGCGAACAAACTGGTCGAAGCGAACAGCCCGTAGATATTGCCCTGATCGATGAACGAGCTCAGGTCGCCGCCCCAGAGGCAGGAGTAGAGCGCCTGCGGCTTCGCCTGCAGCACGCGGGTGATCACCTCGGTGTAGTCCGGCTGGAACAGCTTCGGCCAGGCCTCGGCCACGACTTCGATTTGCGGATAGAAATGCTTCAGATACTCGACGAACTGCGCCGTCGTGTCGCGGCCGTAGGCGTAATCCGGCGAGCAGGTCGTCCACTTGCGCAGGCCCTTGGCCCGCGCGACGCCCGCCGCGTAGCTGCCGCCGACGATCGAATCGTGCACGCCCTGCCTTGCGGTGCGGAAGGCGTTCGGAATCCGGATCTTCGGGTCGGCGCTCAGCGACGAGGTCTCGGAGATGTTGTGGATGCAGAGCACGCCGAGGTCGCGCGCGACTTCGTGCACGGCGAAAGCGCCCGAGGAGGCTTCGCAGTCGAACAGGATCTCGCAGCCATCGCTGTTGACCAGTTCGCGCGCCACCCGGGCGGCCTCCTGCGGCTGGCCCTTGGAGTCGCGGATCACCATCTCGATCCTGCGTCCGCCGAGGCCGCCGGCGGCGTTGAACCGCTCGACTTCCACCGTCACGGCGTTGCGCGACGAGGTACCGAGCTGCGCCACGCGCCCGGAGAGGATGGTCGGCATGCCGATCCTGATCGGCTTGGCCTGGGCACGCGAAATCATCGGCCATCCGATCGCGGCGGCGCCGCCGAGGACTGCCGAGGTCTTCAGGAAACGGCGGCGGGCGCGACGGGTACTGCTGGGCTTGGACATGGGGCTCCTTCCGGTTGAACTCCTCAGCGGTGAGCGTGTCCGCCGTGGGCCTTGCCGCAGGGACAGGCGTTGGAACTCATGTCGATCACCCGGCCGCGGCGCGTGCCGCTGGTGTTGATGGAAATCTGCAGGTTGGGCAGCAGCGTCGAGCGCTGCGAGCCGCATTGCGGGCATTCCCGGACCTCGTCGAGCGAACGCAGGAACGCTTCGAACGGCGTGCCGCAGTCGTCACACTTGAAATCGTAGACTCGCATGTCGGTCTTTCCAGTTCTCGAGCGTGCCCCGCGGCCGCAGCGGCCGCGGGGCGGACTTGACGCTGCTCAGCAGTTGATGACCGTGATTTCCTTGATCGGCCACTTCGAGAGGATCTCGACACCGGTCTTGGTGACGCGGATGACTTCCTCGATGCGTACGCCCTGGCCCTCGCCGTCGCCTTCCTGCGTCTCGATGGCGAAGGTCATGCCTTCCTCGATCTCCATCGGATAGTCGAGCGAGCAGCCGCGCCAGACGAGCGGCGGTTCGTACAGCGTCAGCCCGATGCCGTGCGCCCAGTTGTTGCCGGCGGTCTGGTCCTCGTGGACCACGCCGATGTCGCCCCAGACATCCGGCCCGGCGGGCCACTTCAGGGCGATGTCCTTGCTGCTGATGCCCGGCTTGATGACGTTGATCGAGTCGTAGAGCCAGTCGTAGGCCCGCCGGTAGGCCGCTTTGGTCGCTTTCGAGGGCTCGCCGACGCTGAAGGTGCGGTAGTAGCAGGTCTTGTAGCCGTTCCAGGACGTGTTGTAGACGTCCATGTAGAGCACGTCGCGGTGCGCCAGCCGGCGGCCGGTCGAATGCCGCAGGTTCGGCCAGGAGTACGGGCCCGAGGTGACGAAGACGCCGGAATGCACTTCGCCGCCGTTCTTGTAGCAGGCCTTGAAGGCTTCGGCGAGAACCTCGTTCTCGCTCACGCCCGGGCGCGCGGTCTTGACCAGCGCGTCGAACATCGCGTCGCCGATGGTGCAGGTGTTGCGCAGGCACTCGACTTCCTCGGGGAGCTTGTTCTTGCGCGCCGCCAGCATGGCGACGAAGCCTTCGCCGCTGCACTTCACGCCTTTGGCCTCGAACGCGGCGGTGATGAACGGGTCGGCGAAGTCCATCGCCAGCACTTCGTTGAGCACGCCGGCGCGCTTCAGCTCCGGCATGATCTGGTCGACGAAGCGCCCGACGGCCGCCTTGTGGGCGGCGTCGCCCATGCAGCGCGCGATCCAGCCCATGCCGGTGATGGCATAGCGCACGTTCGCCGCGGGCAGCCAGGGCGAGCTGCGCTGCGTATGGTAGGCGATGTCGCCCTGCTCGAACACGATCGGGTGCTCGTCGCCGCGCACCAGCATCGAGTAGCGCAGGCCGGAGTTCCCCGAGGTCCAGGGCGGCGTGTAGGTGCTCGTGATATAGCGCGTGTTCCATTCGTGCAGCGACAGGAAGGCGCCGAACTTGCGCTTGTCGAAGAGTTCCTTTTTAGCCCGCGCGAGCCGTCCTTCGCGCAGCTTGGTCATGTTCACGGGCTCGATCCAGTCTTGCGGCTGGAACGGGGGGGACTTGCCGTATGCGTCCGTCATGGGTGGTATCTCCTGGTTCGTTTGCCGGGGTCCGACTGCCACGGACACTAGCAAACGCCACCGGCGGGCAAAAATACCGAATTCCTATGCGGGTCATCCGAAAAGGCGATGAATCGGCGTTCAGGGGTCCGGACCCGGGCGCTCCGATTTTCCGATGGAACGCATAGGAATTTCGTATTTTCGGCTGAACGCGGGTCGAAGCTAGGATACGATGCGATTCGTACCCTAAAGGAGGGACATCATGACTGGCATCAAGCGGAGGGGAGTTCTGGTAGCGGGCGTGCTGGCCCTGGCGATCGGCGCATTCGCGTCGCCCGCGCTGGCGCAGCAGCCGATCAAGATCGGCCACAGCATGGCGCTGACCGGCGCGCTGGGCGGCGGCGGCAAGGCGGCGCTGATCGCCCTGCAGCTGTGGGTCGAGGACGTCAACGCCAAGGGGGGGCTGCTGGGCCGCAAGGTCGAGCTGGTCACCTACGACGACCAGTCCAATCCCGCGACCACGCCCGGCATCTATACCAAGCTGCTCGACGTCGACAAGGTCGACCTGCTCATCGCGCCCTATGCGACGGTGCCCACGGCGCCGCTCATGCCGCTGGTGAAGCAGCGCGGGCTGCTGCTGATGGGCAACTACTCGTTCCAGGTCAACAGCCGCGTGCAGCACGACATGTGGTTCAACAACGCGCCCTGGAACGTGGCGGCGAGCTGGTCCGACAATTTCTTCAAGGCCGGCAAGAAATTCAATGCCAAGACCGTGGCGTTCCTGGTCGCCGACCAGGAGTTCGCGCAGAACCTGGCGCGCGGCGCGAAGTCCATCGCCGCCACCCAGGGACTGAAGACGGTCTACGAGCAGAACTATCCGCCGACGACCGTGGACTTCTCCTCGATGATCCGCGCCATCCGCTCGGCCAAGCCCGACATCGTGTACGTGATGTCGTACCCGAACGATTCGGTGGCCATCGTGCGCTCGGTGAACGAGATCGGAGTCGGCCCGAGCGTGAAGCTGATCGGCGGCGGCATGGTCGGCCTGCAGTTCGCGCCGGTGATGGAGTCGCTTGGCTCGATGCTCAATGGCTGGGTCAACTACCACACCTACGTGCCTGAAAAGTCGATGGAATTCCCGGGCGTGAAGAATTTCCTCGCACGCTACGCGAAGAAGGCCGTCGAGGCCAAGGTGGATCCGCTCGGCTATTACCTGCCGCCGTACAACTACGCCATCGGGCAGATGCTCGAGCAGGCCGTGACGGCGACCAAGAGCCTCGACCACAAGGTGCTCGCGAAATACATTCGCGAGAACGAGATGAAGACCATCGTCGGCGGGATCCGCTACGGCAAGGACGGCGAGTGGGCCGACGCGCGCGTGGTGATGGTGCAGTTCCGCGGCGTCGTCGACAAGAACGTCGAGCAGTTTCGCCAGCCCGGCAAGCAGGTGATCGTGGAGCCGGCGGCGTACAAGACGGGCGACGTCCTGCCGTTCGACAAGGCGCGCAAGTAAACAGGCATTGCGCAGGCGACGGCGCGGCGATCCCGCGCCGTTTTGTTGCCCCCGGACCCCAGGGACCGACGACCGGCAGATGATTTTCTCGTTCCAGCTGCTCTTTGAGGCGATCCTGTTCGGCATCCTGCTGGGGTGCTTCTATGCCGCCGTGAGCATCGGGCTGTCGGTGGCCTTCGGCCTGCTCGACGTGCCGCACGTCGCGCACCCCGCGGTCCTGATCCTCGGCGCCTACTGCACTTACCTGCTCGGCAGCTACGGCTGGGACCCGATCGTCGCCGGCCTCGCGCTGATGCCGCTGTTCTTCCTCTTCGGCATCGCGTTGTACCGCTTCTATTACGAGACCTTCGAAAAGCGCGGCACCGACGCCGGCGTGCGCGGGCTGGCGTTTTTCTTCGGCATTGCGTTCATCATCGAAGTCGGCCTGATCCTCGCGTTCGGCGTCGACCAGCGCCTGGTCGAGGCGGAATACATCGGCAAGAGCCTGTCGTTCGGCGAGATGCGGATACCGCTGCGCATGCTGCTGGCGTTCGCGATTGCGCTCGTGCTGACCGCTGCGCTCACGCTGTACCTGTCGAAGACGTTCACCGGCCGGGCGATCAAGGCCGTTGCGCAGGACGAGGCGGCGCTGCGGCTGATGGGCGCGGACCCGGTGCGCATCAAGCAGTGGGCGTTCGGCATCGCGACCGGCGTCACCGCGCTCACCGGCGCGCTGCTCATCATCATCGGGCCGGTCGAGCCGATGCTCGACCGGGTCTATATCGGCCGCACGTTCTGCGTCGTGGTGCTGGCGGGCCTGGGCAGCATGACCGGGACGCTCGCCGCGGGACTGATCCTCGGCATCTCGGAGTCGATCGTGCTGATGCATTTCGGCGCCTCCTGGGCGCCGGCGGTGGCTTTCGGGCTGCTGCTCGTGGTGCTCGGCATCCGGCCGCAGGGGTTGTTCGGACGATGAGGCGCCTCGCCTCGCCGTTCGGCATCGGAGCGGCCGCGACCGTCGTGCTGGCCGGGGTGCTCGCGCTCGGCGGCGCCAACGAGTATTTCTTCTTCGCCGGCTACGTGGTGCTGCAGTTCGTGGTGCTTGCCACCGCCTGGAACATTCTCGGCGGCTATGCCGGCTACGTGAACTTCGGCACGGCGGCCTTCTTCGGCATCGGCGCCTACACCAGCGTCCTGCTGTTCAAGTCGCTCGGTGCGCCGCTCCTGGTGCAGATGGCCGCCGCCGCGGTCGTGACCGGACTGCTCGGTTTCGGCACCGGCCTGCTGACCTTGCGGCTGCGCGGCATCTTCTATTCCATCGCCACAGTGGCGGTGATTTTCATCGCCGAAACACTGATGATCAACTGGCGCTACGTCGGTGGCGCCACCGGGCTGCAGCTGCTGCGGCCCGCGCCGATGCTGCCGTTCGAGACCTACACCCGGATGCTGTTCTTCATCATGGCGGTGGTGGCCGTCCTTGCCGTGGCGATCGCGCGCTACATCGAAATTTCATGGATCGGCCGCGGGCTGCGCGCGCTGCGCGATACCGAGGAAGCCGCCGAGTGCAGCGGTGTGCCCACGCTGCGGCTCAAGCTGCTCGCCTGCACCATCTCGGGCGCGCTGATGGGGGTGGCGGGCGCGCCGCTGCCGATGTACCTGAGCTTTCTCGAGCCGGCGTCGTCCTTCAGTCTCAATTACTCGGTGGTGGCGCTGGCGGGCGCGATCATCGGCGGCACCGCGCACTGGCTCGGGCCGGTGCTCGGGGCGATCCTGCTCGCCTCGATGCAGCAGATCGTCACCGTGACGATTTCGAGCGAGATGAACGTGCTGGTGGTCGGCGTGATGCTGGTCGTGTTCGTGGTGGCCGCGCCCGACGGCATCCTCGGCCTGATCCGCAAGCTCAGGCGCCCGCGCGCGGCGGCAGGCAAGCCCTGATGAGCGAGACCCTGTTGCGCGTCGCGCAGGTGTCCAAGCATTTCGGCGGCTTCAACGCGCTGTCCGAGGTCAGCATCGAGATCGCGCAGGGCGAGCGCTTCGGCCTGATCGGACCGAACGGCTCGGGCAAGACCACGCTGATCAACTGCATTTCCGGATCCCTGCGAAACGACGGCGGCTCGATCGTGTTCGACGGCCATGAGATCTCCGGGCTGCCGGCGTTCGAGCGCACGCGCCTGGGCATCGCGCGCAGTTTCCAGATCCCGCGCCCCTTCTCGAGCATGTCGGTGCTGGAGAACCTGCTGGTGCCCCTGGAGTACGTGGTCCACCGCAGGTCGATGCATGCCGCGGACACGCGCGCCGAGGCGATGCAGATCCTGGAGAGCATGAGCCTGGCCGACAAGGCGGACACCCCCAGCAACCGGCTGACCCAGGTGGAGCTGCGCAAGCTGGAGCTGGCACGCGCCATGGCGGCGCGCCCGCGGCTGCTGATATCGGACGAAGCGATGGCGGGCCTGTCCTCCACCGAGGTGGAGGAGGTGCTCGCGATCCTGCGCAAGCTGAACGCTTCCGGCATCACCGTCATCATGATCGAGCACATCATGCGGGCGGTGATGGGCTTTTCGCAGCGCGTCATCTGCCTCGACGCGGGCCGCATCATCTGCGAGGGCACGCCCGAGTCGATCGTCAGGGACCCCGAGGTCCAGAAGGCCTACCTTGGCGCTTAAGCTGACCGTCGAGAACGTCGATGCCGGCTACCGCGCGGTGCGGGCGCTGCACGGGGTGTCGCTCGACATCGTGCAGGGAGAAACCGTGGCCCTGCTCGGCACCAACGGCAACGGCAAGAGCACGCTGATGAAGTGCATCATGGGCATGGTGCGGCCTACCGGCGGCGCGGTGACGCTGGAGCTGGACGGCCAGCGGCACGACCTGACGCGGCTCTCGACCGAGGAGATCGTGAACCTCGGGGTCTCGATGGTGCCGGAGGGCCGGCGCCTGTTTCCGAAGCTCACCGTCGAAGAGAACCTGCTGCTGGGCGCGTTCCGTGCCCTGGCGCGGGGCGAGATCACGAAGAACCTGGCGTACAGCTACGAGATGTTTCCGGCGCTCAAGGAGCGGCGCCGCCAGCTCGCGGGCTCGATGTCGGGCGGCCAGCAGCAGATGCTGGCCATCGCGCGCGCGCTGATGTCGGCGCCGAAGCTCCTGCTGGTGGACGAGCCCTCGGTGGGGCTGGCGCCGATCCTCGTCTCGCACACCATCACCGCGATCAAGGAATTGAAGCAGCGCTACGGACTGACGGTCCTGATGGCCGAGCAGAACTTCCACCAGGCGGTGCGCATTGCCGACCGCGGCTACATCATCGTGCACGGCGAGATCGTGTTCGACGGCCGGTCGGTCGCGGCGCTGGAACAGAACGATCTCGTCAAGAGCTACTACCTCGGCACCTGAGCTGGGAGGGCACGATGGCAAATGTCGGCATGGTCGGACTGGATTGGCAGGAGCGCGTCAACTGGGAGCGCTTGCGCAAGTACCGGCTGGAGCGCGCGCGCGAGCGGATGAAGGCGCACGGGCTGGGCGCGCTGCTGCTGATGTACGACGAGAACGTGCGCTACGTGACCGGCACGCTCACCCCGGGCTGGAACCGCCTCAAGCCGGGGCTGCGCTACGCGCTGCTGTGCGGCGACGACGCGCCGGTGCTGTTCGAGCAGGGCGATATCGGCCTGCACATCGAGAAGCATTCGCCGTGGATCCCGAAGGAGAACATCCGCTATTCGTACGCCTGGATCAAGGGCGCCGCGGGCGCCGCCTCGCTGCAGCAGGTGAACAAGTTCACCAGCGCCATCCGGCAGGAAATGAAAAAGCGCGGCGTCGAGGGCATGAAACTGGGCGTCGACTTCGTCGACATCAACATGATCCAGGTGTTCAAGGACGCCCGCATCGACTGGACCGACGGCATGACGCCGATGATGGAGGCGCGCGCGGTCAAGAACGCGGACGAGCACGAGTGCATGCGCCAGGTCGGCGCCATCGGCGACGCCGCGCACTGGGAATTCATGAAATTCCTCAAGCCGGGGCTGACCGAGAACCAGCTCACGGCGCACATCATGGAATTCCTCTACGGCATTCCGGGCATGGAGGACGTCGAGGACGTGATCGTCTCGTCGGGCCTCAATACCTGGCCCAACTGGCGCAACTTCTCCGACCGCATCATCAAGCCCGGCGACATGGTGTTCATGGACCTGGCGGCGCTCACCTGGAACGGCTACAAGTCGTGCTACTACCGCACTTACATGGTCGGCCGCGAGCCGAATCAGGAACAGAAGGACTATT
Source organism: Betaproteobacteria bacterium (assembly GCA_004298325.1). GTDB lineage: Bacteria > Pseudomonadota > Gammaproteobacteria > Burkholderiales > SG8-39 > 2-02-FULL-66-14. The sequence goes on along the minus strand of SCUF01000359.1, from coordinate 4,794 downwards.
ACGCGACCGCGCTCAAATGGCTGTACGACTCGATCAAGGCGGTCAAGGTCGGCACCACGACCCGCGAAATCGCGTCGCAATGGCCTTCCGCCAAGGAGACCTGGGGCTATGAGGAGGAAGATCAGGCCGCAGCCAATCTCTGGGGCCATGGCCTCGGCCTTGCGCAATACGACCAGCCGGTGATCTCGCGCATCTGGTCGCTCGAGCATCCGATCGAGATCAAGGAAGGCATGGTCTTCGCGCTGGAGACGCAGCACGGCAAGCCGCACCAGTGGGGCGTGCGCATCGAGGAGATGCTGATCGTGCACCAGGACAGCGTCGAGATCGTGTCCAATTTCCCGGTCGAGAGAATCACGGTGGTCGATCCGATGCCGGGTTACTCGGACTACGGCAAGCTCCCCGGCAGGTAAGCCGTGGCTGTGCGCAGGGGCACGCGTACCGCGGTGCTCGAGGCGCCGCGGCGCTTGGGCGTCCTCGAACGGCCGCTGCCGCCGGCCGGCCCGGAAGAGGTGGTGGTGCGCATCGCCGCGACCGCGATCTGTCACACCGATCTGTCGATCTATACGGGCGAGCACCCGGGCGTGCGCTATCCCGTCGTCATGGGACACGAGGCGACCGGCGTGGTCGATGCCGTCGGTGCGGAAGTCGCCGGCCTCAGGCCCGGCGAGGCGGTCATCATCAATCCGATCATCTCCTGCGGGCGCTGCGATGCCTGCCTGCGCGGCGCCGGCAATCTGTGCCGCAGCGCGGGTCTGTTCGGTCGCGAGGTCGAAGGTTCGATGAGCCAGTACGTGAACCTGGCCGCCCGCTACGTGCACCGCCTGCCTGCGCAGCTGCCGCTCGCCGACGCCACGCTCATCGAGACGCTCGCCACCGTGCGGCACGCGCAGCGGCGCCTGGGCATCGCGCCCGGCGACTCGGTGGTGGTGCTGGGGCAGGGGACCAGCGGCCTGCTGCATGCGCGGCTCGCCGTGCTCGCCGGCGCCGACCCGGTGATCGCGGTTTCGCGCACCCGGTGGAAGCTGGAGATGGCGCAGGGCATGGGTGCACATCACGCGATCGCCGCCAGCGTCGCAAGCGCAGTCGGCGAGGTGGTGCGGCTGACCGCCGGCCTCGGGGCGGATGTCGTGATCGATACGACGGGCGGCGCCGCCGCCACGATGGCGGCCATCGAGATGCTGCGGCCCGGCGGCCGTTTTGCGCCCTACGCGGTGAGCCAGGAATGCTGCAACGGATTCACGACGTTCCCCATCTACTACAAGGAAATCAGCATCATCGGCTCGCGCGCGCTGACCCGCGAGGACATGGAGCCTTCGATCGAGCTGGTGGCCTGCGGCAAGGTCGACGTCTCCGGCTTCGTGTCGGCCACTTATCCGCTCGCTCGCGCGCCGGACGCCTTCGAAGAATATGAGCGCAACCCGGGCAAGGTGCTGCGCATCGTGATCGACTCGAGCGCCGGATAAGAGCGCCATGCAGCCATTCGTCTTTCCGCTGAGTGCCCGCGAAGCCACCGATGCCGGCCGTTTCGGTCCCAAGGCTGCCAACGTGGCGCGGCTGGGGCAGGCCGGCTTGCCTATTCCTGAGGGCTTTTGCGTCGACGCCGCCGCCTATCGCCTGCAGATTCGGGATCTGGGTCTCGAGGCCGACGCACGCGGCGTTTTCGGCGCGCAGGAAAGTCCGCAGGCGCGCAGGTACGCGCTGGCCATGAAGCTCGGCCTGCTCGACCGGCCGATTGCGCCGGCGGTGCTCGATCCGTTGCTCGCGGCATGGCGCCGCCTCAAGGACCAGACCGGTGCATTGACCGTGGTGCGTTCCTCCGCGCTGGTGGAAGACCGTTTCGGCTCCAGCTTTGCCGGGCAGTTCGAGAGTTTTCTCGGCATCGAGAGCGAAGCCGACTTCGTCACCGCCATCCGTTCGTGCTGGGCCGCGCTGTGGATGACGCGGGCGCTGCGCTACATGGCGACCCACGCCATCGATCCGGCCGACACCGCGATGGGACTCCTGGTCCAGCCGCTCGTGCCCGCCCGGTCCTCCGGCGGCGGATTGAGCCGAGCGGCGGACGGCGGCATGGTGCTGAGCGCCACCTGGGGCCTGGGTTCGGCCATCGCGCAGGGCGAAGTGACGCCCGACCGCTACGCATTGAGTCGCGGCGGGCAACTGCTCGGCGTGACGCCGGGCCGCAAGGATCACGAAGTCGGCTGCGTGCATCGCGAAGCGCCGGCGACCCGCGCCGTTTCCCGCGAGCGCTCGGGCGAGCCCTGCCTGAGCGAAGCGCGGGCGGTCGAGCTCGGCCATCTGCTGCGCCGGGTCGAACAGCTGATGGGCCTGCCGGTGGAAATCGAATGGGCGATGGACGACACCGGATTCAAGCTGCTGCAGGCGCGCCCGCTGCACGTCGCGCAGCCCCGGGTGCCCGATGAACTCTGGCTACGCCATCCGATGATCGCCGGCCACGCCGCCGGAATCGGTTGGGGCACCGGACGCGCCTGCGTGGTGAATTGCGAATGCGAACTGGGGCGGATCGCGCCGGGCGACGTCCTGGTGACGAAGGTGGCGGGACCCGCGCTGGGCCAGGTACTGACGCGGGTTGCGGGGGTGGTGGCGGAACGCGGCGGCAGCACCTCGCACCTGGCCTCGCTCGCGCGCGAACGGGGGATCCCGATGGTGCTGGGCGTGCTCGACGCCACCCGGCGCATTCCCGAGGGCTCGACGGTGGCGGTGGACGGCGTTGCCGGCGTGGTGCGCTGGATGAACTGATGCGCCGCCCGCGCTCACGCCTCCGCGCGCATGAATTCCGGGAGTTCCTGTTCGCTCAGGCCCTGGTACCTGCAGTACTTGACTTCCTTCCTGACGCCGTCGTCGTTCAGGATCATGACCGTGGGCACGCAATTGGTGCAGGCGGATTTTCTCGGCTGCAGCGAAGGCTCCCCCTTGATCGATTCGATGAGCGCGATGGCGCGATCCAGGGGCTCCTTCTCCCCCTCGGCGACCAGGACGACGGAGCCCTGGGATGACATCATGCCGCCGCCGCCGATATGGACCGCGCGCAGGTCGAACAGGATTCGAAACGCCTCGATTTCCGTGACCACCGTGGCGTTCATGATCGGGATCATGCCGACCCGGATGCCCTGGCAGTAGTACAGCGTGTCCTGTCCGCAGGCGCGCGCCGCCTCGCGGACCGAGGGCACCAGTTTCTCCAGGCCGACGGGAACGATCAGATGGCATCCCCGGGCGCTCAGGATGCCGTAGCTCCAGCCGATGGTGCCGCCGGTGGGATTGGCGACGAAGACGCCGACGTTGCCTTCGCGATCGACCGCGTTGGCGCCCTTGATGAACACCGAACGCGCGCCGAAGCCCTGCAGCGTTTCCGCCATGGTCGCGCCGGGCGCATGCAGCACGCCCTGGCGCCAGACCAGCAGCGGCGGCTTTTCCTCCGCCTGGGTCACGCAAAGGATGCGATTGACGACCAGGCCCGAGAGGTACTTGTCGCGGCGCGTGCACTCGCCGAAGAGTTCCTCCGCCACGTAGACGTTGGTGGAGCCGTGAGCGACGGCGATTTCGCCTTCGTTCCGGGCCTCCACCACTTCCGGCAGGCGGGCTACCGCCTTGGCGATGAAGCGCTTGGCTTCGGCGGGCGTGAAGACAAAGAGGGCTCGCATCGGATTTCGATCTGCGAAGACGCCGAGGGTGGCGCGTGAACGATAGCAACCGGCGAGGCGGGGCAGGGAATACTTTCTTCTTATACGGACCATCCGAAAAGGTTTGCGCAGCCCACCGATGAGGTTTGCGTGCGACACGGGCGGCACCTTCACCGAGCTCATCGTCGGGGACGACGCGCTCGGCCTGCGCATGTACAAGCGAACGGCGCGTCAGACCTTGCCGAGCGCCTGCAGGACGCGTTGCGGCGTGAACGGCTGCGCCGTGACGCGTGCCTTGAACGGCCGCAGCGCGTCGTTGATCGCGTTCATGACCACTCCGGGCGCGCCCGCGGTGCCGGCTTCGCCGGCCCCTTTCGCCCCCAGGTCCGACTGCCGGGTCGGCGTCTCGACGTGGGCGACGACGATGTCGGGCATTTCCGCCGCCATCGGCACCAGGTAGTCCGCCAGGCTGCCGTTGAGCAGCTGGCCCTCGGCGCTGTAAAGGCATTCCTCGTAGAGCGCCGCGCCGATCCCCTGCACGATGCCGCCGCGGATCTGCTCGTCGACCAGCATCGGGTTGATGACGGTACCGCAGTCCTCCACGCACCAGTGCCGCAGCAGCTTCACGAATCCGGTCTCGACGTCGACTTCGACGTGGCAGGCCTGGATCCCGTTGGTGAACGTGAAGCCGTATTCGCGCGGCGTGTAGTGCCGCGTGACCGTGAGCTCGGACTGGAATTTCAGCGGCAGCGTGTCGGGCCGGAAATAGGCGATGCGCCCCAGTTCGACCAGCGGCAGCTTCGACTCGAGCGTGAGCCGGTTCACGATCTCGTTGCCGACGATGTCGAGCCCGGCCCGGTCTTCCTTGAGGATCCGGGCCGCCACCTCGAGGATGTTCGCGCGCAGCGCCCGGCCGGCCTGCAGCACCGCCTCGCCGCCGATGCCTGCGCCGCGCGAGGCCCAGGTGCCGCCGCCGTAGGGCGTGATCCCGGTATCGCCGGTGATGACACGCACCCGGTCCAGCGTCACCCCGACGGCGCTCGCCGCGATCTGCGCGAAGATGCCCTCGGTGCCCTGGCCCTGCTCGGTGACGCTCGAAATGCAGGTCACCATGCCGGTCGGCTCCAGGCGCAGCGTGGCGCCGTCCTGCGCCGAG
>SCUF01000358.1 GCA_004298325.1 Betaproteobacteria bacterium | reverse complement strand
CGGCGTCGTCTCCTACCTGCTGATCGGCTTCTGGTACACGCGGCCGAGCGCGATCTTCGCCGGCCTCAAGGCCTTCCTCGTCAACCGCGTCGGCGATTTCGGCTTCGTGCTCGGCATCGCGCTCGTCCTCGCGCACTTTGGCACGCTCGACTACGCCACGGTGTTCGCGCAGGCGCCCGCGGCGGCCGGCCGCACGATCGAGCTGTTCGGCGGCGCGCCCTGGCTGCTGCTCACCGTGATCTGCATCTGCCTGTTTGTCGGCGCGATGGGCAAGAGCGCGCAGTTCCCGCTGCACGTCTGGCTGCCCGATTCGATGGAAGGCCCGACGCCGATCTCGGCCCTGATCCACGCCGCCACCATGGTGACCGCGGGCATCTTCATGGTGGCGCGCATGTCGCCGCTGTTCGAGCTCTCGCCGACCGCGCTCTCGGTGGTGCTGGTGATCGGCGCGATCACCGCCATCTTCATGGCTTTGGTCGCGCTGACGCAGTTCGACATCAAGCGCGTGGTGGCCTATTCGACGCTGTCGCAGCTCGGCTACATGACCGTGGCGCTGGGCGCCTCGGCCTATTCGGCGGCGATCTTCCACCTCATGACGCACGCCTTCTTCAAGGCGGTGCTGTTCCTCGCCGCCGGCTCGGTGATCATCGGCCTGCACCACGAGCAGGACATGCGGCGCATGGGCGGGCTGAAGAGGTACATGCCCTGGACCTACTGGACGCTGCTGGTCGGCGCCATCGCCTCCGCCGGCATCCCGCCGTTCGCGGGCTTTTTCTCCAAGGACGCGATCATCGAGGCGGTGAAGCTGTCGCAGACCCCGGGCGCGGGCTTCGCCTACCTGGCGGTGCTGTCGTGCGTCTTCGTCACCGCGGCCTACACCTTCCGCCTGGTGTTCATGGCCTTCCACGGCGAGCCGCGGTTCGACGCCGCGCATGCGCCGCACGAGTCGCCGGCGGTGGTCACCGTGCCGCTGGTGCTGCTGGCGATTCCCTCGATCGCCTCGGGCTGGTGGATCGGCAGCGTGGTATTCGGCGATTATTTCGGCAGCGCCATCGTGGTGAGCCCGGCGCACGCCAACATTGCGCACATGGCCGCGGACTATCACGGCCTGTGGGGCTACGTCGTGCACGGCGTGAGCGCGCCGCCGTTCTGGCTGGCGCTCGCCGGCATCGCCACCGCCTGGTACCTGTACCGCGTGCGCCTCGACCTGCCCAAGCGCATCGCCATCGCGCTGGGACCGCTGTATGCGATCGTCGAGCGCAAGTACGGCTTCGACGAGCTCTACCAGTGGCTGTTCGCGGGCGGTGCGCGCCTCCTGGGCACCGGGCTGTGGAAGGGCGGCGACGAGCGCACCATCGACGGCGTGCTGGTGAACGGCTCGGCGCGCCTGGTGGGCTGGTTCTCCGGCGTGGTGCGCCTGGTCCAGTCCGGCCTCATCTACCAGTACGCCTTCGCCATGCTGTTCGGCGTGCTGCTGGTGATGACCTGGTTCCTGTTCCTCGCGCCCAGGGCCTAGATGACGCATACCGTGCCGCTGCTGTCCTACGCCATCTGGGTGCCGATCCTGGCGGGCCTTCTGGTGCTCGCCACGGGCGGCGACCGCAACGCCCCGGTGCAGCGCTGGCTGGCGCTGGCCGGCGCGATCGCCGGCTTCCTGGTCACGATCCCGCTGTGGACCCAGTTCAACCTGCAGGCTTCCGGCATGCAGTTCGTCGAGCTCGCGCCGTGGATCCGGCAGTTCAACGTCAACTACCATCTCGGCGTGGACGGCATCTCGATGCTGTTCATCCTGCTCAACAGCCTGGTCACCGTGCTGGTGGTGATTGCCGGCTGGACGGTGATCCAGAGCCGCGTCGCGCAGTACCTGGCGTCGTTCCTCGTGCTCTCGGGCGTCATGAACGGCGTCTTCTCGGCGCTCGACGGCGTGCTGTTCTACGTCTTCTTCGAGGCGACGCTGATCCCGATGTTCATCATCATCGGCGTCTGGGGCGGGCCCAACCGCGTCTACGCCGCGCTCAAGTTCTTCCTCTACACCCTGGCGGGGTCGCTGCTGATGCTGGTCGCGGTCCTGTACCTCTACGGCAAGTCGGGCGGCAGCTTCGCGGTGCTCGACTGGTGGAAGCTGCCGCTGCCGCTGGCGACGCAGAAGTGGCTGTTCTTCGGCTTCCTGCTCGCCTTCGCGGTCAAGGTGCCGATGTGGCCGGTGCACACCTGGCTGCCGGATGCGCACGTCGAGGCGCCGACCGGCGGCTCGGCGGTGCTGGCGGCGATCATGCTCAAGCTCGGCGCCTACGGCTTCGTGCGCTTCACGCTGCCGATCCTGCCGGACGCCTCGCGCGAGCTCGCCTGGCTGATGATCGCGCTGTCGCTCATCGCGGTGGTCTACATCGGCCTGGTGGCGCTGGTGCAGACCGACATGAAGAAGCTGATCGCGTACTCCTCGATCTCGCACATGGGCTTCGTCACGCTGGGCTTTTTCATCTTCAACGCCTACGGCGTCGAGGGGGCGCTGGTGCAGATGCTGTCGCACGGCTTCGTCTCGGCGGCGATGTTCCTGTGCGTCGGCGTGCTCTACGACCGCATGCACTCGCGCATGATCGCCGACTACGGCGGCGTGGTGAACCCGATGCCGAAGTTCGCCTCGCTGATGATGCTGTTCGCGCTGGCCAACAGCGGCCTGCCGGGGACCTCGGGCTTCGTCGGCGAGTTCATGGTGATC
>SCUF01000357.1 GCA_004298325.1 Betaproteobacteria bacterium | reverse complement strand
GGTCATGTAGCACATGTCGCACAGGTAGCACTGGTCGATCACCTTGCGGTAGTCGCCCTTGTCGACGCCGTCCACCTCCAGCGTCGGCGACGCGTCGACGAGGTCGAACAGGGTCGGGAAGGCGATGCACAGGTTGACGCAGCGCCGGCAGCCGTGGCAGATGCCGAACACGCGTTCGAGTTCGCCGGTGAGCGCGGCCGGGTCGTGGAAGGCGGGATTCTGCCAGTCGAGCGGGTGCCGGGTCGGGGCCTCGAGACTGCCTTCGCGGGAGCTTCCGGTCGGGGCGCTCATGGTGCCTGCCAATCTACTGTCCGGGGTCGCGCTTGAGCCAATGGAATCTCGCAATCACCTGGATGGGGACACCCTATGAGGGGGAATTCGTTGATGCAAGTCAACATGTCGCGGCACCCCCACCCTAGCATGCTCGTGGCGGGGCGGTGCGCCCTTCCCGAGCGGCAGAATCGACCCCCACACATGGCCAACATCCTTGCGGCGGCGCCGGCGTGCTTTCACTGCGGTGCCGCCGTGCTCGAGCCGCGCCGCTGGCGCTCGAGCGTGCTCGGCGCCGAGCGCGAATTCTGCTGCGCCGGCTGCGAGGCGGTCGCGGGCACCATCGTCGCGGGCGGCTTCGAGCAGTATTACGCGACGCGCTCGGCAGCCGCGCTGCAGCCGCAGGATCTGCCGCCGGCGGCCATCTACGACGACCCCGACGCGCAGCGGCAGTTCGCGGTGCGCAGCGGCGAGCATCGCCGCATCGCGACCCTGATCCTCGACCGCATCCGCTGCGCCGCCTGCCTGTGGCTGAACGAGCAGTGGCTGCGGCGGCTCCCGGGGCTGGTGCGCGTCGACATCAATTACGCGACGCACCGGGCCCAGGTGGAATGGGACGAGCGCGAAACGCGGCTGTCGCGCATCCTCGAGGCGATCCGCGCCATCGGCTACGACGCCTGGCCGTTCGATCCGCTGCGCCACGCGAGCCTGGAGCGCGCCACCCGGCGCGCCGCCCTGTGGCGGCTGTTCGTGGCCGGATTCGGCGCCATGCAGGTGATGATGTACGCCATCCCTGCCTACTTCGACGGCGGCGGCACGCTGCCGCCCGAGAGCGCGCAGCTCCTGCGCTGGGCCAGTCTCGCGCTCACGCTTCCCGTGATCGTGTTCAGCTGCGGCCCGTTCTTCGCCGCGGCGTGGCGCGACCTGCAAGGGCGGCGCATCGGGCTCGATACGCCGATCGCGCTCGGCATTGCCGCCGGCTTCGGCGCCAGCGTCTGGGCCACGGTCAGCGGTTCGGGCGAGGTGTACTTCGATTCCATCAGCATGCTGGTGTTCCTCCTGCTCGGGGCGCGCTACGCCGAGCTGCTGGCACGCAGCCGCGCCGCGCGCGGACTGGACCGGTTGTCGCGCTGGATGCCGTCGTTCGCCTTGCGCCTGAGCGGCGAGGCGCAGGAAAAGGTGGCGGCGCACACCCTGGCGGCGGGCGATCGCGTCCTCGTGCCCGCGGGCGAGCGCGTGCCCGCCGACGGCACCGTAGAGCGCGGCTGCTCGAGCGCCGACGAGTCGCTGCTCACCGGGGAATCGGTGCCGGTCGCCAAGGCAGCCGGCAGCACGCTCATCGGCGGCTCGGTCAACGTCGAGCAGCCGCTCACGATGCGCGTCACTCAGGTGGGCGCCGAAACCGCGGCGGCGGCGATCGCGCGGCTGGTCGAGCGCGCGGCGGCGGCCAGGCCCGCACTGGTGGCGAGCGCGGACCGGATCGCGCGCGTCCTCACTTATGTAGTGGTCGGCACGGCGCTGCTCGCGTACCTGGGTTCGGGAAATCCCTGGATCGCGGTCGCGGTGCTGGTCGTGACCTGTCCCTGCGCGCTTGCCCTGGCGGCGCCGATCGCGCTCACGGCGGCGGCGGCGCGCCTGCTCGAGCAAGGCGTGGCGCTGACGCGCTCGGGGGCGCTCGAAGCGCTCGCGCGCGCCGGCGACATCGTGCTCGACAAGACCGGGACGCTGACCACCGGCAGGCTGGCATTGGCACGCACCGAGCGCTTCGGATCGCTCGGCGAGCAGGACTGCATCGCGCTGGCACGCGCGCTCGAGGCTTCGAGCCGTCATCCGATTGCGCGCGCCTTTGGCGAAGGACCGTGCGCCGCGGACGTGAGCGCACTGATGAATGTTCCCGGCCACGGCGTCGAGGCGTGCGTCGCCGGGCGGCGGGTGAGAATCGGCCAGGCGGCGTTCTGCGCCGAACTGGCGGGCAGTCCCGCGCCTGGCGGCGGGGAGCGCACGGCAGCGTGGCTCGCCGACGCCTCGGGCTGGCTCGCGCGCTTCGCGCTGGAAGATCCGTTGCGCGCCGGCGCCGCGAGCCTGGTGCAGAGCCTGCACGCCGCAGGCCTGCGCGTGCACCTCGTGAGCGGCGATGCGCCGCGCGTGGTCGAGGCGCTGGCGCGCTCGCTCGGCATCGCCTCGTTCGCCGGCGGCGCCACGCCGCAGGACAAGTCCGCCTTCGTCCAGCGCCTGCAAGGCGAAGGACGCGTGGTCGCGATGCTGGGCGACGGCCTCAACGACGCGCCGGTGCTGGCGCGCGCCGACGTCTCCATCGCGATGGGCAACGGCTCCGAAATCGCACAGCTGCACTCGGACCTGGTGCTGCTCGGCGAGCGGCTCGGCGCCGTGCCCGAAGCGCTGGCCGGCGCGCGGCGCACGCTGCGCGTCATCGGCCAGAATTTTGCCTGGGCGCTGGCCTACAACGCGGTGGCGCTGCCGGCCGCCGCCGCGGGCTGGGTCGGGCCCTGGGAAGCGGCGGTGGGCATGGCCGCCAGTTCCTTCATCGTGGTGCTGAACGCGCTGCGCCTCGCCGGCCGGGGGCGCGCAGACTCGACATGGAAAGCAGCCTCTACCTCCTCGTTCCTCTCTCGGTCGCGCTCGTATTCCTGATCGGCTGGGTGTTCTGGCGCGCGCTGCACGGCGGCCAGTTCGACGACCTCGACCGACCCGGCTACTCGATCCTGGAGGACGACGACCCGAAGCCGAAATGAAAAAGGGGTCAGACCCCTTTTTCCGGGCGATGCGCGTGCATGCACCGCATGCGCCGCTGCGCGAGGAGCGATTGCCGCTGCCCGATCCGGGCCCGCGCCAAGTGCTCCTTAAGGTGCGCGCCTGCGGCGTGTGCCGCACCGACCTGCACATCGCCGATGGCGAGCTGGCGGGCGGCAAGCTGCCGGTCACACCCGGCCACGAAATCGTCGCCAGCGTTGTCGCGTTGGGCGCCGCGGTGCAGCGGTTCAAGGCCGGCGACCGGGTAGGCGTGCCGTGGCTGGGCGAAACCTGCGGCGAATGCGAATACTGCCGCAGCGGGCGCGAGAACCTCTGCGACCGCGCGCGCTTCACCGGCTTCGACCTCGACGGCGGCTACGCCGAGTATTGTCTTGCCGACGAGCGCTTCTGCTTCCCGGTTCCCGAACGCTACGGCGACGCGGAGGCCGCGCCGTTGCTGTGCGCCGGGCTGATCGGCTATCGCTCGCTCGCCATGGCGGGCGATGCGAGGCGGCTCGGCATCTACGGTTTCGGCGCCGCCGCGCACCTCCTGACTCAGGTGGCGAAGCATCAGGGCAGGACCGTGTACGCCTTCGGCAAGCCAGGGGACCTGCAGGCGCAGCGCTTCGCCCGGAACTGCGGTGCGGACTGGACGGGCGATTCGCTGAGCGCGCCCCCGGAGCCGCTGGACGCCGCGATCATTTTCGCGCCGGTGGGCGCGCTGGTGCCGCAGGCACTGCGGTCCGTGCGCAAGGGCGGCGTCGTGATCTGCGGCGGCATCCACATGAGCGACATTCCCGCGTTTGCCTACGCGCTGCTGTGGGGCGAGCGCCGCGTGCAGTCGGTGGCGAACCTGACGCGCGCCGACGGCGAGCGCTTCATGCGCATCGCCGCCGAATTTCCGCTGCAGGTGCAGACCGCGCGCTACGCGCTCGGCGAGACGAACGCGGCGCTCGCCGATCTGCGCGCGGGTCGCCTCACCGGCGCCGCTGTGCTGACGCCCTGAGGCTTGGCGCGCCTTTGACCCAAATCAACCCCGCGAAGGCCTGGATGCCTACGATGGCTCCCGTCTGACCGGCTTCTGCGGAGCCCCCGATGTCCAGCGAAAACACCTACAACTACACCGTCGTCCGGCAGTTCGCGCTCATGACCGTGGTCTGGGGCGTCGTCGGCATGCTGGTCGGCGTCATCATCGCGGCGCAGCTGCTGTGGCCGGAACTCAATCTCGGGATCCCCTGGCTGAGCTACGGGCGCCTGCGCCCGCTGCACACCAACGCGGTGATCTTCGCCTTCGGCGGCTGCGCGCTGTTCGCCACCTCGTACTACGTGGTGCAGCGCACCTGCCATGCGCGCCTGTTCGCGCAAGGGCTTGCCGCCTTCACCTTCTGGGGCTGGCAGGCCGTGATCGTGCTCGCCGCGGTGACGCTGCCGCTCGGCTACACCTCGGGCAAGGAGTACGCGGAACTGGAGTGGCCGATCGACGTCCTGATCACGCTGGTGTGGGTGGCTTACGCGGTGGTGTTCTTCGGCACGATCTTCAAGCGCCGCATCGCGCACATCTACGTCGCCAACTGGTTCTTCGGCGCCTACATCATCACGGTCGCGGTGCTGCACATCGTCAACAGCGCCGCGATTCCGGCGAGCTTCTGGAAGTCGTACTCGGCCTACTCCGGGGCGCAGGACGCGATGGTGCAGTGGTGGTACGGCCACAACGCGGTCGGCTTCTTCCTCACCGCGGGCTTCCTCGGCATGATGTACTACTTCATCCCGAAGCAGGCCGAGCGCCCGATCTACTCCTACCGCCTGTCGGTGGTGCACTTCTGGGCGCTGATCTTCACCTACATGTGGGCCGGCCCGCACCACCTGCATTACACGGCGCTGCCCGACTGGGCGCAGTCGCTGGGGATGCTGTTCTCGCTGATCCTGCTGGCGCCCTCCTGGGGCGGGATGATCAACGGCATCATGACGCTCTCGGGCGCGTGGCACAAGCTGCGCACCGATCCGATCCTGAAATTCCTCATCGTCTCGCTGTCGTTCTACGGCATGTCGACCTTCGAGGGCCCGATGATGTCGATCAAGACGGTGAACGCGCTGTCGCACTACACCGACTGGACCATCGGCCACGTGCACAGCGGCGCGCTCGGCTGGGTCGGGCTGGTCACCTTCGGCTGCATCTACCACCTCGTGCCGCGTCTGTTCGGCCGCACCGAGATGTACTCGATGCGCCTGGTCAACGCGCACTTCTGGATCGCCACCATCGGCATCGTGCTGTACATCGCCGCGATGTGGATCGCCGGGGTGATGCAGGGGCTGATGTGGCGCGGCGTGAGCGCGGACGGCACGCTCACCTACACCTTCGTCGAGAGCGTGAAGGCGACGTACCCGTTCTACGCCATCCGCCTGCTGGGCGGGGTGCTGTTCCTCGCCGGCATGCTGATCATGCTCTACAACGTGCTGAAGACGGTGACCGGCGCCCGCGCGGTGGACGCGCCGATTCCGGCGCCCGCCGCGGCGCCTGCCGCGGTCCACGCCCCGGCGCACGCCTGAAGCGCGCCGGCGACAGGGGGAAACCAGATGCTCAGCCATGACATGATCGAGCGCAACCAGGCGCTCATGATCGTCCTCATCATCCTGGTGATCGCGGTCGGCGGGCTGGTGGAAATCGTGCCGCTGTCGTTCATGAAGTCGATGACC
>SCUF01000356.1 GCA_004298325.1 Betaproteobacteria bacterium | reverse complement strand
GCCTACGCGGGCGTCGAGGGGCCGAAGGGCGAGTTCGGCGTCTATTTCATCTCCGACGGCGCCAACAAGCCCTACCGCATGAAGCTGCGCTCGCCCGCCTTCACGCACCTTTCGGCGATGGACGAGATGGCGCGCGGCCACATGCTGGCGGACGCCGTCGCCATCATCAGCACGCTGGACATCGTGTTCGGCGAAATCGACCGGTGAGCGCCCATGCTTTCGGCTGAAGCCCTGCAGAAAATCGACCGCGAGGTCGCCAAGTACCCTCCGGAGCAGAAGCAGTCCGCCGTGATGGCGGCGCTCATCGTGGCGCAGGACGAGAAGGGCTGGCTCGCCGCCGAGACGATGGATTTCGTCGCCCAGTACCTCGGCATGGCGCCGGTCGCGGTCTACGAGGTGGCGAGCTTCTACAACCTGTACAACCTGCAGCCGACCGGCAAGTACAAACTGACGGTCTGCACCTGCCTGCCGTGCGGCCTGCAGGGATCGCTCGAGGCCGCCGACCACCTCAAGGCGCGCCTGGGCATCGACTTCGACGAGACCACTGCCGACGGCCGCTTCACGCTGAAAGAGGGCGAGTGCATGGGCGCGTGCTCGATGGCGCCGGTGGTGCTGGTGAACAACAAGAAGATGCACGACTACCTGTCGAAAGAAAAGATCGACGCGCTGCTCGACGAACTGAGGAAGCGCTAGCGCCATGCTCGACTACGGCCCCGACGCGATCCTGATGGCCGGCCTCGACGGCGCCAACTGGCGGCTCGCGGATTACGAGAAGCGCGGCGGCTACGCGGCGCTGAAGAAGCTGCTCGCCGACCGGGTGCCGCCGGAGCAGGTGATCGCCGAAGTGAAGAAATCGGCGCTGCGCGGCCGCGGCGGCGCGGGTTTTCCGACCGGCCTGAAGTGGTCGTTCATGCCGCGCCAGTTCGCCGGCGCCAAGTACATGGTGTGCAACTCGGACGAGGGCGAGCCGGGCACCTGCAAGGACCGCGACCTGCTGCGCTACAACCCGCACGCGGTGATCGAGGGCATGATCATCGGCGGCTACGCCACCGGCTCGGGCGCGGGCTACAACTACATCCACGGCGAGATCTGGGAAACCTACGAGCAGTTCGAGGAGGCGATCGGGGAGGCGCGCCGCGCCGGCTACCTCGGGCGCAACATCCTGGGCTCGGATTTCTCCTTCGAGCTGTACGCGCACCCCGGCTACGGCGCCTACATCTGCGGCGAGGAAACCGGGCTGCTGGAGTCGATCGAGGGCAAGAAGGGCCAGCCGCGCTTCAAGCCGCCGTTCCCCGCGAGCTTCGGCTTGTACGGCAAGCCGACCACCGTCAACAACACCGAGACCTTCGCCGCGGTGCCCTGGATCATGCGCCACGGCGGCGACGCCTTCCTCAACCTCGGGCGGCCGAACAACGGCGGCACCAAGCTGTTCTCGGTCACCGGCCACGTCAATCGGCCCGGCAACTACGAGGTCAGGCTCGGCACGCCCTTCGCGAAGCTGCTCGAGATGGCGGGCGGCGTGCGCGGCGGCCGCAAGCTCAAGGCGGTGATCCCGGGCGGCTCGAGCATGCCGGTGCTGCCCGCGGCGGTGATGCTCGCGACCGACATGGACTACGACTCGATCGCCAAGGCCGGCTCGATGCTCGGCTCCGGCGCGGTGATCGTGATGGACGAGACCACCTGCATGGTGCGCGCGCTCGAGCGCCTGTCGTACTTCTATTTCGAGGAATCCTGCGGCCAGTGCACGCCCTGCCGCGAGGGCACCGGGTGGCTCTACCGGGTGGTGCACCGCATCGAAACCGGCACCGGCCGGATGGAAGACCTGGCGCTGCTCGACGACGTCTCCGACAACATCGCCGGGCGCACCATCTGCGCCCTGGGTGACGCCGCCGCGCTGCCGGTCAAGAGCTTCCTGAAGCATTTCCGCAGCGAGTTCGAATACCACATCGAGCACCGGAGCTGCCTCGTCTGCGGCCCGGATTCCGAGCCGAAATGGGGTCGCGCCGGCGCGCACCTGCCGGCGGCCCTGGCGCGCGCCGCATGACCGAGCTCAAACTCGAGATCGACGGCAAGCCGGTCGCGGTGCCGCACGGCGCCACGGTGATGGACGCCGCGGTGAAGCTCGGCATCTACGTGCCGCATTTCTGCTATCACAAGAAGCTCTCGATCGCGGCCAACTGCCGCATGTGCCTGGTCGAGGTGGAGAAGGCGCCCAAGCCGCTGCCGGCCTGCGCCACGCCCGCCACCGAGGGCATGAAGGTGCACACCCACTCGGCGGGCGCCAGGACCGCGCAGCAGGGCGTGATGGAGTTCCTGCTGATCAATCACCCGCTCGATTGCCCGATCTGCGACCAGGGCGGCGAATGCCAGCTGCAGGACCTCGCGGTGGGCTACGGCAAGGGCGCCTCGCGCTACCAGGAGGCCAAGCGCGTCGTGGCGGCGAAGGACATCGGGCCGCTGGTGGCCGCCGAGGAAATGAGCCGCTGCATCCAGTGCACGCGCTGCGTGCGCTTCGGCCAGGAAGTCGCGGGCGTGATGGAACTGGGCATGATCCAGCGCGGCGAGCACGCCGAGATCGTGGCCTTCGTCGGCCGCAGCGTCGATTCCGAGCTCTCGGGCAACATGATCGATCTCTGCCCGGTGGGCGCGCTGACCTCGAAGCCGTTCCGCTTCGCCGCGCGCACCTGGGAGCTGGCGCGGCGCAAGTCGGTGTCGCCGCACTGCGGCCTGGGCTCGAACCTGGTGGTGCAGGTGAAGCAGAACCGCGTCCTGCGC
>SCUF01000355.1 GCA_004298325.1 Betaproteobacteria bacterium | reverse complement strand
CCCGGATCGGCGACGAGCCCCGCGCGCACCGGATTGTCCTCGATGTAGCGCATGCAGGAGAGCAGGTAGCGCGGCGCGTACACGGGCGAAGCGTCGAACGGCTCCTCCCAGAGCGCGCCGCTACGGCCATGTTCAGCGGCGACATGACGGGCATAGCGTGCCGCGACCGCGCGCATCAGCTGCGAGGCGCCCTCCCTGCGGTCGGGCGTGACGAGCAGGTGCACATGGTTGCTCATCAGCACATAGGCGTGCACGGCGCACTCGCAGCGCTGCGCGAAGCTGCGCAGCCAGTGAAGGTACGCTCGCCCGTCGCGCTCGCGAAAGAAACACGCCGCTCCGCCGCGAGCGCGCTGGATCAGGTGCAGCGCGACACCGGGTTTTTCCGGGCAGGCGAGACGTGGCATGTCGCGCGGCGCAAAGTCACTTTTGTCTCGCAACGCGCGAGCCCCGAAGGTGGATGACCGGCGGGCAGCTTGTCAATCCCGGCCCGCAACGTCAGCCGCGCCGCAGCACCCTCCCGGGCCGCGCGCCGGTGGACTTGCCGTCGCGCCAGACGATCGCGCCGTTGACGATCACGGTATCGATGCCCTTCGCCGGCGCAATCGGCCGCGCGAAGGTCGCAGTCTCGTCCACCGTGGCGGGGTCGAAGATCGCAAGGTCGGCGGCGTAGCCTTGCTTCAGCACGCCGCGATCCGCGAGGCCGAAGGTCTTGGCGGTGAGCCCCGTCATCTTGTGGACTGCCGTCTCGAGCGAAAACAGGTTCAGGCCCCGCGCGTAATGTCCCAGGACGCGAGCGAATGTTCCCCACAGGCGCGGGTGCGGCGCGGCATCGTGCGGCAGGCCGTCCGAGCCGATCATGGTCGGGGCGAAGGCGAGGATGCGCCGCACGTCGGCCTCGTCCATCGCGAAGTAGATGGCGCCGGCGGGGAGCAGCGTTTCGATCGCCTGTTCTACGGCGACTCCCAGCCTGGAGGCGATCGCGTCCAATTCCATTCCCGCACATTCCGGGTGCGGTTTCGACCAGGTGACGAGCACCTTCGAGGCGCCCGCGACGCGGTCGGCTGAGAGGATCGTCGAGGAGGCGCAGTAGGGGTAGCAGTCCAGTCCGATGGCCTGCCCACGCATGCGCGCCTCGATCAACGGCAGCGTTTCGGCCGAGCGGCCGTGGTTGGGCGTTCCGGCCACCTTGTGGTGCGAGATCACGACCGGTACGCCCAGCTCGCGTCCGATGCGGAACGTCTCCTCGAGCGAATCGATCACCCGGTCGGCTTCGTCCCGCATATGCGTGCAGTAGATGCCGTCGCGCATCGCAAGCGGCCGGCACACCTCGATCACTTCTTCCGTCGGCGCGGCGCTCGCGGGCTCGTACCAGAGCCCGGTCGATACCCCGATCGCGCCCGCGGCGAGCGCCGCGTCGGCGAGATTGCGCATGCGCGCGATTTCGGCGCGGGTCGCCGGGCGATCGAGCTTGTCCATCGTCTGCACGCGAAGCGTCGAGTGCCCCACGAGCAGCGCGCAATTCGTCGCCGGCGGCGCGGCGCGAAGTGCCTCGACGTACGCGCCGAAAGTGCGGAAGCGGAACCACCCGCCTTCGGCGTCCAGCAGGTCGAGCGGTACCGGCACCGGCGCACGCATGCCGTTCGGCGCCGGCGCGAGCGAGATGCCGCAGTTTCCCGCCACCACCGTGGTCACGCCCTGGCTCACTTTCGGTGCCATGTCCGGCGCCGAGAGCATCAGGCGGTCGTCGTGCGTGTGCGCGTCGATGAAGCCCGGGGCGACGATCCTGCCGGAGGCGTCGATCTCGGTGTCGGCGCGGTCGGTGTCGAGGCCGCCGATGGCCGCGATACGGCCGTCCTGGATGGCGAGGTCGGCCCCGTAGCGCGGCGCGCGGGTGCCGTCGATCACGGTTGCGTTGCGGACGACAAGTTCGTAGTGCATGGCCCTCGGTCGTACTGTGGTTATCGACGATTTCGGCGTCGTCTGCGTGCTCCCCCGACCCCGCCAGTCCACCCCGGGCGCACGGCTCCCTATAATGCCACCCAGGACGACGAGGCCGCCGATGACCGAAGCCAGCGAAGCCTTGCTGCTCGCTCGCACCCAGTTCGGGCTGAACATCGCCTTCCACATCCTGTTCCCGGCGATCAACGTCGCGCTCGCCTGGTTCCTGGTGTATTTCCGCGTGCGCCATCTGCGCAGCGGCGATCCGCAGTGGCTCGCGACCTACAAGCTGTGGGTGCGCATCTTCGCCCTCACCTTCGCCATGGGCGTGGTCTCGGGCATCACGATGTCGTTCCAGTTCGGCACCAATTGGCCCGGCTACATGCTGAAAGTGGGCAATATCGCCGGCCCGCTACTCGCCTACGAGGTGCTGACGGCGTTCTTCCTCGAGGCGACGTTTCTCGGCGTGATGCTGTTCGGCATGAACCGGGTCTCGCCGCGCGTGCACCTGCTCGCCACGGTAATGGTCGGGGTCGGCACCGCGCTGTCGGCGTTCTGGATCCTCGCGCTCAATTCCTGGATGCAGACGCCGGCGGGGCACGGTTACGACGCCGGCCAGCTCATCGCTGAAGACTGGCTGCAGGTGATTTTCAATCCTTCGTTCCCGTATCGCCTCGTGCACATGCTGCTCGCTTCCGGTCTCACGGCGGCGTTCCTCGTCGCCGGATTGTCGGCGTGGCGCCTCCTGCGCGCGCCACAGGACGCGGGTGCCGCACGCACGCTGCGCAGCGGCGCCTTCGTCGCCGCCGTGCTTACGCCGCTGCAGATCGTCGCCGGCGACCTGCACGGCCTCAACACGCTCGAACACCAGCCGGCGAAGATCGCCGCCGTCGAAGCGATCTGGCACACGCAGAAAGGCGTGCCGCTGGTGCTGTTCGCGATTCCCGATGACGCGCGTCGGCGCAACGACTTTGCCATCGAGGTGCCCAAGCTCGCCAGTCTCATCCTGCGTCACGACGCCGAGGCGGAGCTGCAGGGACTGGATCGCTTCGCGCCCGAGCATCCGCCGGTGGCGCCGCTGTTCTTCGCTTTCCGCGGCATGGTGGCCATCGGCGTGCTGATGCTCGCGCTGGCGTGGACGGCAGCCTGGTGCCTGCGCAGACGCGCCGCGGTGCTGCCGCGACCGCTGCTCTGGGGCTTTGCCGCCTTCACTTTCTCGGGCTGGATCGCGACGCTCTGCGGCTGGCTGGTCACCGAGATCGGCCGCCAGCCGTGGCTGGTGACCGGCATCCTGCGGACCGCGGAAGCCGCAGGCGGCGTACGCGAGGCGAGCCTCGGCGCAAGCCTGACCGGCTACCTGCTGGTCTACGCCGTGATGCTGCTCGCCTACATGGTTGTCATCACGCACATCGCCGGCGAGGGGGCGAAGGCATGACGCTCGACCTGCCGCTGGTGTTCGCGCTGCTGATGGGTGCGGCAATCCTCGCCTACGTGGTGCTCGACGGCTACGATCTCGGCGTCGGCATGCTGATGCCGGGTGCGAGCGCCGCGGAGCAGGACGTGATGGTCGCTTCGATCGGCCCGTTCTGGGATGCGAACGAAACCTGGCTGGTGCTCGGCGTCGGCATTCTGCTGGTGGCGTTTCCCGCGGCGCACGGCTGGATCCTCGGCGCGCTCTACCTTCCGGTGGCCGGCATGCTCATCGGGCTGATGCTGCGCGGCGTGGCCTTCGAGTTCCGCGTCAAGGCCGAGGGCTGGCATCGCGAACTGTGGAACTGGCTGTTCTGGTTCGGCTCCTTCGTCGCCTCGTTCGCACAGGGTTTCATGCTCGGGCGCTACCTCACGGCGTTCCAGCCGGGCTGGGCCTACTTCCTGTTCGCGCTGCTGGTAGGCGCTGCGCTGTGCGGCGGCTACGTGCTGCTGGGCGCGACCTGGCTCGTGCTGCGCACCGAAGGCGAATTGCAGCGCAGGGCGCGCGCCTGGGCGCGCTGGGGGCTGGGCTGGGTGGCGCTCGGCGTTGCGCTGGTAAGCCTTGCCACGCCGCTTGTCAGCGAAGCGGTGCGCGAGAAGTGGTTCGCCTGGCCGAGGATCCTGTACATGTCAGCGCTGCCGCTCGCCACGCTCGCGGCGTGGCTGTGGGTCTGGCGCTCGCTCGATCGCTCGGACGGCAAGCCCTTCGCCGGCACGGTCGCGATCTTCGCGCTGGCTTTCGGCGGGCTCGCCTACAGCGTGTTTCCGTATGTCGTCCTCGGCGGCATGACGATCTGGCAGGCTGCAGCGCATCCTTCCGCGCTCATGGTCGTGCTCGTCGGCGCCGCGATCGTGCTGCCGGTGCTGGTGGGCTACACGGCCTTTGCCTATCGCGTGTTCCGCGGCAAGGTCCGCACCGAACGCTACGAGCACTGAATCGAACAGTCGCTACGCGTCGAGCTCCGCCCGAGCGTGCAGCTGCAGGTAGAACGCCTCGCGCACCACTTCCTTGCCGGATATCAGCTCTTCGGCATGGGCGCGCTCCTCGTCGAATACGACCGCCGCCAGCCGCTGCAGGTTGGCCCGCGCTTCGTCGATGGTGCGGCCGTGCGAATTGAGGCCGGGCAGCTCTTCGACGAATCCGATGTAGCCGTGCTGCGCTCTCAGGTACACCGCAGTGAATGCGATTCTCGGCTGCTCCATCTCGGCCTCCACAGGGGCCCGATGAAGATTACACCCGCCCCGTGAAAGCGCAATGACCGGAACTTATCGGACTGCAACGAAGGCGTTGCTCGTTGCAGTGCGGCAAGAATCCGCGGCGCGCAAACGCCTCAGCGCTCGAGCAGCTGTTTCTTGTCTTTCACCTTGGCCCATTCGTCGGCGTCGGCGGGCGCGGGCTTGCGTTCGATGATCGGCTTCCAGAGCTTGGCGAGTTCGCGGTTGCGGTCGATGAACTCGCGCTGCGCATCCGGCACGTCGTCCTCGGCGAAAATCGCCTCGACCGGACATTCGGGGACGCACAGGGTGCAGTCGATGCACTCATCGGGGTCGATGACCAGCATGTTCGGCCCCTCGCGGAAGCAGTCCACGGGGCAGACATCGACGCAGTCGGTGTACTTGCACTTGATGCAGGATTCGGTGACGACGTAGGTCATTGGGTAAACAAGATCTTCGGAATCAACAGTTTAGCACGCGTTCGCGCGCGCCCCTTGGGATCCGGGGCAGCAGCCCTCATAATGACGGCTGCCCCCCTGCAACTTCCCCCGAGGAACCATGAGCAGTTCACAGATTGAGCACATCACCGACGAGAATTTCGAGCCGCAGGTGCTGCAGTCCGAAGTTCCGGTGCTGGTCGATTACTGGGCCGAATGGTGCGGCCCCTGCAAGCAGATCGCGCCGATCCTGGACGAGGTCGCCAAGGAATACGGCGGCCGCCTCAAGGTCGCCAAGATCAACGTCGACGAGAATCGCCAGGTGCCGGCCCGCTTCGGCATCCGGGGCATCCCGACCCTGATGCTGTTCCGCAACGGCAACGTCGAGGACACGCGCGTCGGCGCGCTGTCGAAGTCCCAGCTCACCGCCTTTCTTGACAGCAATATCTAGAGGCCTTAGTCTTTGATCCAGAAGCCGCGCGGAAACCCTCCGCGCGGCGGCAAGACCCGGCGCCCGCAGTCGTTTCCTGGCGAGGCGCACTTCCCCACAAGAGAAGTCGGCAGCAGGGCAGGCCGCAATCCATCCATTGATCATGCAACTCTCCGAACTCAAGACCCTTCACGTCTCCGAACTGCTGGAAAAGGCGACCGCCAACGGCGTCGACAACGCCAACCGCATGCGCAAGCAGGACCTGATCTTCGCGCTGCTCAAGAACCAGGCGAAG
>SCUF01000354.1 GCA_004298325.1 Betaproteobacteria bacterium | reverse complement strand
TTCCGCAAGTACTGCCTGCTGAACGGGCTCGACGAGATCGGCCTGACGCTGCGCCACGCCGATGCGATCCGCGCCTTCGAGGCGAATCGCCGGCAGCGCTATCCCTGGCTGTACCGCTAGCGCCGATGAAGATCGCCGTGCTGCCGGGTGACGGCATCGGCCCGGAGATCGTGGCGCAGGCACTGCACGTGCTGCAGCGCCTCGAGCTGCCGTTCGAGATCGAGCGGGCGCCGGTCGGCGGTGCCGGCTACGAGGCCGCGGGCGATCCGCTGCCGGCGGCGACGCTCGCGCTGGCGAAGGCCGCGGACGCGATCCTGTTCGGCGCGGTGGGCGATCCGCGCTACGACGCGCTGGCGCGCAGCAAGCGGCCCGAGCAGGCGATCCTGGGCCTGCGCAAGGCGCTGGCGCTGTTTGCCAACCTGCGGCCGGCGCAAGTGCATGCGGAACTGACGCAGGCATCGGCGCTGCGCCCGGAGATCGTCGGCGGCCTCGACATTCTGATCGTGCGCGAGCTGACCGGCGACATCTACTTCGGCGAGCCGAAGGGGATCCGGCGCACCGACACCGGCGAGCGCGAAGGCTTCGACACGATGCGCTACCGCGAGAGCGAGGTCCGGCGCATTGCGCGCGTCGCGTTCGAGGCCGCAAGAAAGCGCAAACGCAAGCTCTGCTCGGTGGACAAGGCGAATGTGCTGGAAACGTCGCAGCTGTGGCGCGAAGTCGTGGCGGCGGAGGCGAAGGCCTATCCGGACATCGCGCTGCAGCACATGTACGTCGACAACTGCGCGATGCAGTTGGTGCGCGAGCCGAAGCAGTTCGACGTCA
Organism: Betaproteobacteria bacterium; assembly: GCA_004298325.1. Lineage (GTDB taxonomy): Bacteria > Pseudomonadota > Gammaproteobacteria > Burkholderiales > SG8-39 > 2-02-FULL-66-14. Next base: position 5,560 of record SCUF01000354.1, on the reverse strand, counting down.
TCGTGACCGGCAACCTGTTCGGCGACATCCTGTCGGACGAAGCCTCGATGCTCACCGGCTCGATCGGCATGCTGCCTTCGGCGTCGCTCGATGCCTCCGGCAGGGGGCTGTACGAGCCGATCCACGGCTCGGCGCCCGATATCGCCGGCCGTGGCCTTGCCAACCCGCTCGCGACGATCCTGTCGGCCGCGATGATGCTGCGCCATTCGCTCGGCCATCCGGAGGCCGCCGAGCGCATCGAACGCGCCGTAGGGCGTGCGCTGCGCGACGGTTATCGCACCGCCGACATATATACTGCGGGTACTCGAAAAGTGGGTACGCAGGAGATGGGGGAAGCGGTCGCTGCACGTTTGTGAACTGAGGAGCCAGGGATGTTGCGGGCAGGCATTGTCGGTTGGCGCGGCATGGTGGGGTCGGTGCTCGTGCAGCGCATGCGCGAGGAGCGCGACTTCGACCAGATCGACCCGGTGTTCTTCTCGACCTCGCAGGCGGGCGGCAAGGGGCCCCAGATCGGCCGCGACACGCCGGCCGTGGGCGACGCACACGACCTCGGGGCGCTGCAGTCGCTGCCGGTCATCGTGTCCTGCCAGGGCGGCGACTACACCGGCGAGATCCACCCGAAACTGCGCGCCGCCGGCTGGAAGGGCTATTGGATCGACGCCGCCAGCGCGCTGCGCATGAAGCCCGACGCCGTGATCATTCTCGATCCGGTGAACCTGGCGCTCATCAACGACGCCGTGGCGGCGGGCCGCAAGGATTTCATTGGCGGCAACTGCACCGTGAGCCTGATGCTGATGGGCCTGGCGGGCCTGTTCCAGAACGATCTCGTCGAATGGATGACGAGCATGACCTATCAGGCGGCCTCGGGCGCCGGCGCCGCCAACTTGCGCGAACTGGCGGAGCAGATGGCGTACCTGGGCGACGCCGCCAAGGGTGTGCTTGGGGACCCCGCAGCGAGCGCGCTGGACGTGGACCGGCGCGTCTCGGAGGCCTTGCACGGCGCCGGCCTGCCGCAACACAATTTCGGCCAGCCGCTCGCCGCCAGCCTGCTGCCTTGGATCGACAAGGATCTCGGCAACGGCCAGAGCCGGGAGGAATGGAAGGGGCAGGCCGAGACCAACAAGATCCTCGGCCGCAGCGAGCGCCCGATCCCGGTGGATGGCATTTGCGTGCGCGTGGGAGCGATGCGCTGCCACAGCCAGGCGCTGACGGTGAAGCTCAGGCGCGACGTGCCGCTCGACGAGATCGAGGGCATGCTCGCGGAAGCGAACGAATGGGCCAAGGTCGTGCCGAACCGGCGCGAAGAAAGTCTGGCCGAGCTGACGCCGGCGGCAGTCAGCGGCAGGCTCTCGGTGCCAGTGGGCCGGCTGCGCAAGATGCCCATGGGCGGCGAATATCTGGCGGCATTCACGGTGGGCGACCAGTTGCTGTGGGGTGCTGCCGAGCCGCTGCGCCGCATGCTGCATATCCTGCTCGACGCGGGCGTGAAGCACTGAGCCATCGAACACTGAAATCCCTGCGGCAGCAGAGCGAACGCCGCATAAACCAAGAAAATCTCTCAACTTGCAGGGCTAATGCCATGATGTTATGGTTCCCAGTCCCAAAAGAATGACTCAGGGTGGAGCCAGTGCTTAGAGCGTTCACCGCATCCCGGCTGGCGTTGGCCGCGTGTCTGCTGTTGCCGCTGATCGCAGACGCCGCTGGTCTGGGACGGCTGGCCGTGCAATCGGCATTGGGCCAGCCGCTGCGCGCCGAAGTCGAGATCGTTTCGATGCAGCCACGCGAAGCCGACGGGCTGGTGGCGCGCGTCGCATCGCCCGAGGCCTACCGCATGGCGGGGATCGAGTTCAATCCGGCCTTGCTCAATATCCGCGTCGCAGTCGAGCGGCGCAACGGCCGGCCGGTGCTGAGCCTGACCTCGACGCAGCCGATCAACGAGCCCTTCGTGGAGTTGCTGCTCGAGCTGCAGTGGTCCACCGGGCGGCTGGTGCGGGAGTACACGTTCCTGCTCGATCCGGTCGAGTACAAGCCGCCGCAACCGGTCGCCGTGGCGCCGCCGCCACCGTCAGCGCCAATCGCCAAGCCCGCGCCCGCCGCGCCGGCCGTGGTGGCCAAGCCGCTCGCCAGCGAACCGCCGAAGAGCACCGGCACCTATCGCATCCGGCGCGGCGACACGCTGAGCAAGGTCGCGCGCGAAACCAAGCCTGCGGGCGTATCGGTGAATCAGATGCTGGTGGCGCTGTACCAGGCCAACCAGAAGGCGTTCATGCGCAACAGCATGTACCTGATGCGCAGTGGCGAAATCCTGAGAATTCCCGACAGCGCCGCGGCGGCGGCGATCAGTCCGGCGGAAGCCACGCGCATGGTGCGCGCGCAAGGGGCCGATTTTGACGAGTACCGGCGCAATCTCGGCGCCGCGGTGGCGGCTGCGCCGGCAAAACCGGCGCCGGCGCCGCAACGCGAAACGCCGGGTCGCATAACGCCGAAGAAGGCGGAGCCCGCGCCCAGGGATGCCAAGGACCAGATCAAGCTGTCCAAGCTCGACAGCGCCAAGCCCGCGGCGCCGGTTTCGCGCGCGGCAGCGGAAGACGACAGGACGGCCCTCAACCGGGCGCTGAAGGAGTCGCAGTCGCGCGTTTCCGATCTCGAAAAGCAGGTCACGGATCTGCAGAAGCTGATTGAACTGAAGAACCAGCAGCTGGCGCTGCTCGAGCAGAAGGCCAGCAAGCCGGCCGCCGCGGCGGCCGCACCTGTGCCGCCCGCGGCAACACCTGCAGCGGAACCCGCCAAGGCGGCGCCGGTGGCGCCTAAACCCGCGGCCGAAGCGCCCAAACCCGCAGCGCCTGCGCCGAAGCCCGCGCCTGCGGCTGCACCGAAGAAGCCGGCCGCTGCGCCGCCATCTCCCAGCCTGATGGACGAGTTCCTGGAGAATCCGCTCGCCCTGGGCGGGTTGGCGGGCGTCATTGCGTTGCTGATCGGATACGGGGCTTGGGCGTGGCGCCGCAAGAAGGCGTCGCAGTCCGAGGGGGGGGGCTTCAGCAGCATCGCGGCGGCTTCGGCCGCGAGCGAGACGGCCGGCGCGGGCGAACCGTCGCCTGAAGTTCAGGCGGGGATCGCCGCGGCACAGTCAGCACCCGCCGCGGGCGAGGAGGTCGATCCGATCGCAGAGGCGGATGTCTATCTCGCCTACGGACGCGATGCGCAGGCCGAAACGATCCTGAAGGATGCAATCGCCGGCAATCCCGAGCGCATCGCCTTCCATGCCAAGTTGCTGGAGATCTATGCCCAGCGGCGCGATACGGCATCGTTCGAGCGGACCGCGCTGCAGGTCAAGAGCCTGAGCGGCGGCGCCGGTCCCGAATGGCAGAAGGCGCGGAGTTTGGGTCGCTCGATCGATCCGGACAACGGTCTCTATGGCACGCGCACGGGCGAGGGCGAAGCCATGGTGACGCAGCCTGCTGCGGCATCGCCGACGGTGGATTTCGACCTCGGGGGCGCGACGTCCCCGGGTTCTGGAAAGGCCACCGCCGCGGCGCTCGATTTCGATATCGGGGCGACAACCCAGGGCGATCAGGCGCCGCCGGCATTCAAACCGGGCGACACGGTGGTGATGAGCCCAAGCGACAGGGAAGCCGCCGTCGGCAAGATGGATTTCGACATCGGCGCGGTAACCCAGAGCGCAGAGCCGGCGGGCCCGGCACCTGCCGCGCCCGCGGCCCCCGAAGCGCCCAGCGCGATGGACTTCGATCTCGATTTCGACTTGGGCGAAGCCAAGCCCGCAGCGCCCGCGGGTTCGAGCGTCGATCCGAAGTGGCAGGAAGTCGCGACCAAGCTCGATCTCGCGAAGGCCTACGAAGAAATGGGCGACAAGAACGGCGCGCGCGAACTCCTGAACGAAGTGCTCAAGGATGGCGACGCGGCGCAGCAGGAAGAGGCCACGCGCCTGCTCGCCAAACTGGGATAGCGCCGGAATCGCGGCGCACCCGAAAGCCGCGGCGCGCGAGCGACCGCGGCTTTGTCTTTTGTGACCATGAGAATTGCACTCGGACTCGAATACGACGGCAGCCGGTTTCTAGGCTGGCAGAGGCAGCCCGGCGGCGGCACGGTGCAGGACGCGCTCGAGGCCGCACTGACGACGATCGCGGCGGTGCCCGTGGCGGTGACCTGCGCCGGGCGCACCGATCGCGGCGTACACGCCCTTGGCCAGGTGGTCCATTTCGACACCGAAGCCCGGCGCCCGGACCTGGCCTGGGTGCGCGGCGTGAACTCGGTGCTGCCGGGTTCGGTCGCCGTGCTCTGGTCGAGCCGCGTGCGCAGCGATTTTCACGCGCGCTACAGCGCGCGCCTGCGCACGTACCGCTACGTGCTGCTCAATCGCGCGGTGCGCCCGGCGCTCGCCGCGCGCCATGCCGGGTGGTGTCACGCGCCGCTCGACGTCGAGGCGATGCGCGCCGCGGCCGCGCTGCTCCTCGGCGAGCAGGACTTTTCCGCCTTCCGCTCCGCCGAATGCCAGGCCGCCACCGCGGTGCGCACGCTGTATGCGCTCGACATCGCGCGGCACGGGGAACGCATCGACTTCATGCTGCGCGCCAACGCGTTCCTGCATCACATGGTGCGCAATCTCGTCGGCACGCTGGTCCACATCGGGCGGCACAAGCAGCCGCCGCAGTGGGCGCGCGATGTGCTGGAATCGCGCGACCGCGCGCGCGCCGCGCCCACCTTTGCCGCCGCGGGCCTGTACCTCGAAGCGGTCGAGTACGACGCGTCATGGGCGCTGCCGCACGCACGGGCAAGCGCGCTGACGGGGCCGATCGGATCGTGAGAACGCGGATCAAGGTTTGCGGCATCACGCGGCCGCAGGACCTGCGCGCGGTGGCGGAGGCGGGTGCCGATGCCTTCGGCCTCGTGTTCTATCCGCCCAGCCCGCGCTGCCTGGACCTGGAGCAGGCGCGCGCGCTGCGGCGTGCGGCACCCGCGTTCCTCACGTCGGTGGCGCTGTTCGCCAACGCCTCGCGCGAGGCCGTGGAGCGCGTGCTCGAGACCGTGCGCCCCGACCTGCTGCAGTTTCACGGCGAAGAGCCGCCCGAGTTCTGCCGGGCCTTCGATCGGCCCTACATCAAGGCCTGCCGCGTGAAGCCGGGGATCGATTTGCTAGAATACTGGCGTCGGTTTCCCGATGCGAGCGCCTGGCTCGCCGACGCCTGGGTGGAGGAATACGGCGGCGTCGGGACCGGATTCGACTGGTCACTGCTGCCGCAGCAACGCGAGCGGCCGCTGGTACTGTCCGGCGGCCTGGCGCCGGAAAACGTCGCCGACGCCATCCGGCGGCTGCGACCCTGGGCCGTGGACGTGTCGAGCGGGGTCGAATCCGGCAAGGGCATCAAGGATGCGTCGCGCATCGACGCTTTCGTTCGAGAGGTCAGGAATGCAGATGGTTGACCTGCCCGACTCGCGCGGGCATTTCGGTCCCTACGGCGGCGTGTTCGTCGCCGAGACGCTGATGCACGCGCTGGCCGAGCTGCGCCAGGCCTACGAGCACTGTCGCGGCGACGCCGCGTTC
>SCUF01000353.1 GCA_004298325.1 Betaproteobacteria bacterium | reverse complement strand
GGCCAGTTTCATGTCCACGTCCATGCCGTTGTGCGACAGCAGTACGACCACCTGCGCGCCCTTGGCGCGAACTTCGTCCACCAGTTGCTGCAGGCGCGGCTCCTGGATGCCGAAGGTCCAATCGGGGATGAAATGGCGCGGGTTGGCGATCGGCGTATACGGGAAGGCCTGGCCGATGATCCCGAGTTGCACGCCGTTGACGCCGCGCAGCGCGTAGGGCTTGAACACCGGGTCTTCGAAATCCGTGGTCTTGACGTTCTGGGCCAGCAGCTCCATCGGTGCCAGTTCCTTCTCCGCCGCCTGCTTCACCCGCTCGGCGCCGTAGGTGAACTCCCAATGCGCCGTCATCAGGTCGACGCCGAGCAGTTTCTGCGCGCCGATCATGTCGGCGCCCCGGGTCCAGAGCGAAGTCGCCGAGCCCTGCCAGGTGTCGCCGCCATCGAGCAGCAGCGCGCCCGGCCGCTCGGCGCGCAGCCGCTTGACCAGCGCGGCGAGATGGGCGAAGCCGCCGACCTTGCCGTAGCGCCGCGCCGCGCGCTCGAAATCGACGAAAGTGTAGGCATGCGCTGCGGCGCTGCCGGGCGGGACCCGGAAGTGTTCCAGCAGCGCGCGGCCCACCAGGTGCGGCGGCCGCCCGGCCGCCTCGCCGCTGCCGAGGTTGACGTTGGGCTCGCGAAAGTACACCGGCAGCAGCTGCGCGTGACAGTCGGTGAAGTGCAGCAGGCTGACGTTGCCGAACTTCGGCGCGCCATAGAGTTCGTCGGCGGCCTGCGCGATCGAGCGCTCGGGGCGCAGCGACGCCCCGGCCGCCGCCGCGAGCGCAAGCAACCTCAGGAACTCGCGGCGCTGCAAGCGGCTATTGGTTTACCGGCGATTTCGGGTCGAGCAGGTACGCCACCAGATCCTTGATCTGCTGCTCGCTCAAAGAGCCGCTGTGACCGAAGCGCGGCATGTGCGAGCAGGCGCTGTAGGCCTTGGCGTTGTAGATCTTGCCGTAGGCGTAGCGCTGCATGTCGGGTCCGTAGCCGCGCGTCTTGCCGAATCCCTTCAGGCTTGGTCCGAGGGTGCCGTGCGAGGTCTGTTGCGGCGAGAGCTGGTGACAGTTGTAGCAGCCGCCGCCTCCGGGATTGGCAGGCTTCTCGTTCCATTGCATGCCGCGGCCGCTCTCGGCGATCTTCCTGCCGTTCTTCCAGTCGCCGAGCAGCGAGTCGCTCGGATACTTGATGGTCTTCAGTTGCGCCTCTTGCAGGGACCTGGCGACCGAATCGGGCGGGTTGTCGGCGTGCAGGTTGCACTCGCGCTGCACGGCGTCGGGCTCGAGCCGGGTCATCTTCGCCTGGCCCTTGGCGCGGAAATCGCGCTTGAGCACGGCATCGATCTGGGCGATCTCCGCGCCGGTCATCTTCGAATGTTCCACGACCGGGGCGCTCGCGCAGGCCGCGAGTAGCGCCGCAGTGCTCACTGCAAGCAGGTGTCGTTTCATCGCCGTCTCCCCTCAGCGCTTCGTGCCCGGGCCGCGATAGGGCTCGCCCTGGGCGGTCACCGTCAGGAACATGTTCATCGCGTTCACCACTTCGGAGCCGAACACCGGCTCCGGCGTGCGCATCTGGCGGAAGCAGTTGTTGATCCGCCACTGCATCGTCTTGAAAGTGCTGTTCGAAACGCGGTAGGCGGGCCAGGTCGCGATCAACGGGCGCGCCGCCTCCGGCTTGTAGAGCACCGGCAGCTCGGACATGCGGATGCGCTTGCCTTCCTCGCCGTGGCAGGAGGCGCACGAGAAGTCCCACAGCCCGGTGCGGTAGAAATACAGCTTCCTGCCGAGTTCGTACGCGGCCTGTTCCCTGGGATGGCTCTGGCCGGGCGCCATCGCGTGGCCGCGCGACTGGCCCGCGACGTACGCCGAGAGGTATTCCATCTCGGAGGGCTTGTCGGCATTGCCGAACAGGCGCTTGGTGGCCTCCTCGAGGCTGCGGCCCTGCAGCGTCATCATGCAGTGGAGCATGCGCGTCTCGAGGTCCATCACGCGATCGACGTCCCTGAAATAGCGCGGCAACCGGGCGTAGGCGCCCTGCAGCACGCCGGCCCCGAGCCCGAGGTCGCATTGTTCGAGCGAGGCGTTCTTCGGCCCCTGCGGCTTCTTCCACAGGCCCTCGCCGACCAGCTCGAACAGCTCCACCGGGCTGCCCTCGGCGACCATCTTCTGGTATTTCTCGAATTGCGACTGCGCGGCGGCGGAACCCGCCGCGAGCGTCAAGGCCGCCGTCAGCAGCACACTGCGTCCAGACACCAGCATACGCATCCTCCTCCTAGGTACTTGCAGGAATACCCGGCCGGCAGGCGGCCTCCCGCGCCGCCACGCCGGTCGTTCAGGCGATCGCCGCTTCAGTGCGGTTGGTGTCGCCCTTGTTGTCGAGCCAGCTGATCTCCACCTTGTCGCCGCTCTTGGCGCCCTTGACGCGGAACGAGAATACCGGATTGCGCGAGATCGCCTGGCTGATCTGGCCCTCGATCACGGTCTTGCCGTTCAGCTTCACCGTGACTTCCTGGATGAAGTGCAGCGGAATCGGCTTGCCGGCGCCGTCCTTGCGCTGGCCGGTTTCCATCGGGTGGCCCATCAGCACGCGCACGTCGGCGAGGTCGCCCTTCAGCGTGGCACGGATTTTCATCGGATCCGCCATCTCAGCCTCCGCACCCGCCAATGGTGACCTTGACTTCCTTGAACGCGGTGAAGTACTTGCCGCCGGCCTCCGCCAGGACGCGCACGTTGGACGATTCGCCCATCTTCGCGTTGATCTTGACGAACGGCACCGCCCCCTCGTGGAAGTCGAACTTCGCCACGAGCGGGAAAGGGTTCTTCTCGACCAGCACCGCGATCGAGCGCGTATTGGGCAGGTTGCTGCTGATCTCGATCGGCACCACGGCGCCGTTCTCGGCGATCTGCGGCGCATCGATGACGATGTCCTTGCTGTCCGCGATGCT
>SCUF01000352.1 GCA_004298325.1 Betaproteobacteria bacterium | reverse complement strand
CATGCGGGTGATCCAGAAGGCGCTGACCTTCGACGACGTGCTCCTCGTTCCCGCCCACTCGCGCGTCCTGCCACGCGCAATTTCCCTCAAAACCCGCCTCACGCGCAAGCTCGAACTGAACATCCCGCTGGTCTCGGCGCCGATGGACACCGTGACCGAGGCGCGCCTGGCGATCGCGCTCGCGCAGGAAGGCGGCATCGGCATCGTCCACAAGAACCTCACGCCGCGGGCGCAGGCCGCCGAGGTCGCGAAGGTGAAGCGCTTCGAGTCCGGCGTGCTGCGCGACCCGATGACCGTCACCCCCGAGATGACGGTGCGCGAAGTCACCGCGCTGCAGCGGCAGCACAAGATCTCCGGCTTCCCGGTGCTCAAGGCCGGCAAAGTGGTGGGCATCGTCACGAACCGCGACCTGCGCTTCGAGACCCGCCTGGAGCAGCCGGTGAAGAACATCATGACGCCGCAGAAGCGCCTGATCACGGTACGCGAGGGCGCCAGCCGCGAAGCGGCGCAGAAACTGATGCACGAACACCGTCTCGAGCGCGTGCTGGTAGTGGATTCCCAGTGGCGCCTCAAGGGCTTGGTCACGGTGAAGGACATCCTCAAGGAGACCGAACATCCCAACGCCAGCAAGGACGCGCACGGCAAGCTGCGTGTGGGCGCCGCGGTGGGCGTGGGCGGGGACACCAACGAGCGCGTCGCGGCACTGGTCGAGGCGGGCGCCGACGTGCTGGTGGTGGACACGGCGCACGGCCATGCCCAGGGCGTGCTCGACCGCGTAAAATGGATCAAGAAGAGATATGCCGCAGTCCAGGTGATCGGCGGCAATATCGGCACCGCCGATGGCGCGCGCGCGCTGGTGGACCACGGCGCCGACGGCGTCAAGGTCGGCATCGGTCCGGGCTCGATCTGCACCACGCGCATCGTGGCCGGGGTCGGAGTGCCGCAAATCACCGCGATCCAGAACGTCGCCGAGGCGCTCGCCAAGCTCGAGGTGCCGCTCATCGCCGACGGCGGCATCCGCTATTCGGGCGACGTCGCCAAGGCGCTCGCCGCCGGCGCGCACGCGGTGATGCTCGGATCCCTCTTCGCCGGCACCGACGAGTCGCCGGGCGAGATCGAGCTCTACCAGGGCCGCTCCTACAAGTCCTACCGCGGCATGGGGTCGCTGGGCGCGATGCAGAAGGGCGCCGCCGACCGCTACTTCCAGGATTCCGAGATGAACGTCGAAAAGCTCGTCCCCGAGGGCGTCGAAGGGCGCGTGCCTTACAAAGGGAGCGCGGTGTGGGTGGTGCAGCAGCTCACCGGCGGGGTGCGCTCCGGCATGGGCTACACCGGCTGCGCCACCGTGGAGGAGCTGCGCCGCAAGGCGCAGTTCGTCGAGATCACCACCGCCGGCATGCGCGAATCGCACGTGCACGACGTGCAGATCGTGAAGGAAGCACCCAACTACCGGGTCGAGTAGCCGCTTCGTGCACCACAAGATCCTGATCCTCGACTTCGGCGCGCAGTACACGCAGTTGATCGCGCGGCGCGTGCGCGAGGCGAAAGTCTATTGCGAGATCCACCCGCACGACGTCTCCGACGAGTTCGTGCGCGCGTTCGGCGCGCACGGCGTGATCCTCTCCGGGAGCCACCTGTCGGCCTACGACGAGGCCACCGCGCGCGCGCCGCAGGCCGTGTTCGAGCTGGGCGTGCCGGTGCTCGGCATCTGCTACGGCATGCAGACCATGGCGCAGCAGCTCGGCGGCCGGGTCGAAGCCGGCAAGGTGCGCGAATTCGGCTACGCGGAAGTGCGCGCGCGCGGGCACACGCGACTGCTCGAGGGCATCGAGGATTTCCGGACCGCCGAGGGCCACGGCATGCTGCGCGTTTGGATGAGCCACGGCGACAAGGTGACCGAGCTGCCGCCGGGCTTCAAGCTGATGGCC
>SCUF01000351.1 GCA_004298325.1 Betaproteobacteria bacterium | reverse complement strand
CGCGCGCAAGCAGCTCCAGCGCGTCTTCGATGCGGGTCGGCCGGGCGTACGCGGACATCACCGGAAATCTAGCACAGCCTTCCCCGGCTGCGATAATGCGCGCGCCATGCATCCGAAAACAGCGATGCTGCTCGCGCTGGCGCTGGGCGCGGGTGGGGCGGCAGCGCATACGGGCGAACGCGGTTTCGTCATGCTGCTGCCGACCGGGCGCTACATTCTCGGCGGCGCGCTCGCCGTCGGGCTTTCCTTCGCGGTCATGGCGGTCGTGCCTTCGCGCTCGTTTGCCGCACTCGCACGCCTGCGCTGGCCGATCGCGCGGATCGGCCGCGTTGCTGAACTGTGGCCGAGCGCGCTCGTGCTCGCGCTTTTCGCCGCGCTCGTCTACGCCGGCTTCGCGGGCACGCGCGATCCGCTCGAGAACCCGCTGCCGCCCACCCTGTGGAGCCTGTGGTGGGTCGGGTTCACCTATGCGGTGGCGCTGTTCGGCGACCTGTGGCGGGTGGTCAATCCCTGGACCGCGCTGCACCGCATCGCAACCGCGCTGCCGGGGCTCGCGGCGTGGCGCGAACGACCGCCGCTCGCCTATCCGGCGTGGCTTGGCCGCTGGCCCGCCGCGATCGCGTTCTTCGCCTTCGCCTGGTTCGAACTGATCTACCCAGCGCCGATGGATCCGGCGAAACTGGCGATTGCCTGTTCCGCCTACGCGCTCGTCACGCTGGGCGGGATGCTCGCCTTCGGCGCAACGCCCTGGCTTGGGAACGCGGAGGCCTTCTCGGTGTACTTCCGCATGGTCGGCTGGCTTTCGCCTTTTACGGCGGAGCGGCAGGAACCCGGATCCGCGCGCTGCCGCCTTTCGATCGGCGTTCCCTGCGCGGGCCTGTTGCGCGCCGACCGGCTCGACCTCGGCATGGTGGCCTTCGTACTGCTCGCGCTCGCCACGGTGTCGTTCGACGGCCTGGCGCTGACCTTCTGGTGGTTGACGCTGGTGGGCGAGAATCCGCTCGAATACCCGGGCCGCACGAGCCTCGTCGCGGTCAATACGCTGGGACTGGCGGGCACCTGGCTGGCGCTTGCGACGGTGTACGCCATTGCCGTGCGGGCGGGCGCCGCGCTCGCACCAGGCGCTCGCCTGCCGCCCTTCAGGCGCTACGTGGCAGCCATCGTGCCGATCGCATTCGCGTATCACTTTGCCCACTACCTGCCGTTCTTTCTGGTCGACGGGCAGCATGCGCTGCGCGCGCTCTCGGATCCGTTCGGCCTGGGCTGGAACCTGCTCGGCTTTCGCGACTGGCACGTCACGGCGTCGTTTCTCGCGCAGCACGAAACGGTGCACGCGATCTGGAACCTGCAGGTCGCTGCCATCGTGCTCGGGCACGTCGCCGCCGTCTGCGTGGCGCATGCCATCGCGCTCGGCGAGCAGGGAAGGGCCCGCGCCGCGCTCGCGAGCCAGGCACCGATGACGGTCCTGATGGTCGGCTATACCGTGTTCGGCCTGTGGCTGCTGTCCACGCCGGTGGCTGGCTGAGCCGCGCGGGAAAGGGCCTATACAGGCCGCGGCCTGCATGCTATAGCTTGCGAGCGCCGTCGCAGAAGCGGCTTTTCGAGAGAGGAGGCAGGACATGTCGCAAGATCGCAGATACCCCACCGTGACCGCCGGTCCGGGCTTCAGTCGCCGCCGCACGCTGATTTCGCTCGGCTCGCTCGCCGGCGCCGGTCTGGCGGGCAGCCTGCTCAATTCGCGGCTCGCGTTCGCCCAGGGACGTCCGATCCGCATCGGCTTCCAGGTCCACCGCACCGGCATCGGCGCGGTCTATGGCCGCTGGTTCGAGCGCACCACCACGGCGGCTGTGAAACTGATCAACGAAAAGGGCGGCATCGCCGGCCGGCCGATCGAGATCGTCGCCGAGGACGACGGCACCGATCCCAAGCGCGGTCCGGAGGTGGTCGAAAAGCTCGCGCGCCAGCACAAGGTGGACTTCGTCTACGGCACGCTGTTTTCGCACGTCGTCATCGCCTCGGCGCCGCGCGCCGGTGAACTGAAGATTCCATATTTCGTCGTCAGCGAGGGCTACCACGTCGCCTCGGGCAAGATGAACCGGTATTGCTTCCAGCCCGGCATCACCGACGTGCGCGCCCAGGTGACGGCGGTCGCGTCATGGGTCCTCGGCAAGCTCGGCAAGAAAGTCACGCTGATCTACCCCGACTACGCCTTCGGCTACGACCACCGCGACTACTTCAGCCTGGCGGCCGAGAAGCGCGGCGGCCGTGTGCTGGAAAAGCTCGCCATCCCGCCCGCCGAGCGCTCGTTCACCAAGTACTTCGCACGCGTGCCGGCGGACACCGAAGTGCTCTATCACGTGATGGTCGGCCCCGCGGTGCTCACCTTCGTCAAGGAGATGGGCGAGCACTTCGGCCGGAAGCGGCCGCAGATCTTCGGCTTCATCGACTCGCTGGAAGGCGTCGACATGGCGAGCGCCGGGCTGGGCTATCTCGACGGCACGTATTTCTGGGAGGCGTTCCCGCGCTACCTCCAGGGCAACGAGCCGGGCTACGTGAAGGAGTTCCGCCAGCGCGTGGGCGTCAACGATTCCGGCGCCAGCCTCGCCGACCCGAAGGACGTGTCCACCTTCTCGCACATGTTCGGCTGCTGGGAGACGCTGCACGTCATCAAGCAGGCGGTCGAGAAAAGCGGCTACCGCGATCCGACGCCCGGCGACTACCGCAAGCTGATCGAGTCGCTGGAGGCCGAAAAGGGTTTCGCCGAGGGACTCGCGCACCCGCAGGGGGCCAAGCGCTTCGACGGTCGCCTGCACCAGTGCTTCGGCCACCAGAACATCTCGAAGGTGGAGGGCGGCCGACTCAAGGTCGTGCACCGCACGGCGATCGAGGACGGCCTGTATCCGCCGGAGGGCGACTACACCAAGCAGCCGCTGTAAGCTGGCGGCTTCGTTCACGGGCGCGGCGCGGGGAGCGCAACCTGCGCCGCGCTGCGTTTGAGCCCACCGCATGAGCTTCGGCCCGCATCTTTTCCTCGCGCTGCTCGAAGGCACGGTGACCGCGTTCGTGCTGGCGCTCACCGCGCTCGGGCTGTCGCTCGTGTTCGGCGTGATGCGCATCGTCAACGTCGCCCACGGCGAGTTCTACATGCTCGGCGCCGTGCTGGCCTGGGCCTGCGCG
>SCUF01000350.1 GCA_004298325.1 Betaproteobacteria bacterium | reverse complement strand
CGGCGCGGCGCCTTGCCCAGCAGCGCCTGGACCTCCGCGAGCGCCTTCGGGTCTACGCTGCGGCCCTTGAGTGTCGATCGTATTTTCATGTGCGGGGATTATCCGGCCCCGCCATCTTAATCATTCTTGACTGCGGTCAATCCCTTCCCGCAACATGGGGCAAGCCATGTGCCGCGCGCTGCTCTACCTCGGTCAGCCGGTGCTGCTGGACAACCTGCTGTTCCAGCCCGATTCGGCGCTCATCCGGCAAAGCTATATGCCGAAGATGCTGCACATGCTCAATCTCGCCGGCTTCGGGCTGCGCGCCTGGGCGCCGGAGTCGCACTCGCCGGAGCGGCCGTTCGCCTACGGCTCGCCGCAGCTGCCGGTGTTCGACCGCAACCTCAAGAACCTCGCCGAGAAGATCCGCCCGTCCTGCGTGCTGGCGCACGTGCGCGGCGTAGCCTACTCCACCGCGGTGGAAATCTCGCTGCAGAACGTCCATCCCTTCCAGTTCGAGGGCGAGGCCTGGTGCCTGGCGCACAACGGCGACCTCGCCGGCATGGCCGAGATGAAGGCGCTGCTGCTGCGCCACATCGGGCCCGAGTACCTCGCCCGCATCCGCGGCACCACCGACAGCGAGTGGATCTACGCACTGTTCGTCTCGCAGCTGCGCGAATCTTCGGAGAGCGGCGTGTTCGAGGCGCTCGAGCGCACGCTCGGTGTGCTACGCGCGGTGCGCGCGGAGCTCGGCATTGGACTGTCGTCGTCGGTCAACCTGTTCGCGACCAACGGCAGCCAGCTCGCGGCGCTGCGCTATTGCTTCGACTTCGGCTGCTATCGCACCGACGATCCGCGGAAGGTGCACGAGGCGAACCTCAACTTCCTTTCGCTCTGGTACACCCTCGGCCGCGACTACGGCCTGCACGAGGGCGAATGGAAGATGACCGGCGGCGCCGAGCACGCCGATTCGGTCATCGTCGCTTCGGAGCCGCTGACCAAGGACGCTTCGGCCTGGGTCGAGCTGCCCGAGTACGGCGCGCTGTTCGCGGAGTCTCGCAACGGGCGGCCGCACGTCGCGGTGCGGTTGATGGAGTGAAATGGATTGGGTTTTGGCCCAGATTGGCTCCCCGATCGAGGCGAATCTATGGGCACTGCTGGATATTGAAGATGGAGCTTGGCTAGTCGACCGGGTCGAACGGCAGCCATTTTCCGACCTCTACAGGCAAAGATCGGCCAGGAGCAGTCACTCAGACCGCTTCGATTCCGAATCATGTTTCAACGCTTTGCGAGCCCGTCGCGTTGACCGCCCTCCCGCCATGTCATCCGGTCACCCGTGGCACTCGTCCGCGGCAACGTCGCTCGCGTTCGTCGCCGAATGGAGGCGCATCCGGCGATCTATCCCCCGCGCAGACCGGTGTCGATCCGGAGTCCGGCGAAGTATTCTCCCCGGAGGGCGCCTACCAGCGTCCACAGGTCTTTCGTGCACTCTTCGAAACCCTCCGCGCTCCAGCGACAGGATCGGTTTGAGCGTCAGAAGTCGCAGATGCCTGGGAAGTCCGGCGAACCCTGAACCGAGGACGAAGATCGTTGCCTTCTGGCCGCGCTCGACGCAGGCCGCCCGCTTCAGGGCTTAGCCGCGAACTACGAGCGGAGCGTGGGCGCCATTCGTGCCCGGCTGCTCAAGTACGGTCGGATTAACGCATAGCCCGCTCTTTTTTGCCGCCCTCCATACGGGCGGTTTTTAATCCGCGCCAAAGCTCGCTCTTGCGTAGTTAACGCACGCCGATATAGTGACCTTCTATAGTGACCTTCATCAGTCCCTCTCCAGACGAAGGACTGCGTCATCAATGCGCGCTCATCGTTTCCACAAAGGCGTCCAAGAGCAGCGGCGTACCAAGGTCGTTCATTTAGCGGGCCCGCGCTATACGCCGAAACTGAATGTCGGCGTGAACATAGCGTCGGTGTTCGACGCACTTGGTCGAACTCGCCGTTTCTGCGAATCGCTAAAGAAGCCCGCTAACGAACTACTGAAGAACCTTCGCAGCGTGAAAGATGAGGAACTGGCGAAGTTCGCGGAAAAGGAGCTTGCCGTCCTTCAAGAGCTATCGCTCAAGGTTGCAAACCTTGTGCTCAAGGTCCCGCAAAGCGGCGTCAAGCCGATCCCTTTCGACAAGCTGAGCGAGCTCGCGAAGCGCGCCAGCGAGGCAGCCGCAAAGTGCCTTCACCTCGTCTATGAGGCTGAGGAGACAGATCGTAAGCGCAGGGCTGAAGAAGCGGCGCTAGTGGCAAAGCCCGGCAAGAAAGACTTTCACCCTTCGTACGACGAGAAGTATCGCAACGAGCGCCATTATCTCCACCAGATCATGGGCAACCTGCGGACCCTCGTCGATCTCTCCGAGAGCAATGTTGCCCTGGCCGCGAACAATCCGTGGGTCGTACTCAATGGCATCGCCGGCTCCGGCAAGACGCATTTTCTTTGCGATCTCGCAAAGCACCGGGTCGATTCGGGTCTTCCAACGTTCATATTCCTCGGTGAAGAGATAGGAGCGAAGAACCCCTGGGAGGCGATTCGCGGATTACTCGGCGTGCCCGGAGGCGACGCAGACTTTCTTGCCGCTCTGAACCGATACGCCGCGGCCAAGCGCACGAGAGCGTTGGTCATTGTTGATGCTGTCAACGAGAGCCTCGTCCGCCCCCATTGGGCTCGACTCAACAAGGTCAGACGCTTTAAGAATCTCGCCATGGTGCTCAGCGTTCGAAGCGGCTTCGAGCAAAGCGACCTCCCGTCTTCGATCCTCGAGAGCTACGTCCGCGTCGAGCATCCGGGTTTCGCCGAGCATGAGTGGGAGGCGGTTACCAAGTTTTTCAATGAGTACAAGCTGCCGCTTCTTGAAGTTCCACTCCTGTTTCCCGAGTTCCGCATTCCGCTCTTTCTGAAGATCTTCTGCGAGTCGTTTGCCGGGTCCAAGCAGGCAATCAAAGGGCACTACGGATTCACTCATATCTTCGAGCAATACGTGAAGCGTCAGGGCCTCTCGCTGCTCAAGAGGCTCGGCGAGACAGCGCACGTGGGCGAGAGCCGGAAAAGGGTGTGGGATGGGTCTATTAAAGAGATCGCGCTCTACATGGGTGAGCACGGTACGGATCGGGTGTCCGAAAGTCAGGCTCTTACGATCGTCGCGACGCAGTTTCCGACAAAGGCGAATGCGGCCCTCGGTCTACTGGAGAAATATTGGTTGCTTACCAAAGTGCCGCGATACAACAAGTACAAGGTCGTCGGATTCGACTACCGCTTTCCATATCAGAAGTTCAGCGATCACCTCATCGTTCGGAACCTGCTCGAGAAACACCTCAATCCCGCTGCGCCGCTCAAATCATTCAAAACGGGGACGGTACTGCACGGCATAGTGAGTGAGGTTTGGCGTAATCGAGGTCTCATTGAAGCGCTGTCAATTCAGATACCTCAGCGGTTACGCGGTCGTGAGCTGATCTATGTCGCTCCGCGGAAGTTCCGGCATGAGCAAGTCGCGAAGGAGAGCTTTTTCGAGAGCCTGATCTGGAGAGATCTGGCTTTGCAGAGGGACAGGCCTCGGTTCATAAAGACCAAGCGAGTCCTGGCGTACTTGAACAAGTACATACTGCCGTACCACGGCGGCAACGAACAGATTCTCGAAACCGTCCTCACCGTTTCCGCAGTTCCACATCACCCGCTCAACGCTCGCCTGCTTCACCGTCACCTCCTGAGATGGAGGATGCCGAAGCGCGATGCCTTCTGGCTTCCGTTCATCAATAGCCGATATGGGGACGAGAGCGCAGTCAACCGGCTGATTACCTGGGCTTGGGACGGCGGTGATAAGAGTCGAACCTCCGATGAGTCGCTTCGCTTGGCGGGCATTACCTTGGCCTGGTGCTTGGCGAGTTCCAATCGGTTCCTGCGAGATCGCGCCACGAAGGCGCTCGTGTCCATGTTCGTCGGGCGCATTCCCGTCCTTACGCAGCTGCTAGAGACGTTCGCTCGCGTCGACGATTCATACGTAAGCGAGCGCCTGTATGCCGCAGCTTATGGGTGCGTGCTTCAGCCAGGCGGCAAGGCTGAAGACGTTACAGCATTAGCGCTTGCCGTCTACCGTCGGATCTTCCAGAGCAGACGGCCACCGGTGCACCTGTTGCTGCGCGATTATGCCCGCGGGGTGATTGAGGTGGCTTTAGCGCGCGAGCCCGCGCTTGCGGCAAAGATCGACGCGCAGAGAATTCGGCCGCCTTACGGTAGTACGTTCCCTTCTCGCGCACCGTCGCTGGCATCGTTGCGGCGTAAGTACTACCCGAAGCGGAAATCCTATAAGCCAAAGGATTCCGATTACTGGGCGATCTGGCACTCCCTCATGTACAACAACGAAGGAGGGGTCGCCGACTTCGCAAACTACGTCGTCAACTCCACGTTGAATCACTGGTGCAACTTGCGCATCGCTCCAGACGGGACGCGGCCGAAGACCGCGAAGGAACTCGACTCGGAGTTCAATGCTCGGCTTACCGAGGCGGAGCGCGCGGTATGGGACGCTCTGGAGGACGCCCGGCGAGGAATCTCCATGAGCAGTTTCATAACCCGCCTTCCTGTTCGCGTCGGAGAGGCCAGTAAAGCGACGTCTACCGAATTGGATGTCGTGAGAGCCATGATCGAGCAGCAGGCGCAGGAGCAAGCCTTCGTTGCGACATTGAGCGCTCCCATGCAAGGTCTCTATAGAGAAGGGGTGCTTCCATACCGCAAAGATCCGCGGGGCAGTGATGACCTCGACTATGGAGCCATCCAGCGCCTGATCTTTGCGCGCATCGTCGAACTTGGCTGGCGGCCAAAGCTATTCCATAAGTACGACTCCAGCTTGAGGGAGCATGGGCGAGAAGCCCATAAGGTAGAGCGCATCGGAAAGAAGTATCAGTGGATCGCGTTTCACGAAGTGCTGGGGCGTATCGCCGATAACTTTGTCTTTCGCGGTAACTGGCGGGAGGACTTTGCTCCATACAGCGGCCCTTGGCAGATGTGGGAACGCGACATCGACCCGTCGTGCCTGCTCCGCACTACTCCGATTGATAGCACGACGACGAATCCCTGGTGGTCCTCCTACGCGTACAGTAAGTGGAGGCCAAGCCTGAACCACGCTGAGTGGACGAAGGTCCACAGCGACCTACCGGATCAAAAGCGGCTCCTTGAGGTAAAGGCTAGGGGCGGATGGCTCGTCCTCGACGCCTATTTCCGCTGGGAACAGCCTCCCACACCAGGAGAAGAGCGCTTCTCAAAGACGCGACGTGATGTTTGGTACATCGCGCGCAGCTATATCGTTAGGCGCAAAGATGCGGACGATCTGCTTGCGTGGGGAATGAAGCAGGACTTCATGGGCCGGTGGATGCCAGACCCTACTGAGCTTCGCCATGTGTTCCTGAGGGAAATCCCCCGGTCCATTGCCTACCGAGAGGAATTTGACGCTGGGAGTGCCGATCGCTGGGTGGAGATCACCGATAAGCAACGTAAGGCAACCAAGTTTCAGGTGCTACGCACGAGCGAGGAGTACATGTGGGAGGGAAGCGGCTTTGACTGCTCCGTAGACCAAGGAGGCGTACGGGTCAATATGCCTTCGAGGGAACTCATCGAGGGGATGAGGTTTGTGCATGGCGCTTGGTCGGATCGCTTTGTCGATGCGAAAGGCGAGTTAGTCGTCCTCGATCCTGCAGTGGCTGAGAAGGGCCCCTCGGTACTCCTCATCAAGAAGGCGCCATTCCTGCAATTCCTCCGGGAGAATGACTATGAGCTTTTCTGGATAGTTCTCGGCGAGAAGCTCTTGATCGGCGGCGGCGCCGGACGCGGGTTCCCTGGGAGATTGGAAATGGGCGGTGCGTTTCGTCTCAAGGTGAATGGAAAGATCGATGGCGGGAGTTATACAAAGCACTTACCGCCTACGGGATCTTAGATTTCCATGCGACGAGTTCGCCCCGCTTCCGGCATTATCGAACCGTCGCTCAATGTGTTAGCGGGGGCCCGGCAGTGCCGCCCGCGTCGGCATTGCTATGACTAAATGGGAATTGGCGGCTACCAATTCCGGATCAATTAGCCGTGCAACGGCATCCTAAGCGTCGCGGCGAAAATCACCTTTGCGAGACAGACCGCTCTCAAGGTCCCAAGCTTCGCCGACGAAGATATCCAAAACTCATGGAGTGCTCTGGAGAGGGAATATCCTATCCTTCACCGTAGCCAGCCGCGCTATAACGCAATGCTCGCAGCACTATCCTTGCCGTGTTGGGCTTGTCCACACTGCGTTAGGACGTGCTTTCCTCGGCCTAGGCCCTTACGCCGAAGAATTAAACTCGGTAGTCCAGAAACCGTTGAAAAGGTCAAAACAGCGGCCAAGCGTAGGTCCGCTTAGGGTCGATCTGAGACAAATGAACGGCTGCTTTGGAGAGGTTCAATTGAAGTCTGCGTGGCATTCACATTCTACGAATCTGGTTCCCCGACCAGGGCGACGCGCGCTTCGCTGCGACCGAAGACGCACCGTGTCTCGCGCGCGTCGGTGTGCGCTGCGCTGTTAAACAGCAGCGAGTACCGCCCGTCGAACGGCCTGGGGAAGTTCGATTGGCGCGAAGAATCGTTGAGGGTAGAGATAGTCTTCGCCCGATTCGTCGATGACCCGAATTAGCCGGTGCTTCGCTGCATCAGCGTCAGGGAGAACGCGATAGATCTTTCGCCGTTCCAGGGACACTTCGTACCCCTCATTCTCGAGGCAGACGACGAACTTTTTCGCTGTCGATCGCATAGGCATCAGTCAATGAAGTGCTTGATCTTGAAATCCCGGCGCCCGATTCCGTGCGCCTCGTACCAGTGTACCTCGGCTTGTCGGATGGCGCCGTCTTCCAGGTGAACGCGAGCAATACCTTTGCGCTTTCTCCACCGGCCTCGGCCATAGCGCTTTCGAAGGCGGGCGATTTCGCGAATGGAAGTGCCGGTCGCGAAAGTCTCGGCATGCGTGATGTCTCCGATAATCTCGAAGTACATTGGGCACCAATAGGCTGCCGTTTAACATCCGGCTTCAGGCGCGCGCCGCTCGCGGCGCGTCACCCTGCGAGCCGTCGTTCGGCGGCACGCGCCCGAACGGCACTGCCCCGCTGGGTCCTTGGCCATTTTCGATCATTCGATGACCTCGTCTGCGCGCAGCAGCACGGCGGTTGGAATCCGTATACGGAGCGCATCGGCCGTCTTGCGGTTGATCACCGTCTCGAACCGCGTCGGCTGTTCGACCGGCAGATCGGCAGCCCGCGCTCCCTTCAGAATCTTCGCAACATAGCGGGCCGACGCACGGTAGTTGCCCACGATGCTCGGACCGTAGGACGCGAGCCCGCCTGCCACGACATGCTCTCTGATGCCATACACGCTCGGGATGCCCGCCGCCTGCGCAAGGGCTGCAATGCGATCTCTGAACTGGACGAAGGTGTTGTCAGTCACAATGATTGCGGCCTGCACGCCTGAGGTCTTCATGCGGTCGAACGCGTCCACGATTTGCGCCTCCGACGAGGCGTTCAGTCGAATGGGCGTTTTTCCGAGCGCCCGCAACGCGGGCTCGGCAGATTGCCAGAAGGCCGCGGTTGAGGGGTTGTTCTCGTTCAACAGGACCGCCACTCGTGTCGCCGCCGGAACGAGCTCGTGCAGCAGCTCCGCGAGCTTCGGAAGGATGGTCTCGTATAGCGTGGCGATGCCCGTGACGTTGCCGCCGGGACGAGCGAGGCTGTTGATGAATCTGTTTCCTACAGGATCGGATACATTGGCCATCACGACGGGGATCGTGCGCGTCACCTTGAGCGCCGCACGGACGAAAGGCGGACTGATCACGACAATCGCGTCGGGGTTGCGTGCCACGAGTTCCGCGACGATCCGTTCCTGCCGCGAGATCTGTCCATCGGCGTGAAGTACATCGTACTCGATGTGGTCGTCGGGATAGCCCTGTTCACGCATTCCATCCTTCAGCGCACCGATCAACTTCGCACTGAGCGGCCCGCTCGCGCCGGGGAGAGGAAGCGCGATGCGCGGCTTGGGCCTTTGCGCCCGGATCGCCGGTGACGCGAACAGCAGCATCGCTCCGAGCCCGACGCTGAAGCGGCGGCGATTCATCGGGACCGCTTCACACGGGAATGGTGCTCCACTTGTGCCTCCGAACGTTCAATCATAAGCAGAAGCGCCAAAACATGCTCATTCAGTCGCGAAAGCGTCGCATATTCATGATCTTGAACATTTCGTCACCGTGATATCCGGCACTTCTCCGGAATGTCGATGAGAAGCATGCCGCCAAGTCCCCATGCTGTACGACGGTGCCCTACGAATGCCGAAGACGAGTGTACGCGGCTGGCCGTGGCTAGGTAATAAGACTTTAGTCGGTAGGTTACCGACTCACGGCCTGTATACCGTGACGCAGACGGTACCGCCGCACAGCCCTTCCGCAATCAACCTTCAGCCCGCCAAATCTGCCCGTGGAGCGCCGCTTGCAGCTCGGAGGCATGCGCGCCGGCACCTTCCAGACGAGTGTGCGCGAGCAGGCGGCTCAACTGGTTATTGGTGCGCGTAATGGACCGCAGCAAACTCCGATGCACGGCGTGGTGCAGGCTGACGGTGGCGCCTGAGGCGCCGTTGTAGATCTCAAGGAACGCCGCACTCGGAATCTCGAGCAGGCAAGCCGCCTCACGCACCCGAGCGCTGTTGGCGCGCGCGGCGTCGTTGATCACCGCCATGAAGCCGACCAGCTCGCCTGGGCCGGCGATCGCCACCCGGCGCTGCCGATCGCCAATCCGCGTCGACAGTTCGAGCGCGCCGCGCAGCACGAGATAGCAGGCCTGCGCCTTCGCACCCGCGGCGAACACCCACGCGCCGCGCGGCAGCTCGATCACCTCTCCGGCGGCAGCGAATTCGTCGGTTGCGTCGGCATCGAAACCCTCGAAGAACGGCAGCACGGAAAGGAAAGCGCGCCAGTCGAACGACGCGCGGCGCGAACGCGCGACGCCCGCGAGCGGATCCTGCGCCGGCGGCGCCTCGCCCGCCGGCCGGTCCTCCGCCGCCGGGTAGCGCTTCAGCCGGTCGTTCAGCATCCGCAGTCGATCCGCCAGCGTGCGCGTGATCGCGCGCTGGATCTCGAGCGCCGCGATCTCGCGGCTCGCCACCAGCGCGCGGAAATCGTCGCGCCCTACGAACCAGGCGTCCACGTTCGAATCCGCATGCACGCTCGCCGAGCAGACGCCGCGCTCGACGAGCGCCATCTCGCCGAACATGTCGCCCTCGCGGAAGCGCGCCACGGCGAGCGAACCGCCGCCCGGCAGCGCGACGCGCGCCTCGGCGCAACCGCTACGGATCAGGAACGCGCCGCGTGAAGCCTCGCCCTGGCGCACGAGCGCAGCGCCCTTGATGAAAGACACCTCGCGCGCGAGCGCAACAAGCTTGCGTACTGCCTCGCGGTCAAGGCCGTCAGCCGGCATCGCGTATCACAGGCGCCGGAAGACGGAACCGATCGCAGCGAATCGCAGGCCGCGCTCGAACGCGGTCACTTCGCCGACCGCACTTTCTTGTACTCGTAGCCCTCCCGCACCCCGCCAGTACCGTGCAGCTCGAGAAGTCTGCGCTGCCGCCCGTATTGCACGAAACGCCGCAACGCGACATCGACTGCCTCGCGTTTCGTGCGCACGTCGGCGAGTTGCATGGCTTCCCTTGCGAGGGCTGCATCGATCGCGATACGA
>SCUF01000349.1 GCA_004298325.1 Betaproteobacteria bacterium | reverse complement strand
TTGCGCGGTCAACGTCGACCCGACGCCGGAGCAGCTCGCCGACATCGCGCTCGCCTCGGCCCGGAGCTGCCGTGCGCTGCTGGGCGAGGAGCCGCGCGTGGCGCTGCTTTCGTTCTCGACGCGGGGAAGCGCGAAACATGCCCGCGTCGACAAAGTGCTGCGCGCGGTGGAAATCGCGCGCGCGCGCGCGCCGCAGCTCGCGATCGACGGCGAGATGCAGGCCGACGCCGCGCTGGTCGAAAGCGTCGCGCGGCGCAAGATCAGGGACGGCAGCTCGGTCGCAGGGCGCGCGAACGTACTTGTCTTTCCGGACCTCGACGCGGGTAACATCGCCTACAAGCTGACGCAGTACCTGGCGGGGGCGCGTGCCATCGGCCCGGTGCTGCAGGGCTTTGCGCGCCCGATCAGCGACCTGTCGCGCGGCGCGAGCGTGGATGACATCGTCGCCACCACGGCGCTGGTGCTGGCGCAGGTTTGAAACCAGGAGGCATCGACCGCATGCTGGAACTCTATTTCGCCCCGGGCGCCTGTTCTTTCGTGCCGCACGTGGGGCTCGAGACGATCAGGGCCGCGACCGGAACCGCCTTCGAGCCGAAGCTCGTCAAGCTGCACCGCGGCGAGCACAGGACGCCCGAATACCTCGCCATGAACCCGAACGGCCAGGTGCCGGTGCTGGTGGTCGACGGCCGGCCGCTGACGCAGATCGTCGCCATCTGCGACTTTCTCGACCGCGGCTTTCCGCAGGCGGGAATGCTGCCGACCGAGCCCTGGGCGCGTGCGCAGGCGATGTCGCAGCTGGCGTGGTTGAACAACACCGCGCATCCGACCTTCACCCATGTCTTCCGCGCGAGCGAATTTGCCGAATCGGCGGCGGCGCAGGCGGAAGTGCGCAAGCTGGCGGCGGCGCGCTACCGCGGCCTGCTCGAGCGCATCCAGTCCTGGATCGCGAACGCGTCGCCCTACTGGTTCGGTGCGCGCATCACGTTTCACGACGCCTACGCCTTCACGCTGCTGCGCTGGGGCGGTTTCGCCGGAGTGGACCCCAGGTCGCTGCCCGCGTACCACGCCTACATCGAGCGCGTCATGGCGGCACCGACCGTGGCGGCGGTGCTCGAGCGCGAGCGGATCAATCTGGACACCTACAAGGCGGCCTGACACCGTTGTTGATTGCGGACAACAGGCAGCAAGGCGATGCGCCGACTTTCTGACGCAGATCACTGGGCCGCGCGCACGAATTGATAGGCTGACACATCGTCGTCTGCAGCACGACGATACAAAGTGCATGTGCGGGCCATCCCCGCTGCCGGATCGCTCACGATAGGGGTACTTTGACCGTGATCGGGAGACTGTTGTTCGCATTTCTCTGCATGGCTGCGGTGTCGCTCTCGGCCCGTGCCGGTCACGTCGAGGGGCTGGAGCAGTCGGGCACCGGTTTCTTCGTTACAACGGATGGTTACTTTGTCACCACGCATCACGTCGTCGGCGCCGCGACCCGGGTCAGCCTGACGCTGTTCAACCGGACCGTGTTGTCCGCGGCAGTGGTGGCAACGGATTCGGTGCACGATCTTGCTCTGCTCAAGGCGGAAGGCGAATTTCACGCCCTGCCGCTTGCCAATTCGAGGAGCGTGCGACGCGGCTGGAGCGTGATGACCGTGGGCTATCCGCAAGTGTTCATCCAGGGGGCCGAGCCCAAAGTGACTCGCGGGATCGTCAACAGCCTGTCCGGAATCAACGACAATGCCGGCGTCTTTCAGGTCGACCTGCCGATCCAGCCCGGAAACTCCGGCGGACCCCTGGTGACGGAGCAGGGTTTTGTCATCGGCGTCATCGCGCACCGTTTGAACAGTACCCTGCTCATGACCAACCTCGGCGTGTTCACGCAGAACGTCAACTACGCGGTCAAGTCCGAGCATCTGATCGATCTCATCGACCGGTTCCCCCACGTCAGGATCCGCATTCCCGCCCGACCCAGGCGGCAGCTGCCGACCTTCCCGGCGCTGACCGAGTACGTGGAGGAGGCGACCGCGATCGTCTGGGTGGCCAGCGACGGCGCGCTCGTCAAAGGTGACACGGAAATCCCGATCACGCAGCCTGCCGCAGATCAGCAGTAGCGACGCGCGAATCCGCGGCGCAGGGCCGCACCGCGCCCCGCGGGCGCGGCGATACGGGTAGCATTCGCCCATGGACAGAAAGCGCAGCGGCAATCCGCCCGCGCCGCACGATGCCGGGTCCGACGCCCCGGTCTCGCAGCGCATCCGCGAGCGCCTGCAGCAGGCGCGCGAGCGCTTCCACGCCAACGACAACATTGCGCGCTTCATCGAGCCCGGCGAAATGGCGCAGCTGCTCGCCGAGGTCGAGGGCAAGATGCAGGGCGTGCTGGAGAGCCTCGTCATCGACACCGAGGGCGACCACAACACGCAGGGCACTGCGCGCCGCGTGGCGCGCATGTACCTGACCGAGGTGTTCCGCGGCCGCTACAGCCCGCGGCCCGATGTCACCGAGTTCCCCAACGTCGAGCACCTCAACGAGCTGATGATCGTCGGCCCGATCACGGTGCGCAGCGCCTGCTCGCACCACCTGTGCCCGATCATCGGCAAGGTCTGGATCGGCGTCATGCCGAACGAACAGTCCAACCTCATCGGCCTGTCGAAATACGCGCGCCTGTGCGACTGGGTGATGAGCCGCCCGCAGATCCAGGAGGAGGCCGTGACGCGCCTGGTGGACCTGCTGCAGGAGCGCATGCAGCCCGATGGCATCGCCCTCGTCATGGAGGCGGACCATTTCTGCATGCAATGGCGCGGCGTCAAGGACACCGACTCGAAGATGATCAACAGCGTGATGCGCGGCTCGTTCCTCAAGGACGCCAACCTGCGCCGCGAATTTCTCGCCCTGCTGCAGCGCAAGAACGCCTAGGAGCCCCGTCATGCTCGTCCGTCTGCTCTATGCCAGCCGCTCGGCGAAGCCCGTCGAGCACGACGTCGTCGAATCGATCCTCGCGCAGTCGCGCCGCCACAACCCGGAGCTCGGCGTCACGGGGATTCTGTGCCAGAGCGGCGAGCTGTTCATGCAGGTGCTCGAGGGCGGCCGCGCGGCCGTGAACCAGCTCTACAACCAGATCGTGCGCGACGCGCGCCATCGCGACGTCGTGATCCTGCATTACGAGGAGATCACGGAGCGTCATTTCTCCGCCTGGACCATGGGTCAGGTCAATCTGGCCAAGGTCAATCGCTCGACCTTGCTGAAATACTCCGAGACGGCCGAGCTCGATCCGTTCGCGATCTCGGGCAAGGTCGCGTTGGCGCTGCTCGACGAGCTGATTGCGACTGCGCAGATCATCGGCCGCACCGGCTAGGCCGGTCCCGGCGCCGCCGCGGCGATGAACGAGGGCCTGCTCCAGCGGCTGAAGGCGGTCCTGCCCGCTGACGGCGTGCTCGAGGGCGGGGGCCTCGAGGGACGCACCGAGGACTGGATGCGGCGTCAGCCGCTGCGCGCAACGTTGCTGCTGCGGCCGGCGAGCACCGCGGAAGTGTCGGCCGTGCTGAAGCTGTGCCATGGCGCGGGACAGCCCCTGATCGTGCACGCGGGGCTCACCGGGCTGGTACACGGCGCCGACACCACGCCCTCGGACATCGTGCTCTCGCTCGAGCGCCTGCGGCGCATCGAATCGATCGATCCGGTGCAGCGCGTGGCCGTGGTGGAGGCGGGGGTCACGTTGCAGCAGCTGCAGGAAGCGGCGGAACAGGCGGGCCTCGCGTTCCCGCTCGATCTGGGTGCGCGCGGCAGCGCGACGCTCGGCGGCAATGCGGCGACCAACGCCGGCGGCAACCGCGTGCTGCGCTTCGGCATGATGCGCGAGATGGTCCTGGGGATCGAGGTCGTGCTGGCCGACGGCACGGTGCTGCCGGCGATGAACCGGCTGATCAAGAACAATTCGGGCTACGACCTGAAGCAGCTGTTCATCGGTTCCGAAGGCACGCTGGGCGTGATCACGCGCCTCGTGCTGCGCCTGCGCGAGAAGCCGGCGCGCCAGGACGTGATGTTCGCATCAGTGCCGGGATTCGACCAGCTCGCGGCGCTGCTCAAGCACATGGACCGCGCGCTGGGCGGCGGCCTGTCGGCCTTCGAGGTGATGTGGCCGGAGTTCTACACACTCGTCACCACGCCGCCCGCAACCGGCCGCGCGCCGGTGGCGCACGGGGCACCGTTTTACGCGCTCGTCGAATCGCTGGGCAGCGACGCGGAGCGTTTTCAGGCCGCCTGCGAAAGCGCGATCGAATGCGGGTTGGTGAGCGATGCCGCCATCGCGCGGTCGCAGGCAGAGGTCGCGGCGATCTGGGGACTGCGCGACGACGTGCTGCAGACGGCCCGCTGGGGCCTGCCGTTCGCCTTCGACGTCTCGCTGCCGATCCGCGACATGCCCGCGTACGTCGAGCGCGTGCGGCGTGAGCTGCACGCAGCCTGGCCACAGGTGCGCGCGTGGGTCTTCGGCCACATGGGCGACGGCAACCTGCACGTCGTGGTGAGTCCCGACGGGCTGCCGTCCGATGCCCGCGCCAGGGTCGAGCGGATGGTCTACGAGCCGCTGCAGGCGCTGGGCGGCGCCGTCTCCGCGGAGCACGGTATCGGCCTGGAGAAAAAAGGCTGGCTTTCGATCTCGCGCAGTGCCGAGGAGATCGCGCTGATGCGCGCGCTCAAGCAGAGCTTCGATCCGAAGGGGATCCTCAATCCCGGCAGGGTGATCTGAGCGGCGTGGTTTAGAAGGGGGTCAGGACCCTCTTCTGGGGAAAAGGGTCCTGACCCCTTTTCTAACGCATGGCCTGTTCGAGCTGGTGCAGCACGCGATAGCACGGCAGCACCTGGGCGACGCTCGCGTTGGGCTCGCGATGCTCGCGGATCGCGGCGACGAATTCGCGGTCCTGCAGCTCGATGCCGTTCATGGACACGTCGACCTTGGAGACGTCGATCTGCTGCTCCCTGCCGTCGAACAGCTCGTCGTAGCGCGCGAGGTAGGTGCCGCGGTCGCAGATGTAGCGGAAGAAAGTGCCGAGCGGCCCGTCGTTGTTGAACGAGAGCGACAGCGTGCAGATCTGCCCGGAGCGGGTCTTGAGCTGGATCGACATGTCCATGGCGATGCCGAGCACCGGGTGCATCGGTCCCTGGATGGCATGGGCGACCACGACCTCATCGCCGGTCTGGTACTGGAAGAGATCCACCGTGTGCGCCGCATGGTGCCAGAGCAGGTGATCGGTCCAGCTGCGCGGCTCACCGAGCGCATTCATGTTGCTGCGGCGGAAGAAGTAGGTCTGCACGTCCATCTGCTGGATCGCGAGCTCGCGCGCCCGGATCTTGCGGTGCACCCACTGGTGACTCGGATTGAAACGGCGCGTGTGGCCGCACATCGCGACCAGCCCGGTTTCGCGCTGCAGCTTCGCCACGGCCTCGGCATCGGCCAGGCTGTCGGCGAGCGGGATCTCGACCTGCACGTGCTTGCCGGCCTCGAGGCAGGCGATCGCCTGCGCGGCGTGCATTTGAGTCGGCGTGCACAGGATGACCGCGTCCACGTCCCGCATCGCGAGGCTCGCGGCGAGGTCGGTAGCGACGTGCCGGATGCCGAATCGGGCCGCCACCGCCTGCGTCTTGGCCAGTTCGCGGCCGACGAGCGACACCACCTGCACGCCGTCGATCCTGGCGAGGCCCTCGAGGTGCCTGACGCCGAAGGCGCCGGCGCCGGCGAGTGCGATCTTCATGCGGTTCTCCCGGTCAATTCGCGTTCTCGAGGATCAGGTGTCCGACCGCGGTATTCGAGGCGGGCACGTGGTAGAAGCGGTGCGCGACCCGCGGCGGCGGACCGCCGGCGACGTCGGCCATCGCGCCGCGGGCGATCAGCCACATCACGAGCTCGATGCCCTCCGACCCCGCCTCGCGCACGTACTCGATGTGCGGCACCTGCGCGAGTCCCGCGGGATCGGCGATCAGGCGGTCGAGGAAGCGATTGTCCCATTCGCGGTTGATGAGGCCCGCGCGCGGCCCCTGCAACTGGTGGCTCATGCCGCCCGTGCCCCAGATCTGCACCTTGAGCGGCTCGTCGTACGACTCCACGGCGCGGCGGATCGCCTGCCCGAGCTGAAAGCACCTGCGGCCCGAGGGCACCGGGTACTGCACCACGTTCACCGCGAACGGGATCACCCGGCAGGGCCAGGCCTGCGGCTGGCCGCACAGCAGCGACAGCGGCACCGTGAGACCGTGGTCGACGTCCATCCGGTTGACGATCGTGAGGTCGAAATCCTCCTGGATCACCGCTTGCGCGATGTGCGCGGCGAGTTCCGGATGGCCGATCACCTTCGGCACCGGGCGCGGGCCCCAGCCTTCGTCTGCGATCGCGAATTCGGCGGCGGTACCGATGGCGAAGGTCGGGATGATCTCCAGGCTGAAAGCGTTGGCATGGTCGTTGTAGACCAGGAACACCACATCGGGCGGGTTGTCGCGCAGCCAGCGTTTCGAGAACTCGTAGCCGCCGAAAACCTTCTGCCAGTAAGGCTCGTGCGTCCTGCCGTGATCGAGCGCCGCGCCGATCGCCGGCACGTGCGAGGTATAGGCGCTGGCGGTGACGCGCGCCATCACTTCCTCTCCCATTCGTGCCGGTAGCGGTTGCCCTCGATCGGGCGGCCGCCGCCGACCATCATCTTGCGGTAGTCCTCCTCGGACAGGCCGGTCATGCTGCCCGCCATCTGCTGGAAGCTCCTGCCGTCGGTGGCGCCGATCTTGGCGAGGAAATAGATGTTGCCGCCGAGCGCGATGCAGCGGTTCAGGTCGCGCGCCAGCACCGCCTGCTTCTGCGCCTCGGTCATCGGCCATTCGTCGAGGTAGGCGCGCTCGCCGGCC
This sequence comes from Betaproteobacteria bacterium, assembly GCA_004298325.1. Taxonomy (GTDB): domain Bacteria; phylum Pseudomonadota; class Gammaproteobacteria; order Burkholderiales; family SG8-39; genus 2-02-FULL-66-14. Next base: position 2,422 of record SCUF01000349.1, on the reverse strand, counting down.
TTGAAGCGGGCGCGGTTGTCGGCCTTCATCAGCGACATGCAGAACTGGTTCAGCCAGTAGCCCTTGCGCGATTCGTCCGCATCGAAGATCGTGGTGCCGGGAATGTCCCGGTAGGGCTTGTCGAGCGCCATGGTGGTCTTCTACCTCACTTCCTCGGGCCAGTACAGGCGCCGCGGATTGTCGGCGAGGAGCTTCTGCCGCAGCGCCGCGGTCGGCGCGATGTGCGGAATGAAGTCGACCAGCAGCCCGTCGTCCGGCATGTGGTGCTTGAGGTTGGGGTGCGGCCAGTCGGTGCCCCACAGTACCCGGTCCGGAAATGTCTCTACGATGCGGCGCGCGAACGGCACCACGTCGCGGTAGGCATTGCGCTCGCCGTCGAGCGCCGGCGGGCCGCTCACCGAGAGGCGCTCCGGGCAGCTCACCTTGGACCAGATGTTCGGATGCTCGCGCAGCAGCCGCACGAACAGCTCGAATTGCGGGCCGTCCACTGGCTGCGTGACGTCGGGTCGCCCCATGTGGTCGACCACCACCGTGGTCGGCAGCGCCGTGAAGAAATTCCACAGCTCCGGCAGGTCCACGGCCTCGAAATAGATCACCACGTGCCAGCCGAGCCCGGCGACCCGGGCGGCGATCTCCATCAGTTCGTCCTGCGGCGTGAAGTCCACCAGCCGCCGCACGAAATTGAAGCGCACCCCGCGCACGCCGGCCGCGTGCAGCACCTCGAGTTCCCGATCGGTGACACGGCGGCGCACCGTCGCCACGCCGCGCGCCCTGCCGCCGGAATGCCGGAGCGCATCGACCAGCGCGCGATTGTCGTCGCCGTGGCAGGTGGCCTGCACGATCACGTTGCGCTCGAGGCCGAGGAAGTCGCGCAGCGCGAACAGCTGCTCCCGGGAAGCGTCGCAGGGCGTGTACTTGCGCTCGGGCGCGAACGGGAACTGCGCCTGCGGCCCGAAGACGTGGCAATGCGCGTCCACGGCGCCGGCGGGCGGCCGGAACGCGGGTTTCGAGGGATTGGGGTGAAACCGCAGCCAGTTCGGATCCATGCTTCAGTCGATGTACCTGAGCCCCGCCTTGGCGAGCGCCTCGCGCATGCCATACAGATCCAGACCCAGTTCCCCGGCCGCAAGGCGCTGCCGCGTCGCGGCTTCCTTGTCCTCGCGTGCCTGCGCGGCCTTGGCGAGCTCGGCAGCCCGGTCGCGCGGGATCACCACCACGCCATCGTCATCCGCGGCCACCACGTCGCCGGGATTGACCAGCATTCCGGCGCACACCACCGGCACGTTGACCGAGCCCGGCGTCGCCTTGACGGTGCCCTTGGCCGAAATGTGGCGCGCGAAGACCGGAAAGCCCAGCGCCGAGATTGCCTTCACGTCGCGCACGCCGGTGTCGCTCACCAGGCCTTTGGCGCCACGCGCCTTGTAGGACGTCGCCAGCAGCTCGCCGAACATGCCGTCGCCGTTCGGCGCGCTGCAGGCGATCACCAGCACGTCGCCGGGCCGCAGCAGCTCGGCTGCGACGTGCAGCATCCAGTTGTCGCCGGGGTGCGTGAGCACCGTGAGCGCCGGGCCGCACAGCGCGGCGCCGCTGTAGATCGGGCGGATGGCCGTGTCCATCAGGCCGGTGCGTCCAAGCGCTTCGTGCAGCGTGGCGACGCCGAACCTGGCGAGCGCATCGACGACAGCGGGATCGGGACGGGCGATATTGCGGACCGCAATCGAGCTCATGGCCTTTCCTCCTTCAGCGGCCGTGCGCCTTGAGCGCGGCATCGAGCCGCGGATAGACGCGGCGCGCATTGCCTTCGAAGATCTTGCGCCGGTCCCCGGCCGAAAGGCTCGGCGTCGCTTCGATGTAGCGCTTCGTGTCGTCGTAGTTGAAACCGGTTTCCGGATCGATGCCCTTGACCGCGCCGAACATCTCCGAGGCGAACAGGATGTTGTCCACGGGGATGACGCGCGTCAGCAGGTCTATGCCGGGCTGGTGATAGACGCAGGTGTCGAACCAGATGTTGTTCAACAGGTGGTCCTTGAGCGGCGGCCGCTTCAGTTCCTGCGCCAGGCCGCGGAAGCGCCCCCAATGGTACGGCACCGCGCCGCCGCCGTGCGGGATGACGAAGCGCAGTGTCGGGAAGTCCCTGAACAGGTCCGCCGTGAGGCACTGCATGAACGCGGTGGTGTCGGCATTCAGGTAATGCGCGCCGGTGGTGTGGAAGCACGCATTGCAGCTGGTGCTGACGTGGATCATCGCCGGGATGTCGTACTCGACCAGCTTCTCGTAGATCGGGTACCAGTGCCGGTCCGACAGCGGCGGCTCCTTCCAGTGCCCGCCGGAAGGGTCCGGATTCAGGTTGATGGCGACGAAGCCGTATTCCCTGACGCATTTCTCCAGTTCCGGCAGGCAGGTCTTCGGATCGACGCCGGGC
>SCUF01000348.1 GCA_004298325.1 Betaproteobacteria bacterium | reverse complement strand
TCGGCAGCCTGCGATGCAGCGGCATCTGGCCGCCCTCGAAGCCGACCTTGTGATAGCCGCCGGCGCGCGCCCGCTGGCCCTTGTGACCGAGGCCTGCGGTCTTGCCCCAGCCGGAGCCGACTCCGCGGCCGACGCGATGGCGCGCGTGCTTGGCGCCAGGAGCCGGTTTGAGCGTGTTCAAGCGCATGACGTTTACCCTTCCACCCGAACGAGGTAGTACACCTTCGTAATCATGCCGCGCACCGCGGCGCTGTCGGCCAGCTCGACCGTCTGGCGCAAGCGGCGCAATCCAAGCCCGCGCACCGTGTCGCGGTGGCTCTGCTTGGTCCCCGCCAGGCCCTTGACCAGCGTCACGCGGATTTTGCCGTCTGACATGGCGCGCCTCAGTGCTGCAGGACGTCTTCGACGCTCTTGCCGCGCTTGGCGGCAATCTGCGCCGGCGTGCTCATCGACTGCAGCCCTTTGAGCGTCGCACGCACCACGTTGTAGGGATTGGTCGAGCCGAAGCACTTGGCCAGGATATTGGTCACGCCCATCACCTCGAACACGGCACGCATCGGCCCGCCGGCGATGATGCCGGTGCCCTCGGATGCCGGTTGCATCAGGACTTTCGCCGCCCCATGCCGGCCGCGCACCGTGTGGTGCAGCGTGCCGTTCTTGAGGTTGACCTTGAACATCTTGCGACGCGCCTCGTCCATCGCCTTTTGCACCGCCACCGGCACCTCGCGCGCCTTGCCCTTGCCCATGCCGACGCTGCCGTCGCCGTCACCGACCACGGTGAGCGCCGCGAAGCCCAGCACGCGGCCGCCCTTGACGACCTTGGTGACGCGGTTCACGGACACCATCTTTTCGCGCAAGCCGTCGCCGCGCTCCTCGGTTTGCCGCACCCTCGCCTGCATCTTGGCCATAGCCGTTGATCCTCAGAACTTGAGACCGCCGCCACGGGCGGCTTCGGCGAGCGCCTGGACGCGCCCGTGATAGCGGTAACCGGCGCGATCGAACGCCACCTGCGCGATTCCCGCCGCCTTGGCCCGCTCCGCAATGCGCTGCCCGATGGCCTCCGCGGCCTTGCGGTTGCCCCCGCTCTTGAGCAGGGCACGCAGGTCCTTCTCGGTGGTCGACGCGCTGGCCAGCACCTTGTCGCCCGCGGCACTCGTGATCTGGGCATAGATGTGGCAGTTGGTGCGGTGAACCGTCAGCCGCAAATGCCCCAATTCGCGGATCCTGAGGCGCGTCTGGCGTGACCGGCGCAGGCGCGAAAGATTTTTTTCGGACATGGTTGCGCTCCGCTACTTCTTCTTCGTTTCCTTGAGTACGACGACCTCGTTGGCATAGCGCACGCCCTTGCCCTTGTAGGGCTCCGGCGGCCGCGTGTCGCGGATTTCCGCCGCGATCTGGCCGACGAGCTGCTTGTCGATGCCGCTGACCAGGATCTCGGTCTGCGTCGGCGTCGCCACTTTCACCCCTTTGGGCATCTGGCGCACCACGGGGTGCGAGAAGCCGAGCGACAGGTTGAGCTTGTCGCCCTGCGCCTGGGCGCGGTAGCCGACGCCCACCAGCGTCAGCTTCTTCTCGAAACCGCGGGTGACGCCGGTGACCATGTTCGCGACCAGCGCACGCATCGTGCCTGACATGGCGTCAGCCTGGCGCGAATTGCCGAGTGCCCTGCAACGCAGCGTCTCGCCATCGCGCTGCAGCTCGACGTTGGGATCCAGCGCCCGGGCGATCGTGCCGAGCGGGCCCTTGACCGAAATCTGACCGGCGGCGATGCTGACGTCCACGCCCTTGGGCAGTGCGATCGGGTTCTTGGCGATCCTGGACATGAGGGCGGCTCCGTCAGGCCACGATGCAAAGCACTTCGCCGCCGAGGCCGGTGGCGCGCGCCTTGCGGTCGGTCATCACGCCGCGTGAAGTCGACACGATCGCGACGCCCAGACCGTTCATGACGCGCGGGATGTCGTCGCGGCCCCGGTACACGCGCAGCCCCGGCTTGGAGATCCGCTCCAGGCGCTCGATCACCGGCCGGCCGGCGTAGTATTTCAGGCCGATCCTGAGCTCGCGGTGAGCACCTTCGTCGCGCACCGCGAAATCCTCGATATAGCCTTCGTCCTTCAGTACCTGTGCGATGGCCGCCTTGATGTTCGAGGCCGGCATCTGCACGTCGATCTTGCCGATGACCTGCGCATTGCGAATGCGGGTCAGCATGTCGGCGATCGGA
>SCUF01000347.1 GCA_004298325.1 Betaproteobacteria bacterium | reverse complement strand
CTCTCGCCTCCGGCCCCCGGCCGGAGGCGAGACACACGAACGCATCGTTCGTCGAAGTGTCCCCATCCACCGTGATGGCGTTGAACGATGCAGCCGCAGCCTGTCTCGTCAACCGCTGCAACACCCCCTTGCCGACCTTCGCATCGGTCGCAATGAACCCCAGCAGTGTCGCCATGTCCGGGCAGATCATCCCGGAGCCCTTGGCAATCCCGGTGACGACCGCCTCGCCGGAGGAAAGCCTGATCTTGCGCGACGCAGCTTTTGCCACCGTGTCGGTGGTCATGATCGCTTCGGCCGCCGCCATCCAGTTGTCCGCGCGCAGATCCGCGAGTGCCTGCGGGATTGCGGCCACGATGCGCTCCACGGGCAGCGGTTCCATGATCACGCCGGTCGAAAATGGCAGCACCTGCTGCCGCCGGCAGTCGATCCTTGCCGCGAGCGATGCGCACACGCGCAGGGCCCGCTGCAGCCCGTCATTCCCGGTACCGGCATTGGCGTTGCCCGTGTTCACCACCAGCGCGCGCACCTCGGCCGCGAGGTGCTTCTTCGCTAGCACGACCGGCGCGGCGCAGAAACGATTCCGGGTGAACACCCCGGCGACTGTCGTGCCAGGGGCGAGGCGCACCACCAGCAGGTCCCGGCGCTGCGGCTTTTTCACCCCAGCCATGGCCACGCCCAGCTCGACACCCGGAACCGGGTGGAGCTGCGCCGGAACCGGTGGCGCAAGATTGACCGCCATCAGCTCAGCTTGCCGTGGCAGTGCTTGTACTTCTTTCCGGAGCCGCAGGGGCAGGGATCGTTGCGCCCGACCTTGGCCGCAGCGCGCACCGCGGGCTGCGGCTTCTTCGGCTCCGCCGCCTCGACCAGCGCCTCCTCATAGTCGGCGTGCTGCAGCCGCACATTCTCGACGTGCTGCTCGACGTCGGCCTGCGGCACTTCTTCCGTGGCGCGGATCTCGACCGCCACCAGGGTGCGCGTCACCTCGAGCTTGACCGCCTCCAGCATGGCGCCGAACAGCTCGAACGCCTCGCGCTTGTACTCCTGCTTCGGGTTCTTCTGCGCGTAGCCGCGCAGATGGATGCCCTGCCGCAGGTGATCGAGCGCCGCGAGATGCTCGCGCCAGTGGCCGTCGAGGATCTGCAGCATCACGTAGCGCTCGTACTGGTGGAACGAGGTTTCGGCGCCGGGTGGGACCTTGGCGCTGTAAGCCTCGTGCGCGCGCGCGATGATGCGCTCGAGCAGCGCCTCGTCGCCGAGGTCGGGCTCGGAATCGAGCCAGGCGCGCAGCGGCAGCTCGTAGCCGAGCTCCGCCTTGAGCGCGGTCTCGAGCCCGGCGATGTTCCATTGCTCCTCGACGCTCTCCTCCGGCACGAACTGGCGGAACAGGTCCGTGACCACGCCGGCGCGCAGGTCGGCGATGCGCTGTGACACGTCCTCCGACTCGAGCAGCTCGTTGCGCAGCGCGTAGATCGTCTTGCGCTGATCGTTGGAGACGTCGTCGTATTCCAGCAGCTGCTTGCGGATGTCGAAGTTGCGCGCCTCGACCTTGCGCTGCGCGCTCTCCAGCGAACGCGTCACCATGCGGTGCTCGATCGCTTCGCCCTCGGGCATCTTGAGCATCACCATGATGCGGTTGATGCGCTCGCCGGCGAAAATGCGCAGCAGCGGGTCTTCGAGCGACAGGTAGAAACGCGACGACCCCGGGTCGCCCTGGCGCCCGGAGCGCCCGCGCAGCTGGTTGTCGACGCGGCGCGACTCGTGGCGCTCGGTGCCGACGATATGCAGGCCGCCGGCGTTGATCACGTGGTCGTGCAGCTGCTGCCATTCGCTGCGCAGCTTCTCGACGCGCACGCGCTTGTCCTCGAGCGTGATGTCCGCCGCGGCTTCGACATGCTCGCACTGCTTCTCGACGTTGCCGCCCAGCACGATGTCGGTGCCGCGGCCCGCCATGTTGGTGGCGATGGTGACCATTTTCGGCCGCCCCGCCTGCGCCACGATCTCCGCCTCGCGCGCGTGCTGCTTCGCATTCAGCACCTGGTGCGGCAGCTTTTCCTGCTGCAGCATGGCGGCGAGCAGCTCCGAATTCTCGATCGAAGTCGTGCCCACCAGCACCGGCTGGCCGCGCGTGTAGCAGTCGCGGATGTCGTCGACGATCGCCTTGTGCTTTTCCTTGGTGGTGCGGTAGACCTGGTCCTGGCGATCCTCGCGGACCATCGGCATGTGCGTCGGGATGACCACCGTCTCCAGGCCGTAGATCTCCTGGAACTCGTAGGCCTCGGTGTCCGCCGTGCCCGTCATTCCCGCGAGCTTGCGGTACATGCGGAAATAGTTCTGGAAGGTGATCGACGCCAGGGTCTGGTTCTCGTTCTGGATCGCGACGCCTTCCTTCGCTTCGACCGCCTGATGCAGCCCGTCGGACCAGCGCCGTCCGTGCATCAGCCGCCCGGTGAATTCGTCGACGATGCAGACCTCGCCCTCTTGCACCACGTAATGCTGGTCGCGATGGAACAGGTGGTGGGCGCGCAGCGCCGCGTACAGATGGTGCACCAGGTTGATGTAGGCCGGCTCGTAGAGGCTCGCGCCGGCCGGCAGCATGCCGACCCGCGCCAGGATTTCCTCCGCCTTGGCGTGCCCCGACTCGGACAGCAGAATCTGGTGGTTCTTCTCGTCCACCCAGAAATCGCCCGGCGCCTTTTCGTCGGCCTGGCGCGTCAGCAGCGGCGGCACCTGGTTCATGCGTTGGTACACTTCGGTGCGGTCCTCTGCCTGCCCGGAAATGATCAGCGGCGTGCGCGCCTCGTCGATCAGGATCGAGTCAACCTCGTCGACGATGGCGTAGTGCAGGCCGCGCTGATAGCGCTCCTCGACCCGCATGGCCATGTTGTCGCGCAGGTAATCGAAACCGAATTCATTGTTGGTGCCGTAAGTAATGTCGGTGGCGTACGCCGCGCGCTTCTCGTCGGCGTCCATCTGCGGCACGTTGACCCCGACCGTCAGGCCGAGGAAGCCGTAGATCTTGCCCATCCACTCGGCGTCGCGCCGCGCCAGGTAGTCGTTGACAGTGACGATGTGCACGCCCTTGCCGGTGAGCGCGTTGAGATACGCGGGCAAGGTGGCGACCAGCGTCTTGCCCTCGCCGGTGCGCATTTCGGCGATCTTGCCGTAGTGCAGCACCATGCCGCCAATCAGCTGGACATCGAAGTGGCGCATCCGGAGCGTGCGCTTGCCGGTTTCGCGCACGACTGCGAAGGCTTCCGGCAGGATCTCGTCGAGCGCCTCGCGCTCGGCCTCCGCCGTCTGTTCTTCCGGTACGTCCGCAATCCTCTGCGCGAAGTGCTGCTTCAGTTCACCGGTCTTGGCGCGCAGCTGCTCGTCACTCAGCTTCGAGATCGCGGGCTCGAGCGCGTTGATGCGCGCGACCGTACGCGAATATTGCTTGAGCAGCCTGTCATTGCGGCTGCCAAAGATCTTGGTGAGTACGTTCGCCATCATGAAGCCGGGGGCGCGGGCGTTCTAACCCCCGGAAAATAAAAATTTTATCACGCCGAAGCGGGCCGCTCCGGCGGCCTGCTAGCGGGCGCTGGCGAGGGCTCTGCCGCGCGCGCCGGGACGCTGCGGATCGGCGGCGAGCAGGAAGCGCGACGGATTCTGCGGCGCACCCCGGAAGCGGACCTCGAAGTGCAGGTGCGGACCCGTGGAGCGTCCGGTGCTGCCGCTTTCGCCGATCGGACGTCCGCGCTGCACCACGGCGCCCTCGCTCACCAGGATCTTCGACAGGTGCGCATAGCGCGTCACCAGGTCGTTGCCATGGTCGATGTCGACGACGTTGCCGTACTGCGCGTGAAAGCCGGCGAACTGCACCACGCCTCCCGCGGCCGCGGCCACCGGCGCGCCGGGATCGACGATGAAATCGACGCCCTCGTGCATCGCGCGCTGCCCGGTAAAGGGATCGATGCGCCAGCCGAAGCCCGAGGCGTTGAAGGGCGCGCTCACCGGCATCATGGTCGGCAGCGCTTTCTTCTTCACGGTCTGCTCGAACAGCTGCGCCTCAAGCACGCCGAGCATGTCGGTGCGCTGCTCCATCTCGCGCGACAGCGTCGTCAGCCGGCTGCTGAATTCGGCGAGCGACAGGTCCTGCGGCGCCGCTGAACTTGCCTGCGCGCCGCCCAGACCGGGCACCTCGGCGAAGCGGAACTCCTGCGGACGGATGCCGGTGAGCGTGGCAAGCCGCTCGCCCAGCGCGTCCAGACGCGTCAGCTGCGCCTGCATCTCGCCCAGCTTGACCGCCATGGCGCTCAAGTTCTGCTGCACGAATTCGCGCGCGCGCTCGGTTTCATTCTTCTGCGCCGCGACCGCGAGTTGATGAATCACCGGCAGCTTGAACTCGGTGGCCAGGCGCAGGGTCAGCCAGTAGAGCGCAGCGGTGAGCCCTACGAGGAGCCCGAGCGCCAGCCCGATCGAAACAACCAGATGGCGCGTTGAAAGCGCCAGCGTCTTCGCCTTTGCCAGGCGATGAGAGATCAAGATAATCTGCACCCTGCACTCCTCCTGCACATCCTGCCCCCGTGCCCCCCTCGGAAATCGACCGCCTGCTGGCCAACGACCGCGAGCTTCAGCCGGTCGTCGCCAAGTTGCGTGAAATACGCGCCCTATCAGGGCATTGCAACGATTTCCTGCCGCCTGAACTGGCCCGCGCGGTGCGCGCATCGAACCTGCGGGACGGGCGGCTTGTATTGCTCGCCGCGAACGCTGCGGCGGCGGCCAAACTCCGGCTGCTGACTCCCTCGTTGTCGGATTTCTTGTCGCAGCGCGGGGCGAAGGTTAATTCAGTTTCGGTGAGGGTGCAACCGCGCGCGGTCAACAAAAACGCGCCGGCGGCGCGGCACCCGCGCCTCCTGCCGGAGGCCGGTTTCTCCGCTTTATCAGCGCTTTACGAAAGTCTGGGGGAGTCACCGGCCAAGGGTGCCCTGAAGGCGCTGCTGGAGCGCGAGACCCGCGGCCGCCGGCTGCGCCTCAGGCGAGCTGGCTGACGAGCCGCGCCACGCCTACCGGGGCTTCTTCGGCACGCTCGAAGGTCACGACCTCGGTGGCCCCCGGGTCGTTCTGCAGCACGCGCAGCAGGCGGTTGTTGAGGGCGTGGCCCGATTTGTGCGCTGAAAACGCGGCCAGCAGCGGCTTGCCGAGCAGGTAGAGATCGCCCACGGCATCGAGCAGCTTGTGGCGGATGAACTCGTCGGCGAAGCGCAGGCCCTCGGCATTCAGCACGCGATACTCGTCCAGCACCACGGCGTTGTCGAGGCCGCCGCCCAGCGCCAGACCGCTCTCGCGCAGCTCCTCGACGTCGTGCATGAAGCCGTAGGTGCGCGCGCGCGCGACCTCCTTCAGGTACGAAGTTTCGGCGAAGTCCAGCGTCAGCGCAGTAGCGGATTTTTCGATCACCGGGTGGTCGTAGGCGATCGAGAACGAAAGCCTGAAGCCGTCGTGCGGCTCGAGCCGGGCGGACTTCTCGCCGTCGCGGACTTCAACCCGCCGCGTCACGCGCAGGAAACGCTTGGGTGCCGCCTGCGGCGCGATGCCGGCCTGCTGCAGCAGCAGCGCGAATGGCGCCGCGCTGCCATCCATGATCGGGACTTCCGGACCGTCCAGATCGACATGCACGTTGTCGATGCCCAGCCCGGCGAGCGCCGACATCAGGTGTTCCACGGTGTACACCTTGACCCCGCCCTGCACCAGGCACGAGCACAGCCGCGTCTCGCCGACGAGGTCGACGCGCGCCGGGATGTCGGCCGGCACCGCCAGATCGACGCGCCGGAACACGATACCAGTGTCCGGTTGCGCCGGTCGCAGCGTCATCGCCACCTTGCGACCGGTGTGCAGCCCGACGCCCGTGGCGCGGATCAGTGACTTGAGGGTTCTCTGGCGCAGCATGCGGTGGTCATTCTAGCAATACGCCGCAAGCCGGCGCCCCCCAGGCAAGGAGGGAGCGCCGGCCGGCGTGGCTGACCGACAGCCCTAGTCCGCCTGCTTCCTGAGGAACGCGGGAATGTCGTACTTGTCGACTCCGCTGTTGGCCAGCGCCTCGACCTGCGCCGCACGATCGCGGCGACGGAACACGGCTGGCGTGTCAACGCCCGCGCCGAGTTCGAGCGGCGCGCCCGCCATGGCCATCGCCTGGTTGTCGGTTCCGGTCTTCTGCGATACCACGAGTTGCGGCTTGCCCTGGCGCGCGCCCAGCGGCGCGCCAAGCCCGGTGGCAATGACCGTCACGCGCAGCTGGTCGTCGAGCGTGTCGTCGCTCGCGCCGCCGTAGATGATGGTGGCGTCGTCTGCGGCGTAAGCGCGGATCGTGTTCATCACCTCGCGGGTCTCGCGCAGCTTCAGCGTTTCGCTCGAGGCCGTGATGTTGACCAGCACGCCGCGCGCGCCCGCCAGGTTCACGCCCTCCAGCAGCGGGCAGGCGATCGCCTGCTCGGCGGCAACACGGGCGCGGTCGATGCCGCTCGCACTCGCCGACCCCATCATCGCCATGCCCTGCTCCGACATCACAGTGCGCACGTCCTGGAAATCGACGTTGACATCGCCCGGGTTGTGAATCACCTCGACGATGCCGGCGACCGCGCCATTGAGGACGTCGTCGGCCGCCTTGAAGGCTTCCTTCTGCGTGACGTCGTCGCCGAGAATCTCCTCGAGCTTGTCATTGAGGATCACGATCAGCGAATCGGTATGCGGCGCCAGCGCCTCGATGCCGGCCTCCGCGATCTTGAGGCGCTTGGAGCCCTCCCAGGCGAACGGCTTGGTGACCACCGCCACGGTCAGGATGCCGAGCGAGCGGGCGATCTCCGCGATCACCGGCCCGGCACCGGTGCCGGTGCCACCGCCCATGCCCGCCGTGATGAACACCATGTGCGCGCCCGCGATCGCCTCCTCGAGCCGCTCGCGTTCGGCGAGCGCCACGGCTTTCGCCTCCTCGGGCCGCGCGCCGGCGCCCAGGCCGCTCGAGCCGAGCTGGATCTGATTGCGCGCCTGATTGCGCGCCAGCACCTGGCCGTCGGTATTGACGGCGATGAACTCCACCTTCTCGACGCCTTTTTCGATCATGTGGTTGACGGCATTGCCGCCCGCGCCGCCGACGCCAATCACCTTGATGACGGGTCCCTGCGCCTGGTCATTCACGATTTCGAACATATGCGTAGCCTCCTTGCCTGTTGAACGATGACTGCTCCGGAAAATCAGAAATTCCTCTGGAACCATTCACGCATGCGCGCCAGCACCGCCCGCAGCGAGCCATCCTGGCGCTGCATCCTGCCCTGCTGCACCTGCGAAACGCCTTCCAGCAGCAGTCCCACCCCGGTGGCATGGCGCGGGTTGCGCACCACGTCGGCGAGGCCGCCGCTGTAGCGCGGCACGCCCAGGCGCACCGGCATGTGAAAGATTTCTTCGCCCAGCTCGACCATGCCCTGCATCACCGCGGAACCGCCGGTGAGGACGATGCCCGAGGACAGCAGCTGCTCGTTGCCCGAGTCGTGCAGCACCTTCTGCACCATCTGGTAGAGCTCCTCGACGCGCGGCTCGATCACCTCGGCGAGGGTCTGGCGCGACAGTGCGCGCGGCGGGCGATCGCCGATACCCGGCACCTCGATCATCTCGTTCGGGTCGGCGAGCTGGCGCAGCGCCACGCCGTGGCGCACCTTGAGCGTCTCGGCCTCCGCGGTCGGCGTGCGCAGCGCCATGGCGATGTCGCTCGTGATCTGGCTGCCGGCGATCGGGATCACCGCGGTGTGCCGGATCGCGCCGTGCGTGAACACCGCCAGGTCCGTGGTGCCGCCGCCGATGTCCATCAGGCACACGCCCAGTTCGCGCTCGTCGTCCGACAGCACGGCGCGCGCCGAGGCGAGCGGCTGCAGGATCAGGTCGTTCACTTCCAGACCGCAGCGGCGCACGCACTTGACGATGTTCTGCGCCGCCGAGACCGC
>SCUF01000346.1 GCA_004298325.1 Betaproteobacteria bacterium | reverse complement strand
CGGCCAAGGCGTTCCTCGACGGCAACCAGATCGCCGTCAGCTACTTCATCGACAAGCTGTCCTGGCCGTGGCGGCGGCGCTGGCTGCTCGCCGGCCTGGCGATGAGCGCGCTGATGCTCGCTCTGCTCGCCTGGTACGGCGGGCGCATGGCCTGGGACGACTTCGATCTCGAAGTCACCTCGCCGGGGCTCGGCTGGCCGCAATGGATCTACACGCTGTGGCTGCCGCTGCTCGCCGTGCTGGTGCTGGCGCGCATCGCGCAGGGATTCGCTCACGTCTGGCGCACGAAGTCGCCATGAGCTGGCTGCTGTTCGGCGTGTTCACCGTCCTGATGTGCGCCGCGGTGCCGCTCGCCGTGGCGCTCGGCCTGTCGGGGGTGGCGGTGATCGTGGCGGCGAAGATGGGCATCATGTCGGTGCCGACCATCGTGTACAGCGGCATCGCCAAGTATCCCCTGATCGCGATTCCGGTGTTCATCCTCGCCGGCATGATATTCGAGCGCTCCGGGGTCGCGGCGCGCCTGGTGCGGCTGGCCGAGAGCCTCGTCGGCAAGCGCGCCGGCGGCCTCGCCGTTGCGGCGGTGCTGGTGTGCATGATCCTGGGCGGGATATCGGGCTCGGGGCCCGCCGATGCCGCGGCGGTCGGCGCGATCCTGATTCCGGCGATGACGCGCGCCGGTTATCCGCGCGAATTCAGCGCCAGCCTGATCGCCGCCGGCGGCTCGACCGCGATCGTGATTCCGCCCTCGATCGCGCTCATCATCTATTCGGTGCTGGTGCCGCAGGCAAGCGTGCAGGCGCTGTTCGCGGCCGGGCTGGTGCCGGGGCTGCTGTCGGGGCTGACGCTGGTGCTCGCGGCGCTGATCTTCGCCACGCGGCAGGGCTGGGGCGCCGACGATCCCGAGCCGGCGCCGCGCTTCTGGCAAAGCTTCAAGCAGGCCGGCTGGGGACTGCTCGCGCCCGTGATCATTCTCGGCGGCATGCGCTCGGGCGCCTTCACGCCGACCGAGGCCGCGGTGGTGGCGGTCGCCTACGGGCTGTTCGTCGCGCTGGCCGTCTACCGCTCGCTCAACTGGCGCCAGGTGTGGGACCTGATGGCCGAGGGTGCCGAAGTCTCCGCGGTCATCCTGTTCTTGGTCGGGCTCGCCGCGCTGTTCGGCTGGGCGGTGGACACGATCGGCGTCTTCAACCAGTTCGCCCGGTGGCTCACCAGCAGCGGCACCAGCGAAACCGTGGTGCTGCTCGCGATCACCGCCATGCTGCTCGTCGCCGGCACGGCGCTCGACGCCGCGGCGACCTACTTCGTGTTCCTGCCGTTCCTGCTGCCGGTCGCGCAGGCCTACCACTGGGACCTCGTCTGGCTCGGCATCGTCATGACGATCAACGTCGCCATCGGCCAGTTCACGCCGCCCACGGCGGTGAACCTGATGGTCACCTGCCGCATCGCCGGCATCCGCATCGAGTCGACCCTGGTCTGGTGCGGCTGGCTGGTCGCCGCGATGACGGCCATGCTGCTGCTGCTCACCTTCGTTCCGGAGATCGTGCTGTTCCTGCCGCGCTGGCTCGGTTACCTGTAGCGGCGGCCGCTCGGCGCGTCGCATAAGCCCGGCCAATGCGGTAAAATTGCGCGTTTTTTTCCGGATCCGCGTCAGATGCGCAATCGGCTGGTGGCCGGCAATTGGAAGATGCACGGCAGCCGCGCCGCGAACCGC
>SCUF01000345.1 GCA_004298325.1 Betaproteobacteria bacterium | reverse complement strand
CGTCGCCGACGGCGAGGGCGACTTCGGCTACAACGCCGCGACCGGCGAGTACGGCGACCTGGTGAAGATGGGCGTGCTCGATCCGTGCAAGGTGGCGCGCGCCGCGCTGCAGAACGCGGCGTCGATCGCGGGGCTGATCCTCACCACCGACTGCATGATCGCGCAGATCCCGCAGAAGGAAGCCGCGCCGATGCCCGAGGGCATGTAAGCGGAAAGGCACGCCATGGCCGTCATCGGCATCGATCTGGGCACGTCCAATTCCGCCGCCGCCGTGCTGCGCGGCGGGCGTCCGGTCCTGATTCCGAGCGCCGAAGGCATCAGCCTCGGCGGCAAGGCCTTCCCGAGCTACGTCGCGTTCGGCGCCGACGGCACGCTGCTGGTCGGCGAGCCCGCCCGGCGGCAGGCCGCCGCGAATCCCGAGGGCACGGCGAGCGGCTTCAAGCGCCTGATGGGCACACGCCGCAAGGTCCGGCTGCGTGAGCGTGAATTCACGCCCGAACAGCTCTCGGCGTTCCTGCTGCAGAAGATCAGGCGCGACGCCGAAGCCTTCCTCGGCGAGCCGGTGAAGGACGCCGTGGTCACGGTGCCGGCCTATTTCGACGACAACCAGCGCAGCGCCACCAAGGATGCCGCCACCATCGCGGGGCTGAACGTGCTGCGCCTGGTGAACGAACCCACCGCCGCTTCGCTCGCCTACGGGCTCGACCGGCTCAACCAGGACCTGCGCATCGCGGTGATCGACTTCGGCGGCGGCACGCTCGACGTCACGATCATGGAATTCGGCAAGGGCGTGTTCGAGGTCAAGGCAACCAGCGGCGACACGCGCCTGGGCGGCACCGACATGAACCAGGCGATCCTCGACGAACTGGCCGATCGCTTCCGCGAACAGAGCGGCCTCGACCTCAGGGCCGACCCCAAGGCCGCGGCGCGGCTGCTCGAGGCGGCCGAGATCGCGAAGATCGAGCTTTCCACCAGCACCACCACGCACCTCAGCCTGCCCTACATCGGCATGGCGCGAGGTGAGCCGTTGCACCTGGAGATGGATTTCACCCGCACCGAACTGGAGCGCGTGGTGCAGGCGGTGATCGAGCGCTGCCGCGCCCCGGTCGAACAGGCCTTGCGCGACGCGAACGTCACGCCGCAGCAGGTCGACCGGGTGGTGTTCGTCGGCGGCCCGACGCGCATGCCGGCAGTGCGCCGCTTCTACGAGGACCTGTTCCACCGCAAGGCGGAACTGGGCGTCGACCCGATGGAGTGCGTGGCCGCGGGTGCCGCGATCCAGGCGGGCGTGCTCTCGGGCGAAGTCAAGGACATCGTGCTGGTGGACGTCACGCCGCTGACGCTCGGCGTGGAGACGCTCGGCGGCGTGGCGACGCCGCTGATCGCGCGCAACACGCCGCTGCCAGTGAAAAAGAGCGAGGTCTTCACCACCGCCGCGGACCTGCAGACCAGCGTCACGATTCACGTCTTCCAGGGCGAACGCCCGATGGCGCGGGACAACACGAGCCTGGGCGAATTCAACCTCGACGGCCTCGCGCCGGCGCCGCGCGGCCTGCCGAAGATCGACGTCAGCTTCGACATCGACGCCAACGGCATCCTCAATGTCGCGGCGCGCGACACGGCGACCGGCCGCTCGCAGTCGATCCGCATCACCGGCTCGACGCGGCTCGCCGAGGACGTGAAGCGGCGCATGATCGACGAAGCCGAGCGCTTTGCCGAAGCCGACCGCGAGCGGCGTGCGGTCGCCGAGGCGCTCAACGCCGCGGACGGCCTGTGTTACCAGGCCGAGAAGACGCTCGCCGATTTCGCCGATAAGCTCACCGCCGAATTGAAGGGCCGCATCGAGACTGCGCGGCGCGAGACGCGCGCAGCAATCGCCAGCAAGGACGCCAGGCTCGCCAGGGAAAGAAGCGACGCGCTGGCGAAGCTGCTCAAGGAGGCCGGCGCCGTGATCTACGCGCAGCAGCCCGACGCCGGCGTGTACCGCGAGACCGTCGTGCCGCCGCCCCGCGACGAGACACCCTCGGGCGCGCGCGTGGTCGACGCCGACTACCGCGAGACGCGCTGAACGTCACGGCCGCCAAGCGCGACTATTACGAGGTGCTCGGCATCGCCCGCTCGGCCGACGGGAAGGCGATCAAGGACGCCTTTCGCAAGCTCGCGATGCAGTATCACCCGGACCGCAACAAGGCGCCGGGCGC
Organism: Betaproteobacteria bacterium; assembly: GCA_004298325.1. GTDB lineage: Bacteria > Pseudomonadota > Gammaproteobacteria > Burkholderiales > SG8-39 > 2-02-FULL-66-14. Next base: position 2,813 of record SCUF01000345.1, on the reverse strand, counting down.
GGAGGAGCGCTTCAAGGAGATCGCCGAGGCCTACGCGGTCCTGTCCGATCCCGGCAAGCGCGCCGACTACGATGCCGGCGGCTTCGCCGGCGTTTCGGGTTTTTCGCGCGAAGACCTTTTCGGCGGCATCGACTTCGACTCGATCTTCGGCGACGCGGGCTTCGGTCCGGGCGGCGGCCTGTTCGAGCGCCTCTTCGGCCGCCGGCGACGCGGTCCGCCGCGCGGCGCCGACATTGAGATCGAGGCCCAGGTGCCGCTCGAGCGCATTGCCACGGGCGGCGAAGCGCCGGTGCGGTTCCAGCGCCTGGCCGTGTGCGCGCAATGCAAGGGCAGCGGCGCGCGCGCCGGCACGCAGCCGCGTGCCTGTGCGGCCTGCAAGGGCACGGGCCTGAAGGAGACCACGCGGCGCGAGCAGGGCATCTACATCCGCCAGTCGAGCACCTGCCCCGATTGCCGTGGCCGCGGCCGGATCATCGACCACGCTTGCGCCGCGTGCGGCGGCAGCGGCCAGGTGCGGCGCGAGGAATCGCTCGTCGTGCAGATTCCACCCGGCGCAGAGGACGGGCTTGCGCTGCGCGTGCCCGGCAAAGGCTATGCCGCCGAGCAGCCCGGGGCGCCACCGGGCGATCTGCTCGTGATCGTGCGCAGCGCGCCGGACGAGCGCTTCCAGCGCGACGGCGCGGACCTCTGGCGCGTGCAGGCGCTCGACGTGGCCGACGCGGTGCTCGGCGCCGAGCTGCGGGTGCCCACGCTCGAAGGCTCGATCACGGTGACCGTGCCGCCTGGCACGCAGCACGATGCGCGGCTCCGGCTGCGCGGCAAGGGGCTGCCGCGCTTCGGCGGCCGCGGCCGCGGCGATCTCTACCTGCGCCTGGCGGTCGCGCTGCCGGAAAAATTGTCGGGCGAGGAGCGCAAGCTCTGGGAGAAGCTGCGCGCGTTGCGCCCCAAAGCCCAGGCGGCGCCGGCGTGAAGATGGCCACGCGGCGACCGCGGCAGACCGTGCCTCAAGGCCGGACCAGCTCGATGAGGCGAAGCGCGTTCAACGGCGCATGGCCGAGCGCGTCGTTGTCGAAATAAATGTGCACCTCGCACCCCTGTCGCCGCCAGCGACGCATTTTCACCGCCCAGCGGCGCAGCTCGGCCTGCGGGTAGTTCGAGGCATAGGTGACCGGTCGCCCGTGCAGACGCACGTAGACGAGATCGGCGGTCACGGCGTCCCACAGCGGCCAGTCCGCGGCATGCGATTGACAGACCGCGACCCGGTGCCGGCGCAGGCACTCCATGACCTCGTTGTCGAACCAGGACGCGTGGCGAAACTCCATTGCGTGACGCACGCGCGGCCAGCTGCGCAGCGCGCGCGCGAACGTCTCGAGCCGCGCCAGGTCCTTGTGCAGGTTTCGCGGCAATTGCCACAGCACGGCGGCGAGCTTCGCGCCGAGCCCCGCAGCGCGCTCGCGCTCGAGGCGAATCGAAGCGAGGGGATCGGCGAGCTTCTTGTTGTGAGTGAGGTACCGGTTCGCCTTGAGGGCGAAGCGAAAGCCCGCGGGCGTCTCCTCCCGCCAGCGCACAAACGTTTCCTTGCGCTGCAGGCGGTAGAAGGTCGCGTTCACTTCGACGGCGCTGAAGCGCTGCGCGCAGAAACCCAGCCACCCGCGCCTGGGGCACCTGCCGTAGAAGCCCTCGCGCCAGGCGTCGTAATTCCAGCCGCTCGTGCCGATGCAGGCGCGCGGTCTCATCGCCCGCTCTGATTCGCCAGAACCTCGACCCGCGTCAGGGGCCCGAGCGGTGAGGTCGCGAACCGCACCGGAAGGAACTGCTCGATCAGCCACATCGCGGTCTCGGCATGGCGCGTGAGGCGGCGGACGGTGAACGCTCCGCCACGCGCCAGCGCGAGGTAGACGAGCATCTGGTCGGCCGCGTGCACATCGAGCGTAGCGCCGCTCGCGAGGTCCGCGGCGAGTTCCTCGCCGACTGCCTCGCCGAGCGATTCGGCACGCACGCCGCGTTCGGCGACGCGTCCCGCGCCGAGCACCGTGTGCCGGGTGCACGCCCAGGCGACGATGGCGCCGCCCTGGCCGGACGCTGCGTCAGCCCCGAGCACCGCGCTCCTGATCTCTGCGACGCCGCGCAACCGCTCGCCCAGGCGCCCGAGCGCAGCCGCTCGCATGCGCGCGGCGATCTGTTCCGGCAGATTGGCGACGTGCGCCACGCCTGCAAGAGCGCCAAGCGCGCCCTGCTGCTGCGCCATGAACGGACGCAGGGCGCCCGGCTGCACTGCAATTTCGACCTCGCCGCCGCCGTGCGGGAAGTAGCCACGCCGTCGCACACTGAAATTCACCCGGGCCTCCATGCGCTCGAGCAAGGGCAGCAGAACGGCGCCGAAGTAATCCAGCGGCGGCGCCGCTCGCACGTCGGTGCCGCCGGCGACAGTCACTGCGCAGGCCGTGCCGCGCGCCAGCATCACCGGCAGCAGCGCCTGCAGAACCAGCGTTACGCTCCCGGCCGTGCCGACGTCGCAGCGCTGGCGGTCAGCGCCGGGAGCGCCGGGGACAAGCGAGAATTCCTGCGACTTCAGTGCGAGCCCCTCGGCGCGCGCGCCGGAGAGCGCGGCGACCGCTTGCAGCGCCGCGAGGTGCTGCGCAGCCAACCCGGGTTTCTCCCGCCCGGCGCGCACCCGGCGCACCCGGATCGGCATCGCGCTGATCGCCGAGAGCGCGGCTGCCAGGCGCACGAGCTGCCCGCCGCCTTCGCCGTGCGAGCCGTCGATTTCCAGCATTGCCCGGTCAGCGCGCGCGCCGCCGGTCGACCGGCGC
>SCUF01000034.1 GCA_004298325.1 Betaproteobacteria bacterium | reverse complement strand
TCGGAATCGCCGCTGATGATGACGAAGGTGTCGACGTGCGACTTGGTGTAGCACAGGTCGAGCGCGTCCACCACCATGCGGATGTCCGCCGAATTCTTGCCCGACTGGCGCACGTGCGGGATCTCGATCAGCTCGAACGCGGCGGCGTGCATCGGCGCCTTGAAGTCCTTGTAGCGGTCCCAGTCGCAATAGGCCTTCTTCACCACGATCGTGCCCTTGAGCAGCAGGCGCTCGAGCACCTTGCCGATGTCGAAGTGCGCGTACTTCGCCTCGCGCACGCCGAGCGCGACGTTCTCGAAGTCGCAGAACAGGGCCATGCTGCGCGTCTCGGGACTGGCTGCCATGTCAGGTTCCTTTCAGGGCGCATGCTAGCATCGGCGCATGAACGGCGCTGAAGCGCTGGCGCGAACGCTGGTCGCGGCGCAGGTCGAGGTCTGCTTCGCCAATCCCGGGACTTCCGAGATGCATTTCGTCTCGGCGCTCGACCGCGTGCCGGGCCTGCGCTGCGTGCTGGGACTCGCCGAAACCGTGGTGGCGGGCTGCGCCGACGGCTACGGCCGCATGGCGGGCAAGCCCGCCGCGACGCTGCTGCATTGCGGCCCGGGGCTGGCGAACGGGCTCGCCAATTTTCACAACGCGCGCCGCGCCTTCACCCCGATCGTCAGCATCGTGGGCGATCACGCCACCTACCACCGCCCGCACGACGCGCCGCTCACCGCGGACACCGAAGCGCTGGCGCGCACGGTGTCGCACTGGGTGCGCACCAGCGCCAGCGCGGCGGACGTGGCGGCCGATGCCGCGGCCGCGGTGCAGGCGGCGCGCACCCCGCCGGGCGGCATTGCCACGCTGGTGCTTCCCGCCGACTGCGCCTGGAACGAGGGCGCGCAGCCGGCGGGCGCGCTCGCGCCGCCGCCGCGCGCCGCGGTGACGCCACAGGCGATGCGCGACGCGGCGCGCGCCCTGCGCTCGGGCGAACCCGCAATGCTGCTGCTGTCGAACGAGGCGCTCGGCGACGCCGGATTGCGTGCGGCGCAGCGCGTGGCGCACGCGAGCGGCGCCCTGCTGCGCACGCCGACGCAGGTGCCGCGCATGGCGCGCGGCCGCGGGCGTGCGTCCGTGGACCGCATTCCCTACGCGGTGGACGCGGCGCTCAAGGTGCTGGCGGGGACGAAGCACCTGATTCTCGCCGGCGCGAAACCGCCGGTCGGTTTCTTCGCCTACCCGGGAAAGCCCTCCACCCTCTGGCCGCGGGACTGCACGCTGCACGTGCTGGCGCGCCCCGAGCAGGACGCCATCGGGGCGCTCGAAGCGCTGGCGGACGAACTCGGCGCGCCGCGCGCCGTGCCCGTGCCGGATCCGGGCCCGCTGCCCGAGTTGCAGCGCGGGCCGTTCAGGCCGGACGCGTTCGGCCAGGCGCTTGCGGCGCGGCTGCCGGAGCAGGCGATCGTCGCCGAGGACGCTGTCACCTCGGGCCGGGCGCTCTTCGCATCGACCTTCGCCGCCGCGCCGCACGACTGGATCCAGTTGACCGGCGGCGCGATCGGGCACGCCTTTCCTGCGGCCACGGGGGCCGCGATCGCCTGTCCGGAGCGCAAGGTGGTGTGCCTGCAGGCCGATGGCGCCGGCATGTACTCCTTGCAGGCGCTGTGGACGCAGGCGCGCGAGCGCCTGGACGTGGTGAATGTCGTGTTCGCCAACCGGCGCTACGCGATCCTGCAAGGTGAGCTCGCGGCGGTGGGAGCAGCGCCCGGACCGGCCTCGCGCGAATTGTTCGATCTCGCGCGGCCGGAGATCCGCTGGACGCGACTCGCCGAAGGCATGGGCGTGGAGGCTGCGCGCGTGGCTACGCTGGAAGCATTCGCCGATGCCTTCCGCGCAGCGTGCGCGCGCCGCGGGCCGTTCCTGATCGAATTCCTGATCTAGCCGGTCTTCTTCGGCGCCTGCGGCGCTTCGAGCGCCGCGCCCCCGCCGCGCCGGGCGTGGCGCCGCTCGCGCCAGTTCTCCACCAGCGAATACGCCGCCGGCACGACGACGAGCGTGAGGAGCGTCGAGGTGATCATGCCGCCGATCACCGCGATCGCGAGCGGCGCGTTCGACTCGGCGCCGGCGCCCAGGCCGAGCGAGGCCGGCAGCAGCGCGAGGATCAGCGTGAGCGAGGTCATCAGCACCGGCCGCATGCGGATCGGGCAGGCATTGGCGAGCGCTTCGTCCACGCCCAGGCCCTGCGCGCGGCGCTGGTTGCTGAGGTCGACCAGCAGGATGGAGTTCTTCGCCACCAGGCCGATCAGCAGCACCAGCCCGATCATGGAGTAGATGTTGAGCGAGTGCGTCGTGATCTCCAGTCCGGCGAGCTTGCCCAGCGCTGCCAGCGGCTGGAACATCCACAGCGCGAACACCCCCCCGATCACCGCGAGCGGCACCGCGATCATGATGATGAGCGGCTGCAGAAAGCTGTTGAACTGGCTCGCGAGCACCATGTAGAGCAGGATCAGCGCGAGCGCGAACGTGAACACCGTATCGCCGCTCGTTTTCTCCAGCTGCTCGGCCTCGCCGATGAAGGTCACGCTGTAGCCCGGCGGCAGGCTGCGCTCGGCCGCGCGCACCCTGGCCATCGCGGCGCCCAGGTCGATGACCGGCGTGGCGTAAAAGCTCGCCGCGTACTGCAGGTCGAAACGTCCGATCACCGCCGGCCCGAGCGTCTCGCGCACTTTCGCCACGCTGTCGAAGCGCACCAGCTGGCCGCTGCGGTTGCGCAGGTAGATCCTGGACAAATCGGCCTGCTGCGTGAACTCGCCGTCCTTCGCCTTGACGCGGATGTCGTAGCGCTCGCCGTCGCCCGGACTGTCGTTGTACTTGGCGATGTCGATCCCGCCGGTCAGCATGTTGATGGCGAGCGCGATGTCCGACGAGTTCAGGCCGAGGCCCGCGGCGCGCACGCGGTCGGGTTCGAGCACCAGCTGCGGCAGCTCGAGCTGCAGGTCGGTGTCCATGCGGCCGATCGCCGGGTCGAGCTGCAGCTGCGACTGCAGTTGCGCGGCGACGCGCCCCATCTCCTGCAGGCTCGGCCCGCGCACCACGAACTGCAGCGGCTCGGAGCGCTGCCGTGGCGCGAGGCCCGGTGCGCGCGGAAAGGCGCGCACGCCCGCGATTTCCGTGAGATCGCGCCGCAACTGCGCCATCACCTGCTGCTGCGAGCGCCTGCGCTCGGCGCGCGGCTTCATGCGCACCACCAGCAGTCCCTGGTTGACCTGGCCCACCGAGCCCAGCCCGATGACCGCAAACTCGGTCACGACTTCGGGGTAGCGCCCGACGATCTGCTCGGCCTCCTGCAGCTTGCGCTGGGTGTACTCGATCGACGAACCGAGCGGCGCGCGAACGTTGACGAAGATCTTGCCCTCGTCCTGCTGCGGCGCGAGCTCGACCGGCAGCGCGCGCAGGAAATAGACCGAGGATAGCGTGACGGCGAGCGCCGCCAGCATCACCGTCCAGCGGTGCGCCAGCGCCCACGCCAGGCTGCGGCGGTAGAACGCCTCCAGGCCGCGGAAGAAGCGCTCCAGCGCCCAGTACGCGCGGCCGTGCCGGCTGCGCACCTCGAGAAAGCGCGAGCACAGCATCGGCGTCAGCGTGAGCGACACGAACAGCGACACCAGCACGCCGAA
>SCUF01000344.1 GCA_004298325.1 Betaproteobacteria bacterium | reverse complement strand
CTTCGTGGAGGACACCCGATGAACGCGCCCGTCGATCCCGCGATTCTCGCCAAGGCTTCGCTCGACGATAAGTACACGCTGCCGCAGGGCCGCGTGTTCCTCACCGGCATGCAGGCGATCACGCGGCTGGCGATGCTGCAGCGGGTGCGGGACGAGCGCACGGGGCTCAACACCGGCGGCTATATTTCGGGCTATCGCGGCTCGCCGCTCGGCGGCCTCGACCAGACGCTGATGCGCGCGCGTGCGCACCTCGACCGGCATCACATCAAGTTCCAGCCCGGCCTGAACGAAGATCTCGCGGCGACCGCGATCTGGGGCACCCAGCAGGTCGGCATGTTTCCGGGCGCGCGCTACGACGGCGTGTTCTCGATGTGGTACGGCAAGGGCCCCGGTGTCGACCGCTGCGGCGACGTCTTCAAGCACGCCAACGCCGCGGGCACCTCGAAGCACGGCGGCGTGCTGGTGCTGGCGGGCGACGATCACGGCGCCAAGTCCTCGACGCTGCCGCATCAGAGCGAGCACATCTTCAAGGCCTGCTGCATCCCGGTGCTGAACCCGGCCAACGTGCAGGAGTACCTCGACCTCGGCCTGCACGGCTTCGCCATGAGCCGCTATTCGGGCTGCTGGATCGCGTTCAAGTGCGTCACCGACGTGGTCGAGTCCGGCGCGTCGGTCGAAATTGACCCGGATCGCGTCGTGATCCGCCTGCCGGAGGATTTCGCGTTGCCCCAGGGCGGCCTCAACATCCGCTGGCCCGACAGCTTCCTCGAGCAGGAGTCGCGGCTGCTCGACTGGAAGGTGTACGCCGCGCTCGCCTACGTGCGCGCCAACCAGCTCGATCGCATCGTGTGGGACTCGCCGCGCCCGCGCCTGGGGATCATCACCACGGGCAAGTCGTACGGCGACACGATGCAGGCGCTCGCCGACCTCGGCATCGACGAGGAGGCCGCACGCCACATCGGATTGCGCGTCTACAAGGTGGCGATGAGCTGGCCGCTCGAGCCGCAGGGCGCGCGCCGCTTCGCCGAGGGGCTGGAGGAAATCCTCGTGGTCGAGGAAAAGCGCCAGCTGATCGAGTACCAGATCAAGGAAGAGCTGTACGCCTGGGAGGCGGGCGTGCGCGCGCCGCGCGTGGTGGGCAAGTTCGACGACAACGGCGAATGGAGCCGCGGCGAGGGCAAACCCGCGGGCACGTGGCTCCTGCCGGCGAGCTACGAGCATTCGCCGGCGATGGTGGCGCGCGCGATTGCGAGCCGCATGACGCGCCTGGGCATGGATCACCTGCTCGGCAGCGCCTTCCGCGAACGGCTCGCGTTCCTCGATTTCAAGGACAAGGCCCTCGCCCGGCCGCGGGTTACCGCGCTGCGCCAGCCGTACTTCTGCTCGGGCTGTCCGCACAACACCTCGACGCGCGTTCCCGAGGGCAGCCGCGCCACCGCCGGCATCGGCTGCCACTTCATGGCGGTGTGGATGAACCGCAGCACCGCGACCTTCACCCACATGGGCGCGGAGGGCGCGCCCTGGATCGGCCAGGCGCCGTTCACCGACGAAAGGCACATCTTCGCCAACCTCGGTGACGGGACGTACTACCACTCGGGGCTGCTCGCGATCCGCGCCGCGGTGGCGGCCAGGGTCACGATGACCTACAAGATCCTCTACAACGACGCGGTGGCGATGACGGGCGGCCAGATGCACGACGGCCCGCTGGATCCGGCGAGCATCTCGCGGCAGATCGCCGCCGAGGGCGTGAAGCCCATCGTGGTGGTGACCGACGAGCCCGAGAAATATCCGGCCGGCACGGCGTGGGCGCCCGGGGTCACGGTCCGCCATCGCGACGAACTGGACGCCGTGCAGCGCGAGCTGCGCGAGCAGCCGGGCGTGTCGGCGCTCATCTACGACCAGACCTGCGCCTCGGAAAAGCGCCGCCGCCGCAAGCGCAACGAATATCCCGATCCCGCCCGGCGCGCGCTCATCAACGACATGGTGTGCGAGGGCTGCGGCGACTGCAGCACCCGGTCGAACTGCCTGTCGGTGGAGCCGCTCGAGACGGAATTCGGCCGCAAGCGCAGGATCAACCAGTCGACCTGCAACAAGGATTTCTCCTGCCTGAAGGGCTTCTGCCCGAGCTTCGTCACCGTGGAGGGCGGGCAGCTGAAGAAGGGCCGCGTCGTGTCGCGGCTCGACGCGGCGGATGCGTTTGCGGCGGTCCCCGAAATTTCGCCGCCGGAGCTCGCGGCGCCCTACGGGATCCTCGTCAACGGCATCGGCGGCACGGGCGTGATCACGATCGGGCAGATCATCGCCGTGGCGGCGCACCTCGAGGGCAGGGGCGTGTCGGTGCTCGACATGTCGGGACTGGCGCAGAAAGGCGGTCCGGTGATGTCGCACGTGCGCCTCGCGGCACAGCCGGGCGCCCTGCATGCGACGCGCATCAGCACGGGCGAGGCGAACCTCGTCATCGGCTGCGATCTGGTGGTGAGCGCGAGCAGCGAGGCGCTCGCCAAGATGAGCCCGCAAAAGACGCGCGTCGCGGTGAACGCGACCACGGCGCCGACCGCGGAGTTCGTGCGCAATCCGAACTGGCAGCTGCCCGGGACCGACCTGCAGCGCGACGTCACCGACGCCTGCGGCGCGGGCAATGCCGCGTTCGTGCCGGCGGCGGAGCTGGCGACGCAGCTGATGGGCGATTCGATCGCCACCAACATGTTCATGCTCGGCTACTGCTGGCAGAAGGGCTGGGTGCCGCTCGCGCGCGCCTCGATCGAGCGTGCGATCGAGCTGAACGGCGTGCAGGTCGAGTTCAATCTCGGCAGTTTCCTGTGGGGACGGCGCGCGGCGGTGGACCTGGAGCGCGTGCAGCGCATCGCGGCGCCCGCCGACGTGATCCCGATCGGGCGGCATCTGTCGCGCAGCCTGGACGAGGTGATCGAGCGGCGCGTGGCGCATCTCACGGCGTACCAGGATGCGGCCTACGCGGCGCGCTACAAGGCGCTCGTCGATCGCGTGCGCGTGGCGGAGCAGGAGCGCGCAGGTTCGTCCAGGCTCGCCGAGACGGTGGCGCGCAATTACGCCAAGCTCATGGCGTACAAGGACGAATACGAGGTGGCGCGGCTGCACGCCGATCCCGCCTTCCTGAATTCGATCCGCGAGCGCTTCGAAGGCGATTACCGGCTCGTGTTCCACCTCGCGCCGCCGCTGTGGGCGAAGAAAGACCCGCTGACGGGCGAGCCGAAGAAGACGCAGTACGGGCCCTGGATGCTGGGGGCGATGAAGCTGCTGGCGAAGTTCAAGGGCCTGCGCGGCGGCGCGCTGGACGTCTTCGGCTACACCGGGGAGCGGCGCACCGAGCGCGCCCTGATCGGCGAATACGAGCAGACGGCCGAGTCGCTGCTGAAGGACCTCAGCCGCGACAATCACGCGCTCGCCCTGGAAATCGCCGCGCTGCCCGAGGCGATCCGCGGCTTTGGCCATATCAAGGCCAAGAGCATCGACGAGGCGCGCGCCAGGCGCGCCGAGCTCCTCGCCCGCTGGCCGCAAGCCGTCTCGTCCGCCGCACGCGCCGCCTGAATCGGGGTCGGCGCCCGATTTCCCGTGGCGTCGATCAAGAGGGCTCCGACCTTTTTTCCAAGCGATCGAATGGTGAAGAGAACGCTTGCGCTGAGCCAGCTGCTGCTGCTTTTCGTCGCCCTGCTGGCCGGGGGCGAGGAGACGCGGGTGCTGGCGACGCAGGACGGCGGGCAGATCCGCTACACCCTGCGCAGCTTTGCGCCGGATGCGCACCGGCTCGACCCGGCGATCGAGCTCGCGCCGGTCGATTCGCTCCAGGCCGCGAAGCTCGTGACGCGACATCTCGCGGCGGGACGCGTCGAGGAAGTGTCACTGCTGTCGAATGCGCCCAAGGCGCGCTTCGAACGCCTGCGCGAGAGTTTCGCCGGCTGGAGCGCGGACGATTTCGCGCGCGCCTTCGGCCGCTACTTCGCGCCCGGGAACCGCATCGTCGGCGAGGCCGCGATCGGCCATCACCGCCTGCTGATGTGGTACCTCGGCGACACCGACGACGTGACCGGCTATTTTTTCGTCGAGGTCGATGGCAGGCTGCTGCTCGACGACGTGCCGAGCGAGGCGCGCACCAGCCTGCGCCGGGTGCTCGAAGCGCACCGCTCGGGGCGCGCGCAGTAGCCGGCGCCACGCCGGGCTTGACGCCGATCATGACCGCGTCGGCCCGATGCGCTGAAATGGGCTTCACCCACGCACCGTCCGCCTGAGCGCCCGCATGCCACATACTGAAGAACGCCATTACCTGTCGCCGCTCTTCCAGCCCGCCTCGGTCGCGATCATCGGCGCGAGCCCCGAAGCCGGCAGCGTGGGCGCCGTGCTGGCGGAAAACATGACCGCGGGCTATCGCGGCGCGCTCTATGCGGTAAACCCCAAGCACCGCGGCGTGCACGGAATCGATTGCTACCCGGCGATCGGCAAGATCCCGCAGCGCATCGACCTCGCGGTGATCGCCACGCCGGCGCAGGTGGTGCCCGCAGTCATCGAACAATGCGGCGAGGCCGGCGTGCACGCGGCGGTGGTGATCACGGCCGGATTCTCGGAGACCGGCCCCGCCGGCGCGCGCCTCGAGCGCGCGCTGCTCGAGAACGCGCGCCGTTACCGGCTGCGCGTCATCGGCCCGAACTGTCTCGGCCTGATGCGCCCGGAGATCGGGCTCAATGCGACCTTCGCACGCGGCGGCGCCCTCGCCGGCTCGATCGGGCTGATCTCGCAGTCGGGTGCGGTGTGCACTGCAATGCTCGACTGGGCGCACTCGCACGGCGTCGGCTTCTCCAGCGTGGTCTCGCTCGGCGGCTCGACCGACATCGACTTCGGCGAGATCATCGACTTCATGGTGAATGACCCGAAGACCGAGCACATCCTGCTCTACATCGAGGGCGTGCGCGACGCGCGGCGTTTCGTTTCGGCGATGCGCGCCGCGGCGCGCGTCAAGCCCCTGATCCTGATGAAGGTCGGACGCCATCCGGCCGGCTCGCGCGCGGCGCTGTCGCATACCGGCGCAATCGTCGGCGCCGACGACGTCTTCGATGCAGTGGTGCGGCGCGCGGGCGCGGTTCGCGTCAGCACCATCGGGCAGATCTTCGCGGCGGCGCAGGGCTTCGCCTCGCACCTCTGGCCGCGCGGCGAGCGGCTCGCGGTGATCACCAACGGCGGCGGCCCCGGCGTCATGGCAGCGGACCGCTGCGCCGATCTCGGCATTGCGCTCGCCGAACTCTCGCCGCGCACCATCGAAGCGCTGAAGAGCGCGCTGCCCGTCAACTGGTCGCACTCGAATCCGCTCGATCTGATCGGCGATGCCGATGCCGGGCGCTATGCCGCCGCGACTTCGGCCTGCCTCGCCGACGAGAACGTCGACGGCGTGCTCGTCATGCTGACGCCGCAGGCGATGACGGATCCGGCGAGCGCTGCGCAGGCCGTGATCGAGGCGGCGCGCGGTTCGTCCAAGCCGGTTCTATCCTGCTGGATGGGCGAGGAGCAGGTGATTCCGGCGCGGCGGCTGCTCGGCGAGGCGCACATCCCGGTGTTCCGCAACCCCGAGGGCGCGGTGGAGCTGTTCGCGCACGTGGCCTCCTTCTACCGCAACCAGCGCATGCTGCTCCGGACGCCGGGACCGCTGTCGCAACCGGCGCTCCCCGACCTCGAGGGCGCGCGCGCCATCGTCGAGGGCGCGCTCGCCGAGCATCGCGAGGTGCTGAACGAGATGGAATCGAAGGCGCTGCTCGCGGCGTTCCAGATTCCGATCGCGAAAACCATGGTCGCGCATTCGCCCATGGAGGCGATGCTGCTGGCGCAGGAACTGGGCTACCCGGTGGCGATGAAGGTCGATTCGCCCGACATCACGCACAAGACCGACGCCGGCGGCGTGCGCCTCAACCTGGGCAACGCGCAATCGGTGCGCGCGGCCTACCAGGACATCGTCGATGCGGTCGCGCAGCACCGGCCCGGCGCGCACCTCAACGGCGTCGCGGTCGAGCCGATGGTGGTGCGGCCCAACGGCCGCGAGCTGATGATCGGCGTGATCCGCGACCCGGTGTTCGGACCGGCGATCATCTTCGGCTCCGGCGGCACCACCGTGGAGGTGCACCGCGACCGCGCGGTGGCGCTGCCGCCGCTCGATGCGTTCCTGGTGGAAGAACTGATCCGCTCGACGCGCGTCTCCAGGCTGCTCGGCGCCTTCCGGCACCTGCCGCCGGTCGACCTCGCGGCGCTGCAGAACGTGCTGCTGCGCGTCTCGGAGATGGTGTGCGAGCTGCCGTGGCTCGCGGAGCTCGACATCAATCCGCTGATCGTCGATGAAAGCGGCGCCATCGCGGCGGACGCGCGCGTGGTGGTGCGGCGCACGCCGCCCGGGCGCATCGCCTACGGCCACATGGCGATCCACCCGTATCCCGCGAAGTTCGTGCGCACCTGGCAGCGGCCCGACGGCCAGGTGATCACGCTGCGGCCGATCCGCCCGGAGGACGCGGCGATCGAGCAGGAATTCGTGAAGGGGCTCTCGGACGAGAGCCGCTACTTCCGCTTCATGAACACGCTGCGCGAGCTGACGCCCATGATGCTGGTCCGCTTCACGCAGATCGACTACGAGCGCGAAATGGCCTTCGTCGCGGTGATCGAGGAAAGCGGCAGGGAAGTGGAGATCGGCGTCGTGCGCTACATCACCAACCCGGACGGCGACACCTGCGAATTCGCCCTCGTGGTGGCCGATGCCTGGCAGCGCCACGGTCTGGGCCGGCGCCTGATGGAGTTGCTGATCGAGGTCGCGCGCGCCCGCGGCCTGAGCGTGATGCTCGGGCACATCCTCGCCAACAACCGGGGCATGCTGGAGCTGTGCACCGATCTCGGCTTTGCCATCACCGAGAGCCCCGACGAGCCCACCCAGCGGCGCGCCACCCTCGCCCTCGCCCCGTAGCCATCGGTGCATTGGGGGGTCAGAGTCATGACTCTGACCCCAATTAAGCCTTAAGTTTGAAGGGGTTGAAGTCGGTGTGGCGGTCGTAGTAGTCCTCGTGCTCGGCGCGCTTGAGCTTGGCCACGACCTGGTACGTCAGTGGCGTGAAGATCACTTCGACGCCGACCTTGAAGAAGAACTGCGCCAGCATCACGAGCGGCAGCTTGTCGTCGGGAATGACGCCGCTGCCGTAGAACGCGAGCGGGTAGAAGAGCGCGGAGTCCACCGCTTCGCCGGCAACGGTCGAGCCGATGGTGCGCGTCCACAGCCAACGGCCCGCAGTCAGGATCTTCATCTTCGCAAGCACGAAGGAATTCACGAACTCGCCGCAGAAGTAGGCCGCCATCGAGGCGGCGACGATGCGCCAGGTGGAGCCGAAGGCGATCTCGTAGGCCCCCTGGTGCTGCCAGAACGGCGCCGGCGGCAGCGCCACCACGACGGCCGACATGAACGAGGCGAACCCGAGGCCCGCGAATCCCGCCCAGATCACCTGGCGCGCGCGCGCATAGCCGTAGACCTCGGTGAGGATGTCGCCGAAGACGTAGGAAATCGGAAAGAACAGCACGCCGGCACCGAACGTGAGCACGCCGACCACCGGGAAATCCACCTGCGCGATCTTCGCCGGCCCGATCAGGTTGGAGCAGATCAGCACCGTGACGAACGCCGCCATCACCAGGTCGTAATAGCGGTAGCTGCGCGCCGGGGTCACGGCAGCTTCGGCGCGTAGTCGAGTTCAGGCGCGTCGAGCTCCACGCCGAGCGCATCGAGCATGCGCGACACCATGGCGTAGGCCGCGGCCGTCAGGCACAGCTCGACGTAATCGCCATCGCTGAAATGGCGCTTCACTTCCGCGTGCACTTGGTCCGTCATGCTGCACGCCGTGACCGCTTCGGTGAGCGCCAGCGCCGCGCGCTCGCGCTCGTCGAACTGTTGCGAATCGCGCCAGCGCACCAGTTCCGCGATCTGCGCCTCGCGCACGCCCGCCTTGCGCGCCATCGTCAGGTGGTGCGCCCATTCGTACTCGGAGCGCGCGAGCTGCGCGGTGCGCAGGATCATGATCTCGCGCAGGGCACGCGGCGTGCGGCTTTCGTGGCGCACCGAGTTGAAGAACTCGGTCCAGGCCGCGACCAGCGCGGGCTGGTTGCCGAGGGCGCGATACAGGTTGACGGGCTGGCCCCAGAGCGCCTCCAGCCGCTGCCGCAGCGCGGGCGCAAACTCGGCCATCGGGACGCGTTGCATGGGGCGTGCATAATAACCGAATGATTTCGCGCGACGCGGCGCTCGGCTTCCAGCTCACCGCGGCCCCGGCCGATTTTCTCGACGACCCCTATCCCTGGTATGCCGCGCTGCGCGAGCACGACCCGGTGCACGCCCTCGCGGGCGGCGGCGTGCTGTTGACGCGCTACGACGACGCGCTCGCGGTCTACCGCGAGCCGCGCGCGAGTTCCGACAAGAGAATCGAGTTCCGGCCCAAATTCGGCGACTCGCCGCTCTACGAACATCACACGACCAGCCTCGTGTTCAACGATCCGCCGCTGCACACGCGCGTGCGCCGCCTCATCATGGGCGCGCTCAACCAGAAGGCCATCGCGCGCATGGAAGGCGATGTCGCGCGCCTGGTCGAGGCGCTGCTCGAGCGCATGGCGCAGCGGGGTACGCTCGATTTCATCGATGACTTCGCGGCGCGGATTCCGATCGAGGTCATCGGCAACCTGCTCGCGGTGCCGCGCGAGGAGCGCGGGCCGCTGCGCGGCTGGTCGACCGCGATTCTCTCGGGACTCGAGCCCGCGCCGACGCCGCAGATGCTCGAGCGCGGCAACGGCGCGGTGCGCGAATTCGTCGCCTACCTCAAGGACCTGGTCGCCGAACGCCGCAGGCACCCGGGCGACTGGGACTCGGACGTGCTGACGCGGCTGATCCAGGGCGAGAAGGACGGCGAGCGGCTGACCGAAACCGAACTCTATCACCAGTGCATTTTCCTGCTCAACGCCGGGCACGAGACCACCACCAACCTGATCGGCAACGGCCTGTGGCTGCTGCTCGGAAATCCTGCGCAGATGGAGCGCCTGCGTGCGGCGCCGGGACTGATGGCTTGCGCGGTCGAGGAGATGCTGCGCCATGAGGGACCGATCCAGCTCAACAACCGGCGGCTGACGGCAGCCATCCAGCTCGGCGGTCACGCGCTCGCTGCAGGCACCTTCATTACGATCGCGATCGGCGCCGCAAACCATGACCCGGCACAATTTGCGCACCCTGAACGCTTCGACGTGGCGCGCAATCCCAATCGCCACGTCGCCTTCGGCCAGGGCGCGCACGCCTGCGCCGGGATGAATGTCGCGCGCATGGAAGCGCGCGTCGCATTCAGCAGGCTGCTCGCGCGCTTTCCCCGCATCGAACCCGGGGGCGCGGCAGAGCGCGACCGGCGCATCCGTTTCCGCGGCTTCCGGAAACTGCCCGTGTGCGTGGCCTAGCAGTCGGCGTCCGATTTCAGGTGAGCTGCTGCAGCGGCAGGGCGGTGGTGTCCTTGACGCGCTCGAGAACGAAGTTGGACTTGATGTCGATCACGCCGGGCTGCTTGAGGAGCTTCTCCATGATGAAGCGCGCGTAGTGGTCGAGGTCTTCGACCTGCACGCGCATCAGGTAGTCCATGTCGCCGGTCATCGAGTAGCAGGCGATCACTTCGGGCCAGGCGAGCACCGAGCGCGTGAACTGCTCGACCGGCATCTTGCCGCGTTTCTCCAGCTTCACCGTCACGTAGGCCAGCAGCGCAAGCCCGATCTTCCCCGGCTCGAGCAGTGCCGCGTACTGGCGGATCACGCCCGCCTCCTCCAGCGCGCGCACCCGCCGCAGGCACGGCGATGGCGAGAGCGCGACGCGCTCGGCGAGCTGCTGGTTGGTCAGGCGCGCGTCGTTCTGCAGGATCTCGAGGATCTGGCGATCGGTGCGGTCGAAGGCCGGTTTCTGCATGTTCATGCCGATGGAACGGGTTACTCAGCCATATTATTGCGCGATCTTGCAATATCGAGGCTCAACAAGCAAGCTCATTGCGCCTTTCACGGCATACACTCGCGCGGAGGGAGGGTCCCCGCGATGAGCGCAGTCCTGAAGCCGGCCGCGGCCGAACGCGCCGCCGCCCAATTCCTGTCGGGCAACGAAGCGGTCGCGCGCGGCGCCTGGGAGGCGGGCGTCGAAATCGCCGCGGCCTATCCGGGAACCCCCTCCACCGAAATCGTCGAGACCCTCGCCGCGATGCCCGGCGTCTACGCCGAATGGTCGACCAACGAAAAGGTCGCGCTCGAGGTGGTGCTCGGCGCCTCGATGACCGGTCGCCGCGCCATCACCGCGATGAAGCACGTCGGCGTCAACGTCGCCGCCGACTCGCTCATGACGATGGGGCTCGTGGGCGTCAAGGCCGGTCTCGTCATCGCAGTATCGGACGACGTCGGCTTCGCCTCCTCGCAGAACGAGCAGGACACGCGCTTCTGGGGACGTTTCGTGCACCTGCCCGTGCTCGAGCCGGCGGACGCGGCCGAGTCCCACGCCATGGCGCGCGAAGCCTTCGAGATCTCCGAGCGCTTCCAGGTCCCGGTGATCCTGCGCCTCACGACGCGCGTCTCGCACGTCAAGCGCATGGTATCGGCCGGCGAGCGCGTCGCGCCCGATCCGCGAAGCCACGGCTACCAGAAGGACGTGGCGCGCTGGATCATCACGCCGAACCATGTGGGCAAGCGGCTCGAACTGCGCGCCGGGCGCGATGCGGCGCTCGCTCTCGAGACCGCGCAGTCGAAATGGAACCGGATCGAGCCGGGCAGTGACCGGCGCATCGGCTTCGTCGTCTCGGGCGCGGCGTACCACGTGGTGCGCGAGGCCTTCCCGGACGCACCGCTCCTCAAGCTCGGTTTCTCGCATCCGCTGCCGGTGCGCCTGGCGCGGGATCTCGCGGCGCGCGTGGACCAGCTCCTCGTGGTGGAAGAGATCGAGCCGATCGTGGAGCAGGAACTCAAGGCCGCGGGGCTCGCGGTCCACGGCAAGGACGTGCTGCCGCTGCAGGGCGAGATCAGCGTCCCGGCGCTGGAGCGCGCCGTAGCGCAATTGCTCGGCGCCTCGCCGGCGACGGCAACCGAAGCGCGCAAGGCCAAGGTGTTCCCGCGGCCGCCCACGCTGTGCGCCGGCTGCCCTTACATGGGCGTGTACTTCTGGCTGGGGCAATTGAAGGACGTCGTCATCTGCGGCGACATCGGCTGTTACACCCTCGGCTGCGGCTCGCCCTGGCACGCGATGGATTCGATCATCTCGATGGGGGCCTCCCTCGGCGTGGCGCACGGCATGACCAAGGCCTTCGAGGGCGACAAGGCCGGCAAACCCGTGATCGCGGTGATCGGCGACTCGACGTTCCTGCACACCGGCATGCCCGCGCTCGCCAACATCACCTACCACGGCGGCAATGTCACGGTGCTGCTGCTCGACAACCGCTCGACCGCGATGACCGGGGGGCAGAACAACCCGGGCAATGGCCGCAAGCTGGACGGCTCGCCCGCGCCGCGGCTCGATTTCGCGAAGCTGGTGGAGGCGCTGGGGGTGCGCCCCGAGCGCGTCCGCGTCGTCGATCCCTACGAACTGCCGACGTTCTTCAAGGTGCTGCGCGAGGAAATGAAGGCGCCCGAGCCTTCGGTGATCATCACCGACCGGCCGTGCGTGCTGACCGAGGACTTCGTGCGCCGCCGCCCGCTGCGGGTGGTGGCCGACGAATGCAACGGCTGCGCGCGCTGCTTCGAGGTCGGTTGTCCCGCGATCACCGCGACGCGGCGCGAGCGGCAGACGCGTTCGACCGGCAAGGTGGTCGATCTTGCCTGGGCGCGCATCGAACGCGCGATGTGCACGGGCTGCGACCTGTGCGCCAAGGCTTGCGCGCGCGGCGCGATCGTGCCGCAATGAGCACGGCGAACATCCTTGTCGTCGGCATCGGCGGCCAGGGCGTCATGACCGCGGCCGAGGCGCTGGCGCGCGCCGCGATCGGCGCCGGGCTGCAGGCGACCAAGACCGAAGTCACCGGGATGTCGCAGCGCGGCGGCGTGGTGTGTTCGCAGGTGCGCATCGGCGAAAGGATCGAGTCGAGCGACGTCCAGCCCGGCAGCGCGCAGCTGCTGATCGCGTTCGAGGCCGCCGAGGGCCTGCGCTGGTGCCACTTTCTCGCGCCCGAAGGCAAGGCGCTGCTCGATCAGTGGCGCGCGGTGCCGCCCGTGGTTTCGTCGGGCGATCATGCCTACCCGGAAAATCCGGCCGCGGAAATGCGCGCCCTCGGCGCGAAGGTGCTCGAGCTGGACGCGCGCGGCGTCGCCGGCCGGATCGGCGATGTGCGGCTTGCCAACAGCGTCATGCTCGGCGCGGCGGCCGACAGCCTGCCCTTTCCTGCCGAGCGGCTGCGCGAGGAGGTCTTGCTGCGCTTCGGCAAGGACGCCAGACTTGCGGAATCCAACGCCCGCGCCTTCGACGCCGGGCGCGCCCTCGCGCACTAGCTGGAGGCCGCATGGAACCGTGGGACAACCCGCTCGGGACGGACGGGTTCGAGTTCGTCGAGTACGCGGCGCCGGATCCGCGGGCGCTGGGAGCGCTGTTCGTGCAGATGGGCTTCAGCGCCGTCGCGCGGCACCGGCACAAGGACGTCACGCTCTACAAGCAGGGCGACGTCAACTTCATCATCAACGCCGAACCGCGCTCGTTCGCGCAGAATTTCGCGCGCCGCCACGGCCCGAGCGTCTGCGCGATGGCGTTTCGCGTGCGCGACGCGCGCAGCGCCTACGGGCGCCTGCTCGACGCCGGCGCGTGGGGCGTCGAGGGCCATGCCGGGCCGATGGAGCTCAACATCCCGGCGATCAAGGGCATCGGCGATTCGCTCATCTACCTCGTCGACCGCTACCCGGAAAACGATTACGGCCACACGATCTACGACGTCGATTTCAGGCCGCTGCCGGGTCACGAGGCGTTCTGGGCGGGCCAGGCGCCCACGCCCGCGGGCGCAGGGCTCGCCCACGTCGACCACCTTACGCACAACGTGCACCGCGGCCGCATGCAGGAATGGGCCGAGTTCTACGAACGGCTGTTCCGTTTCCGGGAGATCCGCCATTTCGACATCGAAGGCCGGCTCACCGGGCTGAAATCGAAGGCGATGACCAGCCCCTGCGGCCGGATCCGCATCCCGATCAACGAATCCTCCGACGACCGCTCGCAGATCCAGGAGTATCTCGACGCCTACCACGGCGAAGGCATCCAGCACATCGCGCTGCACACGCGCGACATCTGCGCCACGGTCGACGCACTGCGCGCCGCGGGCGTGGTGCTGCTCGATACGCCGGACACCTATTACGAAGGCGTCAACCGGCGCCTGCCCGGCCACGGCGAGCCGCTGCAGGAACTGCGCCGGCGCCGCATCCTGATCGACGGCAACGGCGCCGGGCGGCTGCTGCTGCAGATCTTCACCAGGACCGTGATCGGCCCGATCTTCTTCGAGATCATCCAGAGAAAGGGCGACGAGGGCTTCGGCGAGGGCAACTTCAAGGCGCTGTTCGAGTCGCTGGAGCTCGACCAGATCCGGCGCGGGGTGCTCAAGTCGCCGGAGTGACGCCGGGTTTCGGAACGCGCGGCAAGCTCGGCCGCACCAGCATCGCGCCGTAGGTTGCAAGATAGACGAGAAAGGCGCCAGCCCAGAGCAACGCCGACGCGGCGAGCGCCCACGCGCCCAGATCGTGCACCGTGAAGGCGAGCCGCAGCAGCGCCGCCGCGAACACCATGGCGTACGCGCCGCGCATCCACGGCGCGACGACGAGCGCGCGCCCCGTGTGGCGCAGCACGACGCGCGTCATGAGGCCCGTCATCACCAGGCCGAGCGCACC
>SCUF01000033.1 GCA_004298325.1 Betaproteobacteria bacterium | reverse complement strand
TGCTGAAGATCACCGGCAGCTGCCCTGGAACGGCAGTCCCAGCGCCTCGAAGAAATCGCTCCAGCCCAGCTCGCGCAGTTCCTTGCGCGAGCGCATCACCATGACGAGCATGCGCCCGTCTCGCAATTGCCGCTTCAGCTCGCTCAGCGGCTCGTCGTGTGCGAGGGCCGCGTCGAGCGCACCCTCCTCCGGCAGCAGCAGCACGTCGGCAGCCAGCGCTTTCAGGCCGCGGTATTCGCCGTCGACCACCGCCATGCGGTCCGGCCCGCGCAACCAGAGCTGCATCGGCACGGCCTCGCGCACCTGCTTCACGTTGGCGCGCGGCGGCGAACCCGGCGCGAGCGCGATGCTCGCGCCCGGCTGCACCTCGGCGAACAGCTCGGCGTGCTGCTCGAGCACCTGCTGCCACGAAGCCATCAGATCCGCGCCCCCAGTCGATAACCCTCGTGGATCGCGGCATCGAGCCCGCGCGGCATGAGCGCGTCGCCGCAGCCGTGCAGCTCGTCGATCATCCACTCGAACTCGCCGAACAGCGCCTGGTTCGAGCGCCGCGGCCCCGCCGCGATCACCGTGTCGGCGGCAATCGTCGTCTCGACGCCTTTGGCGTCGGCCACGACCACTGCGTCCGCGGTGACGCGCACCAGGCGCGTGAGGGTCAGCGTGCGGATGCCGAGCTCCTCGACCCAGGCGGTGTGGCGCCACTTGAAGGTCGGCATGACGTCTTCCGCGATGCGCTTGCCGGGCTCCACGATCGTGACTTCGGCGCCGCGCTTGCGCAGCGACTCGGCCACCACCAGTCCGACCTTGTTGGCGCCGAGCACGGCGACGCGCTGGCCGGGCTCGACCTTGCCGGAGGCGACATCGAGCGCGTCGACGAGACGCTCGCGCCCCTCGATCTGCGCAAAGGCGTCCAGGTCCACGCGCGCGCCCGCCGCCACCACGCAGACGTCGTACTGGTGCAGCATCGAGCGCATGAACTTCGGGTTGGCGTCGGTATTGAACTGCAGCTTGACGCCGAGCTTTGCCGCCATCACCTCGTAGTGACGCACCACCGACAGCAGGTCATCGGGCCGTGCCAGATCGTGCGCCGCGTAGCCGAGCAGGTTGCCGCCGATGCGGCTGCCGCGCTCGAACACCGTCACGTCGTGGCCGCGCCGCGCCGCGGTGGTGGCGAACTCCATGCCGGCGGGCCCGGCGCCGATCACCATGATCTTCTTCTTCACCGCCGCGGGCGTGATCGCGTATTCGGGCTCGACCTCGTGGCCGAGCGCGGGATTCATGGTGCAGGAATACGGCAGGTCGCGGAACAGGCGTGAAAGACAATTCAGCGATCCGATACAGCGCCGCACCTCGTCCAGCCGGTCCTCGGCCGCCTTGTGCACGAGCTCAGGATCGGCGAGCAGCGGCCGGCACACCTCCCAGTAGTCGAACTCGCCGCGGCCGATGCAGTCGCTCGCCATCGCGGGATCGGGCAGCCGGTTGCCGTAGGCGATGAGCGTGCCCGGGCACTCCTGCTTCGCGCGGATCGCGAGCCGGTTCCAGTAGCCGGGCGGGATATCGCGGCCGATGGACGATTCCGGCGCCTCCTGCCAGCCCACGGTGACGCTGATCATGTCGACGCCGCAGGCGCTGGCCTGGCGCATCAGGTCGAAGCACTCGTCCTCGCTGTTGCCGCCCCACCGGTCCATGAGTTCGGCGCCGTTCAGCCGCACCACGAGCGGGTGTTCGGGCAGCGCCTGCTTGACGGCGTCGATCAGCTCGCGCATGAAGCGGCCGCGGTTTTCGATCGGGCCGCCGTACTCGTCCGTGCGCTGATTGGTGAATTTCGAGCAGAAGGACGCGAGCAGGTAGCCCATGAAGCTCGTCACCTCGACGCCGTCGAAGCCGGCGCGGATGGCGCGCTTTGCCGCGTCGACGTGTTCGCCGATGCAGCGCCGGATATCCGCCTTCGCCATCTCCCGCGGCGGGCGGAAGTGCGGCAGCGTCTGCGGCACGACCGAGGGCTGCACGCAGTAGCCGAGGTCGATGCCGCCGTAGCGACCCGCGTGCAGGATCTGCTGGATCGCGACCGCCCCGGCATCATGGATGTAGCGCGCGATGGTTTCGAACTGCGGCAGGAACTTGTCGTCGAACAGGGCGATCTGGCGGAAATAGGATTTGCCCTCGCCCTTCGGGTCGGGATAGGCGCCCTGGTTGGTGATGATGCCGCAACCGGTGCCGGCGATGACGCGCGTGCGAGCGAGCTCGCGCGGCGTGATGAAACCGTCGCGCGTGTTGTAGTTCGAAACGCAGCAGGCGCCGTACTTGATCAGGTTCGGTGCCGCGTAGCGCCCGATGCGGCCGGGCTTGAACAGATGGGGGAGCTTGCGCTCTCCGGGTCGCGCGGTCATGTCTTCCTTTCGCTTTCCAGTTTCGCCGCGATGCGCTCGCGCAGCTCGCGTTTCAGGATCTTGCCCACCGGGCTGGTCGGAAACTCGGTCACCAGCTCGAGCCGCTCGGGCAGCTTGAAGCTGGCGATGCGCTGGCCCCGGAGGAACTCGGTCAGCTCGCCGAGCGTGAGGCTCATGCCCGGCCTGGGGATGACGAAGGCGCAGGCCTTCTCGCCGAAGGTGTCGTCGGGCATCGCCACCAGCGTCGCCGCCTTCACCTTGGGATGCGCGAAGAGATAGTTCTCGACTTCGTCGCAGCTGATCTTCTCGCCGCCGCGGTTGATGATGTCCTTGCGCCGGCCTTCGGTGTAGAGCTGGCGGCCGCGCTTCCTGACGATGTCGCCCATGCGGTAGAAGCCTTCCGGCGTGAAGGCCTCCCGGTTCTTGCCGGGCGCGTTGTAGTAGCCGCGAACGGTATAGGGGCCGCGCACGCACAGTTCGCCCGGCGTGCCGTCCGCGACTTCGCGGCCGGCGTCGTCCAGCACCTGGATCTCGTCGTCATCGCAGATCGGGACGCCCGAGCTCTCCAGCACCGCCGCGTCGTCGCCGTACAGCCGCACCATGCTGATCAGGCCTTCGGCGGTGCCGTAGATTTCCTGCGGCACGCACTGCAGGCGATCGCGCAGGCGCGCGCGCAGTTCGGGCGCCAGGCGCGCGCCGCCGTTCTGGATCACCCGCAGCGTCGAGAGGTCGTGCCGCTCGGGAACGCGCGTGTTGAGCCAGGCCGCGATCAGCGGCACCGCAGCGGGCACCACGGTCACGCCTTCGCGCTCGATCAGCGGGAACACCGTCTCGACATCGCCCGCGGGCGCGAGGACGACCGTGCCGCCGTGATACAGCGCACCCATCAGGCCGGGCGAGGCGAGGTTGTAATTGTGGCCGAGCGGCAGGATCAGCAGCAGCACCGTGTGTTCGGCAAAGCCGGCGAGCAGCCCGCAGCGCTTGGCGTTGTAGACGTAGTCGTCGTGGGTGCGCGGAATCAGTTTCGACAGCGAAGTGGTGCCGCCGGAGAGCAGCATCAGCGCGACTTCCGAGGGATCGAGCGGCGGCAGAGGCTCGGCGGGCGCGGGCCGGTCCATGAGGCGGGCGAGCGAATGCTGCCCGTCCAGCGGCTCGCCGGCGACGAAGACCTGCTGCAGGCTCGGGCAGTCGGCGCGCATATCCTCGGCCATGGCGCGGTAATCGAAGTTCCGCAGCACCTCGGGAATGACGTAGCCCGCGGCGCCCGAACCGGTGATGAAATGCTTCACTTCGGTATGCCGGTGCGCGCGCAGCGCCATCACCGGAATGCAGCCGGCGCGGATCAGACCGAAGTAGGCATAGAGGAATTCCGGCACGTTGTGCAGCTGCAGCACGACACGGTCGAGGGGCTTCAGGCCGCAGCGCAGGAACTGCGCCGCCAGATGTTCCATGCGCGCGGCCAGCTCGGCATAGCGGATGCGCTCGGCGCCATGCACCAGCGCGACCTTGTCCGGCCGCAGCGCGGCCGAGCGCGCGAGCGCGTCACAGATGGACACGCCCTCCCAGTAGCCGCGCTCGCGGTAGCGCCGGGCGAAATCGTCAGGCCATGGCACGCAGCCTGGCAGCATGCAACCTCCTCTTCCACGAGGGCTCACGCTGCCAGAGCCGGCTGGGCCTGTATTTGCGCTACATCAAGGCCGGGGGCTAGATCTCGATTCGCGTTCCGAGTTCGATCACCCGGTTCGCGGGCAGGTTGAAGTAATCTGCCGCGCTGCCGGCATTGCGCGCCAGCGCGGCGAAGACGCGCTCGCGCCACGGCGCCATGCCTTCTCCGAGCGTCGCAATCACGGCCTCGCGGCTCAGGAAATAGGACGTCCGCATGGGATCGAGTTCGAAGGCGCGCGCTCGCGAGCTGCGCAGCGCGCGTGGGACGTCCATATGATCCTTGAAGCCGAAGCGAATCCCGGCCCGCCAGCAGTTGTGGCCGAGCGGCTCGACCGTCACCCGCTCCTCGAGTGGAACCCACGGCACCTCAAGGATTTCCACGGTCAGGAACACCACGTTCTCATGCAGTACCGCATTGTGTTTGAGGTTATGCAGCAGGGCATTTGGCGTCGCACCGGGGGTCGCTGTCAGGAATATCGCGGTGCCGGGCACCCGGTGCGGGGGCTCGCGCAAGAGGGACTCGAGAAACGCCTCGAGGGGCACAGACTGGCTGCGCACGCGCGCAAGCAGCAACTGGCGGCCCTGGCGCCAGGTGACCATGACGAAGAAGATCGTCGCGCCCGTGACGAGCGGGAACCAGCCGCCTTCGTGAATCTTGAGCAGGCTCGCGCCGAAGAAAGCGAGATCGACCGCGAGGAACAGGCCCGTGGCCGCGACGCAAAACGCCAGCGGATAGCCCCATCCGTAGCGTATGACGAAGAACGTGAGGACCGTGGTCGTGAGCATCGTTCCCATCACGGCAACGCCATAGGCCGAAGCGAGCCGGGTCGAGGAGCCGAAACCGACCACGGCTGCCAGCACCACGATGAGCAGCAACCAGTTGACCGAGGGAATGTAGATCTGCCCGATTTCCCGTTCGGACGTCTGCAGAATATTCATGCGCGGGAGAAACCCGAGCTGGATGGCCTGTTTGGTCATCGAATAGGCACCCGAGATCGTTGCCTGCGAGGCGATCACCGTGGCCATGGTCGCAAGCACCACCATCGGAAACAGCGCCCACTCCGGATAGGCGAGATAGAACGGATTCTCGATCGCCCTGGGATCGACCATGAGCAGTGCGCCCTGGCCGAAATAATTCAGCAGCAGCGCCGGAAACACGAGACCGAACCAGGCGATCCGGATGGGCGCCTTGCCGAAATGCCCCATGTCGGCGTACAGCGTCTCCGCGCCGGTGAACGCGAGGAGTACAGCGCCGAGGACGATAAACGAGCCCCAGCCGTAGTGCGTCGCGAAGTGAAATGCATTCGCCGGATGCAGCGCCGCGAGCACGCCTGGATTGGCGGCAATGCCGAAAACGCCGATCGTTCCGAGCGACAGGAACCACAGCATGCAGATCGGCCCGAAGAAGTTGCCGACGACGGCCGTTCCCTTGCTCTGCACCGCGAACAGCGCGATCACCACGCCGACCGCGATCGGCACGACGTAGGGTTTGAGGGCAGCCGTTCCGATCTCGAGCCCTTCGACGGCGGAAAGCACGGAGATCGCCGGCGTCAGTACCGCATCGCCATAGAACAGCGAGGCGCCGAAAACGCCGAGCATCAGGATCGGAATGCGCAGGCGGTCGTTGCCCTTGACCGCCGAGGATGCCAGGGCGACGAGCGCCATGATGCCGCCCTCGCCGCGGTTGTCGGCCCGCATCACGAGCACGACGTATTTGAGCGTCACCACCACCATCAGCGACCAGAAGATCGTCGACAGCCCGCCCAGG
>SCUF01000343.1 GCA_004298325.1 Betaproteobacteria bacterium | reverse complement strand
CTTCAGCGGCTTGAGCGCTTCCGCATCCTGCGGTGACCAGCGACGCAGCCGTTCCAGCTCTTCCAGATAGGTGCGTCGCAGCGACCTGGCATAGCGTTGCAGCACGTCGTAGCGGTTGGCGATCACGGCCTGCAGCGTCTGCGCATCGCACACCGGCTTCGGCGCCGCGAAGCGGGGCGTCGGCGCCACGGTCCTGACCGTGGCGAATCCGAGCAGCTCGAGGCTGCGGATGTAGAGCCAGCCGAGGTCGAACTCATACCATTTCGCCGACAACTTGGCCGACGTCGGAAAGGCGTGGTGGTTGTTGTGCAGCTCCTCGCCGCCGATCAGGATGCCCCAGGGCGACATGTTGCGGCTCGCATCCGGCAGCGGGGTCTCCCAGTTGCGGTAGCCCCAGAAATGTCCGATGCCGTTGATCACGCCGGCCGCCCAGAACGGGATCCACACGATCTGCGCGAGCACGATCAGCAGGCCCGGCACCAGGCCGAACAGGGCGATATCGACCGCGCCCATGAGGAACAGTCCGTAGATCGCGTGCCTCGAATAGACGTTGCGCTCGACCCAGTCGTCCGGCGTGCCGTGACCGTAGCGCTGCATCGTTTCGCGGAAGTGGCTTTCTTTCACGTACAGGAACACGCCCAGCCACAGCACGCGGTGGATGCCGTGGATCTGCGGGCTGTGCGGGTCCTCCGCGGTCTCGCACTTGGCGTGGTGCTTGCGATGGATCGCGGCCCATTCCTTGGTCACCATCCCGGTCGTGAGCCACAGCCAGAAGCGGAAGAAATGCGACACCACCGGGTGCAGCTCGAGCGCACGATGCGCCTGGCAGCGGTGCAGGTAAATGGTGACCGCAGCAATCGTGACGTGGGTGAGGCCGAGCGCCACCAGCACGTAACCCCACCAGGGAAGGTCGAACAGACCGGCAAAAACCATCAGGGATTCTCTCCAAGTGCCGCAAGAGGCGGCGAGCCGGGGCATTCTACGCGAACCACCGCCCCCTGCACTAGGCGCTAACACACACTCGCCACGCATCAGGCGAGGCCCCTTGAAATGTCCTAAGGTCCCGTTCCGGAAAGGCAATTTGGACCCGCCCGCGCATCGACGTCGCGCGCGCTGGCGACGCCGATTGCGGCGCGCGCGTTCTGCCTGCCCTGGCACCATCGCGACCGACAGCCGTCATAATCACCTCAAGTCACCGGGAGCGCTCCCATGCTCGAACTGCTAGTCGACCCCCAGGCCTGGATCGCCTTCGCCACGCTCACCGCGCTGGAACTGGTGCTCGGCATCGACAACGTGATCTTCATCTCGATCCTGGTCGACAAGCTGCCCGCGGCCGAGCGCGAGCGCGCGCGCCGCATCGGGCTGGCCATGGCGATGTTCATGCGCATCGGGCTGCTGTTCCTGCTCGCCTGGATCATCGGCCTGACGGCGCCGTTGTTCACGCTTTTCGGACACGCGGTCTCCGCCCGCGACCTGATCCTCATCGGCGGCGGCTTGTTCCTGCTGTGGAAGAGCGTCGGCGAGATCCACCAGCTGCTCGAGGGCGAGGAAGGCGGCCGCTCGGCCGCGGTGCGCGCCAGCTTCGGCGCAGTGGTGATGCAGATCATGGTGATCGACCTCGTGTTCTCGCTCGACTCGATCATCACCGCGGTCGGCATGGTGTCGCGCCTCGAGGTCATGATCGCGGCGATCATCGCCTCGGTCGCCCTGATGATGGCGTTCGCCGGAGCCATCGGCCGCTTCGTGTCGACGCACCCGACGATCAAGATGCTGGCGCTCGCCTTCCTCGTCGTCGTCGGCGTGGTGCTGATCGCCGCCGGCTTCGACCACGAAGTGCCGAAGGGCTACGTCTATTTCGCGATGGCGTTCTCGGTCGCAGTCGAGCTGCTCAACATCCGGCTGCGCAGGCGCGCCGCGCCGGTGCACCTGCACGAACGCTACACGCGCGACGGCGAGCGCGACTAGCGCTTGACGAACGCCGCGGCGAAGAATCCATCGGTGCCGTGGCGATGCGGCCAGAGGCGCAGCTCGCTTCCGGTGTCGAGCGCGATGCGCTGCTGCGCGAGGATCCGGGCGCAGGACAGCGCCTCGAAGCCGGCGACTTCGCGCAGGAAGCGCTGCGTCACGGCCTCGTTCTCCTCCGCCAGGATCGAGCAGGTGGCGTAGACCAGCCGTCCGCCCGACTTCACCAGGCGCGCGGCGGCGGCCAGAATGCGGAACTGTTCGTCCGCCAGCGCGGCGACGCGCTCGGGCCCGTAGCGCCACTTCAGGTCCGGGTTGCGGCGCAGCGTGCCGAAGCCGCTGCAGGGCGCATCCACCAGCACGCGATCGATCTTTCCCGCCAGGCGCCGCGCGCGCAGGTCGTTCTCGCCCGCAAGCACCAGCGGATGGATGTTCGACACGCCGGCGCGCGCCGCACGCGGTGCGAGCTCGCCGAGCCGCTTGGCCGAGACGTCCATGGCATAGAGCCGCCCGCTGCTGCGCATCAGCATCGCGAGCGCGAGCGTCTTGCCGCCCGCGCCGGCGCAGAAGTCCGCCACCATCTCGCCGCGGCGCGGCGCCAGCAGGTAGGCGAGCAGCTGGCTGCCTTCGTCCTGCACTTCGACCAAACCGTCGAGAAACAGCGGATGCCGGTTGATGGCAGGCTTTGCGGCGAGGCGGATTCCGGCCGGGGATAGCGGCGTCGCGTGGCCCTCCAGTCCGAGGCGCGTCAGAGCGTCCTCGCGCGAGATCCGCGCCAGGTTGACGCGCAGATCGAGCGGCGCCGGTTCGAGCAGGCCGCGCGCGATGCGCATCGCTTCCCCGCCGCCCTGCTGCTCGACAAGCCGTGCCCAGAGCCAGTCCGGCAGGTCAGCCTGCACCGCGGGCGGCTGTGTCGCGACGCCCGCCGACCGGATGCGCGCCACGAAATCCGATTCCAGCCCCAGCGCGCGGCCCGACAGCCCGAACTGCCGCACGAGCGCCGCCAGCAGGAGCAGGCGCGGTGCGCAGCTCCCCGCTGCCGCTTCGAGCGTGCGCTTGCGCCGCAACACGGCATACGCGGTCTCCGCGATGAACGCGCGATCGCGCTGCCCAAGCTGACGGTGGCCGCGAAAATAGGCCGACAGGGTCTGATCCGACGGGCCGGCAAAAGTGAGCAGCTGCGCCAGCACGGCCTCGGCATGCGCCAGTTGGCCCGGAGTCGGTTTCAAGGCGCGCTGATGCGCAGCGCAATCTTGTCGATGCGCGTGCCATCCTTGCCGGTGACCTGGATGCGCACCGGCAGATATTGCCGGTCTGCGGCCAGCCAGATCTCGTCGCGGCGACCACCGGGTCCGTCTTTCTGCCGCACCAGCTTGAGCGCGTCGAACTCGCCCGCTGCCGTGGCGATCCGTTCGCGGCCCGCCGGCCGGTAGGCGTAGGTCACCACGCCGCTGCCGTCCGAGACGTTGACGGAGACCGGCGTCGCGGGCGGCGCAAACGCAAAACTCCAGACGAAACTCAACCGATCCTGCTGCTGCAGGGTGGCGAGCGCACTTTGCGGATCGAAGTTCGCGTGCCGGCGCTCGCGCCCGGCGCGCACATCGCGGTATTCCGCGGGCCGCAGGCCGTCGCGCGCCACCGCGCCGCGGCTCGAGCGTTGCGCCTCGCCGCGCAGCGCGAACACGCCCTTGCCTTTCCAGGTTTCCTGCAGCGCATAGCTCCGCCCGTCGTGCTCGAGGCGGTCGGTCACCTCGGCCACCACCGTGCCGTTGTGCGACAGCGCGTAGACGATCTCGACGCGTTGCGGCGGCGCTGCATGCGCGCCGCACGCCAGGCTAAGGGCGAGCGGAAAGAACCAGTTGCGCATCATCTCCCTTAACGTGCACTCGGCCCCCGGCGATGACCAGCCGGCCGTCGAGAAACCAGCGCACCGCGCGCGGCAGGACGCTGTGCTCCTGCGCCAGCACGCGCGCCGCCAGCCGCTCGACCGTATCGTCCGCCAGCACCGGCACCGCGGCCTGCGCGATGATCGGGCCATGATCAAGGTCCGCGGTGACGAAATGCACCGTGCAGCCATGCAGCTTGACGCCGGCGGCGAGCGCGCGCGCGTGGGTGTCGAGCCCCGGAAACGCCGGCAGCAGCGACGGGTGGATGTTGATCAG
Source organism: Betaproteobacteria bacterium (assembly GCA_004298325.1). Lineage (GTDB taxonomy): Bacteria > Pseudomonadota > Gammaproteobacteria > Burkholderiales > SG8-39 > 2-02-FULL-66-14. The sequence goes on along the minus strand of SCUF01000343.1, from coordinate 535 downwards.
GCGCCCGGCGAAATGCGCGACGAATCCCGGCGTCAGCACGCGCATGAAGCCGGCGAGGACGACGAGCCTGGGCGCGAAGCGTTCGATCTCCGCGGCGAGCGCGGCATCGAAGGCCTCGCGCGAGGCGTACGCCTTGTGCTCGACCACGCGTGTCTCGACCCCATGCTGCGCGGCGATCGCGAGCCCCGGCGCGCCGGCCTGGTTGCTGATGACCGCGGCCACCGGCACGCCGGAATCGAGCAGCGCCCGCAGGTTGCTGCCACGGCCCGAGATCAGGATGACGACGGACACGGGACGGCTGCTCAACCCGCCGCCAGGAAAGCCCTGCGCTTCATGATCCGGATCCGGTCATCTTCCCGGGGCGCACCCAGTCATCGAACTGCGCGGCGCTCACATAACCGAGTGCCAGTGCGGATTCGCGCAGCGAAACGCCGTCGCGGTGCGCCCGCTTCGCGATCTCGGCGGCGCGATCGTAACCGATGTGCGGCGCGAGCGCCGTCACCAGCATCAGCGAGCGCTCGAGCAGCTCGCCGAT
>SCUF01000342.1 GCA_004298325.1 Betaproteobacteria bacterium | reverse complement strand
CGGATTATGCGGCGCGCCACGGCAAGCGGGGAAATTGGTCGGGGTGAGAGGATTTGAACCTCCGACACCTGCGTCCCGAACGCAGTACTCTACCAGGCTGAGCTACACCCCGAGGCCGGTGACGCGACCGCTGCAAAGACAACGGCTAGTGCCGGCGCGTCACGGAAAAGGCCGCCAATTCTAGCAGAGAATCGTGGTGCGGCGACGGCGGCAGCAGCGCGATGGCGCGGCGCGCCGCATCGCACTCGCGCTGCGCGGCCTGCCGCGTGTAGGCGAGCGCGCCGGTCGCCTCGATCGCGGCGAGCACCTGCCGAAAATCATCGCGCCCACCGTCGACGATCGCACGCCGGATGAGCGCCGCCTGCTGCGGCGTTCCGGTCGCCATGGCGCGTATCAGCGGCAGCGTCGGCTTGCCCTCGGCGAGGTCATCGCCCAGGCTCTTGCCAATCTGGCCGGCCTCACCCGAGTAATCGAGCACGTCGTCGGTCAACTGGAACGCCGTGCCGACATGCATGCCGTACGCGGCGAGACTGAGTTCCTGCGGCAGCGCGACGCCGCCCAGGATTCCGCCGAGCCAGGCCGCGGCCTCGAACAGTTTGGCCGTCTTCCTGCGGATCACGGCCAGATAGCGCGCCTCGTCCACGCCGGCGTCGTGGCAGTTCATCAGCTGCAGCACCTCACCCTCGGCGATGGTGTTGGTGGCCTCGGCCAGGATCTGCATCACGCGCATGTTATCCAGCCGCACCATCATCTGGAAGGCACGCGAATAGAGGAAGTCTCCGACCAGCACCGACGCGGCATTGCCGAACGCCGCATTGGCGGTCTTGCGCCCGCGGCGCAGGCCGGACTCATCGACCACGTCGTCGTGCAGCAGGGTCGCCGTGTGAATGAATTCGACCACCGCGGCCAGTTCGAAGCGCGCGTCGCCCGAATATCCGGCCGCCCCGGCGGCCAGCAGGACGACGGCCGGGCGCAAGCGCTTGCCGCCGCCGGCGACGATGTATTCCGCAACCTGTCGCACCAGCACCACGTCCGAATTGAGACGGGCCCGGATCACCTCGTCGACGCGCTGCAGGTCGGAGGCGACCGGCGCCAGAAAGGAAAGCGATTCCATGGGTGCGGGGCGCGAAGCTTAGCACAGAGATCTTTGACGAGTGAGCTCGAAATCTCCTATAATTCCAAGTCTTTACAGTCCCGCTACGGAATCAATCCCATGCACGCAGTGATCCAGACTGGCGGCAAGCAATACCGCGTCAAGCCCGGTGATGCCGTCCGCGTCGAATTGCTCAAGGCGCAGGTCGGCGCAGCCGTATCCTTCGAACACGTGCTGATGGTCGGCGACGGCGAGAACGTTCGCGTCGGCGCGCCGTTCGTTGCCGGAGCCCGCGTCAACGCCACCGTGGTGGCTCATGGACGCGGCGACAAGGTGAGGATTTTCAAGCTGCGCCGGCGCAAGCACTACCAGAAGTCCCAGGGCCATCGGCAGGGGTTCACCGAGGTGCGCATCGACGACGTGGTTGCGAGCTAGGAGACATCGAACATGGCACACAAGAAAGCAGGCGGCAGTTCCCGCAACGGCCGCGACTCGCAGGCCAAGCGCCTCGGGGTCAAGGTCTACGGTGGCGAGCGCGTCAACGCCGGTCAGATCCTGGTGCGTCAGCGCGGTACGGTCGTCCATCCCGGCACCAACGTCGGCATCGGCCGCGATCACACGCTGTACGCGACCGCCCCGGGAACCGTCGACTACGGCGTCAAAGGTGCGGGCAGCAAGAAGACCGTGAGCGTGGTGCCGGCCTGACGCCCGCAATCGACTCCACCCGAAGCCCTATCGGAGTCGGTAGGGCTTTTTAGTTTCTGCGCCATGAAATTCATCGACGAAGCCAGGATCGAAGTTCAGGCCGGCAACGGCGGCAACGGCAGCGCCGCGTTCAGGCGCGAAAAATTCGTTCCGCGCGGCGGCCCCGCCGGGGGCGATGGCGGGCGCGGCGGCAGCGTCTGGGGCGTTGCCGATCGCAACATCAACACGCTCGTCGACTACCGCTTTGCGCGGCACCATCGCGCCGAGAACGGCGAACCCGGCCGCGGCTCGGACCAGTACGGGCACGCCGGGCACGACATCGAACTGCGCATGCCGGTCGGAACCCTGGTGCGCGACCTGCAGAGCGGCGAACTGGTTGCCGACCTCGCGCGCGACGGCGAGCGCGCCCTGCTCGCGCGCGGCGGCAAGGGCGGACTGGGCAATATCCACTTCAAGTCGAGTGTCAATCGTGCGCCACGCCAGTTCACACGCGGCGAGCCGGGACAAAGCCGCAGTCTGGGGCTGGAACTGCGGGTGCTGGCCGACGTCGGCCTGCTCGGGCTGCCGAACGCTGGCAAATCGACCTTCATCCGCGCCGTCTCGAGCGCCCGGCCCAAGGTTGCCGACTACCCGTTCACCACCTTGAGCCCCGCGCTGGGCGTCGTGCGCGTGGCGCAGGACGCGAGTTTCGTGGTCGCCGATATCCCGGGTCTGATCGAAGGCGCGGCGGAGGGCGCGGGACTGGGCCACCAGTTCCTGCGCCATCTCACGCGCACCCGGTTGCTGCTGCACCTGATCGACATCGCCCCGCTCGACGAGAGCGCCGATGCGGCACGCGATGCGCGCGCGATCGCGCATGAACTGAAGAAATACGACGAAGCGCTGTACCGAAAGCCGCGCTGGCTGGTCTTCAACAAGGCCGATCTCGCGCCCGACGCCGACGCGCGCATCCGACGGATCCTGCGTGCCCTGCGCTGGAAGGGGGCCTGGCACAAGGTTTCGGCACTGACCGGTGCGGGTTGCGTCGAGGTCTGCCGCGCCGCGTATCGATTCCTCGCGGCCGATGCGCCGCGTCCGGCGCGGGCGCGGCGCGCAGCCTGATCGCTCATGCCCGGACGCATTGCCGAAGCCCGGACTCTGGTCATCAAGGTCGGCTCGTCGCTCGTCACCAACGCCGGCCGCGGACTGGACGTCGAAGCGATCGCGCGCTGGGCGCGGCAGATCGCGCTGCTGCGCGCGGCCGGCAAGCGCTGCGTGATGGTCTCGTCCGGTGCCATTGCCGAAGGGCTGCAGCGCCTGGGGTGGACGCGGCGACCACGGGCGATGCACGAGCTGCAGGCGGCGGCGGCAGTCGGGCAGATGGGACTGGCGCAATGCTACGAAACCTGCTTTCGCGAGCACGGCCTGGCCACGGCGCAGGTGCTGCTCACGCACGCAGACATGGCCGATCGGCAGCGCTACCTGAACGCGCGTTCGACCTTGCGCACGCTGCTCGCGCTCGGTGTCATCCCCGTCATCAACGAGAACGACACGGTCGTCACCGACGAGATCAAGTTCGGCGACAACGACACGCTCGGTGCGCTGGTGACGAACCTGGTCGAGGCCGATGCGCTCGTGATCCTGACCGACCAG
>SCUF01000032.1 GCA_004298325.1 Betaproteobacteria bacterium | reverse complement strand
AGGACGCGCTGGCGCTCAATGACCCTATCGGTCTCCCGGCCTGGCGGGTTCCGCCAGGCCGGGAGATATCGGTAAACCGCAAACCTACGCTACCGTCACCAGCCGCCGCAAGCCCCCGGATGGCCGCCGCTACCGCTGCGCCATCGGCTTGACGTCGCGCCGCGTCGCGCCGCGGTAGAGCTGGCGCGGGCGGCCGATCTTGTATTCGGGATCGGCGATCATCTCCTGCCACTGCGCGATCCAGCCGACCGTGCGCGCGAGCGAGAAGATGCAGGTGAACATGGAAGTCGGGATGCCGAGCGCGCGCTGCACGATGCCGGAATAGAAGTCGACGTTCGGGTAGAGCTTGCGGCTGACGAAATAGTCGTCCTCGAGCGCGATCTTCTCCAGGGCGATCGCCAGCTTGAACAGGCGGTCGTCGTGCAGGCCGAGCTCGTTCAGCACTTCGTGGCAGGTCTCGCGCATCAGCTTGGCGCGCGGATCGTAGTTCTTGTAGACGCGGTGGCCGAAGCCCATCAGGCGCACGCCGGAGTTCTTGTCCTTGGCGCGCTTGATGAAGTCGCCGACCTTGGAGGCGTCGCCGATCTGCTCCAGCATCTGCAGGCAGGCCTCGTTGGCGCCGCCGTGCGCCGGCCCCCACAGGCAGGCGATGCCCGCCGCGATGCAGGCGAAGGGATTGGCGCCCGAGGAGCCGGACAGCCGCACGGTCGAGGTCGAGGCGTTCTGTTCATGGTCGGCGTGCAGGATGAAGATGCGGTCGAGCGCGCGCACCAGCACCTCGTTCACCTTGTAGTCCTCGGCCGGCACGGCGAACATCATGCGCATGAAATTGCCGGTGTAGGACAGCTCGTTGCGCGGATAGACGAAGGGCTGGCCGATCGAGTACTTGTAGGCCATGGCGACGATGGTCGGCAGCTTCGCGATCAGGCGGAAGGCCGCGACCTGGCGGTGTTCCGCGTCGTTGATGTCGAGCGAGTCGTGATAGAAGGCCGACAGCGCGCCGACCACGCCGACCATGGTGGCCATCGGGTGCGCATCACGCCGGAAACCGGTGAAGAAGCGGTTGAGCTGGTCGTGCACCATGGTATGGCGCGTCACGGTGGCGACGAAGCCCTGCTTCTGCGCCGCATTGGGCAGCTCGCCGTTGAGCAGCAGGTAGCACACTTCGAGGAAGTCGCAGTGCACCGCCAGCTGCTCGATCGGGTAGCCGCGGTACAGCAGCACGCCGGCGTCGCCGTCGATGTAGGTGATGGTCGAGTTGCAGCTCGCGGTCGACATGAAACCCGGGTCGTACGTGAACACCCCCGCCTTGCCGTACAGCGAGCGGATGTCCACGACCTCGGGTCCGACCGAACCTCCCAGCATCGGAAACTCGAAACTGCGGCCGTCGTTCAGGGTGAGGGTGGCTTTCTTGTCCATGATCGCTCCTTGGTTAACTCGCTCGCAGCCGCGCCACGAGCGCGGCGTGCCGGGGATCGTAGCGGTCACTGCGCCCGCTGACGATGGCCCAAAGATCCTGGTCGGCATGGTCCAGCAGTTCGTTCAGCAGCACAAGCTCCTGCTCGCCGAGTTTTGACCCATGTCGCTGAAGGTATCGTCCGAGCACCAGGTCCAGCTCCAGAAGCCCCCGCCGGCACTTCCAGTACAGACGTTCGCGCGCGATGCGTCCCATGGTCCCGGGCGCTCAGATGGCGCGCTTGACCATCATCTCCTTGATCTTGCCGATGGCCCGCGTCGGATTGAGCCCCTTGGGGCAGACGTCGACGCAATTCATGATCGTGTGGCAGCGAAACAGGCGGTACGGGTCCTCGAGGTTGTCGAGCCGCTCGCTGGTCGCCAGGTCGCGGGAATCCGCGAGGAACCGGTAGGCCTGCAGCAGGCCGGCGGGACCGACGAACTTGTCCGGATTCCACCAGAACGACGGGCACGCGGTCGAGCAGCAGGCGCACAGGATGCACTCGTAGAGCCCGTTCAGCTCCTCGCGCTCGGCCGGCGACTGCAGGCGCTCGCGCTCCGGCGGCGCCTCGTGATTGACGAGGTACGGCTTGACCGATTCGTACTGTTTGAAGAACTGCGTCATGTCGACGATCAGGTCGCGGATCACCGGCAGCCCGGGGAGCGGCCGCAGCGTCACGTGCGCCGGCAGGTCGGCCATCTTGGTGATGCAGGCGAGGCCGTTCTTGCCGTTGATGTTGATCGCGTCCGAGCCGCACACACCCTCGCGGCAGGAGCGGCGGAAGGCCAGCGACTCGTCCTGCGCCTTGATGCGTACCAGCGCGTCGAGCAGCATGCGGTCCGTGGGCTCGAGCGCAACCTCGTAGTCCTTCAGGTAGGGACGCGCATCCTTGTCCGGATCGTAGCGGTAGACGGTGAATTTCATCAGTAGGTGCGCACCTTCGGTTCGATGCTCTCCCCGGAGAGGGGCTTGAGGTGCACCGGCTTGTAGGCGAGCCGGGAACCTTCGCTGTACCAGAGCGTGTGCTTGAGCCAGTTCGCGTCGTCGCGGTCCGGATGGTCGATGCGCGCCTGGGCGCCACGCGATTCCTTGCGCGCCTCGGCCGACACGATGGTCGCCATCGCCGCCTCGGCCAGGTTGTCGAGCTCGAGCGCCTCGATGCGGGCGGTATTGAAAATCCTGGATTTGTCCTCGATGCAGATGCGGCCGACGCGGGCCGCCACCGCCTTCATCTTCGCGACCCCCTCGACCAGCAGATCGGGGAACCGGAATACGCTGCAGTGCGCCTGCATGGTCCGGCGCAGGTCGTTGCAGACATCGGCGACGCGCTCGCCCGTGGTCGCGCCCTCGAGCCGCGCCAGGCGCGCGCGCGAAAGCTCGCCTGCCTCCGGCGGCAGACTGCGGTGCGGCCGCGGCAAGGCGCGCAGGTCCCTGATCATCTGCTCGCCGGAGGACTTGCCGAACACGAGCAGGTCGAGCAGCGAATTGCAGCCGAGACGGTTGCCGCCGTGCACCGAGACGCAGGAGCACTCGCCGGCGGCGTAGAACCCCGGCACGATGCCCTCGTGGCCGGCGCCCTCGGGCACGACCACCTGACCCAGGTAATTCGCGGGGATGCCGCCCATCTGGTAGTGCGCGGTCGGCACGACCGGGATCGGCTCCCGGATCGGGTCGGCGTTCGCGAACTTGATCGCGATCTCGCGGATCCCGGGCAACCGCTGCAGGATGACTTCGGGACCGAGATGGTCCAGCTTGAGCAGTACGTGGTCGGCTCCCGGACCGCAGCCGCGCCCTTCCTTGATCTCCGTGGTCATCGCCCGCGACACGACGTCGCGGCTGGCGAGGTCCTTCGCGTTCGGCGCATAGCGCTCCATGAAGCGCTCGCCGTTCCTGTTGAGCAGGTATCCGCCCTCGCCGCGCACGCCTTCGGTGATCAGCACGCCCGCGCCATGCACGCCGGTGGGATGGAACTGGTAGAACTCCATGTCCTGCAGCGGAATTCCGGCGCGTGCCGCCATCCCCAGGCCGTCGCCGGTGTTGATGAAAGCGTTGGTCGAGCTGAAGAACATGCGCCCGGACCCGCCCGTGGCGAACAGCGTCGCCTTGGCCTGGAAGATCGAGACTTCCCCGGTCTCCATCTCCAGCGCGGTCACGCCGAGCACCGCGCCGTCCTGCGGGTCGCGGATCAGGTCGAGCGCCATCCACTCGACGAAGAACTGCGTGCTGGCGCGCACGTTCTGCTGGTAGAGGGTGTGCAGCATGGCGTGGCCGGTGCGGTCGGCCGCGGCGCAGGCGCGCATCGCCATCTTGGCGCTGCCGTAATCCTGCGTGTGTCCGCCGAACGGGCGCTGGTATATCTTGCCGTTCTCGAGCCGGTCGAACGGCATGCCCATGTGCTCGAGTTCCACCACCACCTCGGTGGCGCGGCGGCACATGTACTCGATGGCGTCCTGGTCGCCGAGGTAGTCCGACCCCTTCACCGTGTCGTACATGTGCCAGTGCCAGTGGTCCTCGCTCGAATTGGCGAGCGGCGCGGCGACGCCGCCCTGCGCGGCCACCGTGTGCGAGCGCGTCGGAAAGACCTTGGTGAGCACCGCCACCTTGAGGTTGGCGCGCGCCAGTTCGAGCGCTGCACGCAGCCCGGAGCCGCCGGCGCCCACGACGATCGCATCGAATCTGCGCACGGCAAGCGCCCCGCTCATCGCCACAGGATCTGGATCGTCCAGCCGAGATAGGCCGCCAGCGTCAGCAGCACGCCGACCTGCAGCGCCAGGCGTACGCCGGCCGGCTTGATGTAGTCCATGAGGATGTCACGCATCCCGACCCAGGCGTGCCAGGCAACGCTCACCGCGAACAGCAGCGTCGCGACGCGCATCCAGCCGCTGGCGAAGAGATCCTTCCAGGCGGCGTACGTCATCGGCTGCGCCATCGTCAGCAGCACCGCAGAGAGCGCCACCGCATAGACGGCGATCAGCGCTCCGGTAATGCGCTGCGCCAGCCAGTCGCGCAGCCCGTAATGCGCGCCGACCACCACCCGGCTCACCACAGCCGGGCTCCGAACAGCGCGGTCAGCCCCAGGCTCGCCGCCAGCACCAGCCAGCTGGAGAGGCGCGCGCGCTCCTTGCCGGTGCCCTGGTCCAGATCGAGGGCCAGGAAACGGATTCCGGCGCAGAAGTGGTGACAGAACGCCCAGATCAGCACCAGCAGCGCCAGCTTCACCAGCGGCAGGCCGAGATAGCGGCGCAGGGCCTCGAAGTCCGCCGCCGAGTCGAGGCTGCGATCGAACATGAACAGCACCCACACCGTGGCGAGGAACAGCAGCGCGCCGCTGGCCCGGTGCAGGATCGAAATCCAGCCCGGCAGCGGCAGGCGGATCTCGAAGAGCAGCGCGGTGAGGTTGAGGTACTTGGGACGGGCTTTCTTTGCGGCCACGTTCAACATAAGTCAATTAT
>SCUF01000341.1 GCA_004298325.1 Betaproteobacteria bacterium | reverse complement strand
ACCGGGCGGTGATGGTGACCGATACCGCATTCCTTCGCTATCCCCACTACCACTCGCCGCTCGATACGCCCGAGAAGCTGCGCTATCCGGACATGGCGCGCGTCGTCGACGGCCTCGCGAGGGCGGTGCGGGCGCTTGCCGACGCATGCGCGAACTGAAGCTTTGCAGATTCAGTCGCGGTAAGAGGGGTCCTTGGCATCCACGGTGCGCTGCATCGCGGCGAACACGTCCTCGCAGGTGCGCGGTTCGGCCGGTCCCGCTTCGCGCACCGAGCGCTCGATCGCCTCGGGGCGGATCGGATGCAGGGCGCCCGCCGCGCTCGAGGCGATCTGCACGTCGCAGGCGCGCTGCAGCGTCCACAGCCACAGGAAGGCCTGCGCGATCGAAGCGCCCCAGGTGAGCAGGCCGTGGTTCCTGAGGATCACCGCGTGGCGGTTGCCGATACTCGCCAGCAGGCGTTCTTTCTCGCCGGGATCGACGGTGACGCCTTCGAACTCGTGGTAGGCCACCTCGCCCTGCAGCTGGGCGGCATAGAAATTGGTCGGCGACAGGCCCTGCTCGAGACACGCCACCGCCATGCCGGTGGTGGTGTGCGTATGCATCACGCAGTGCGCGTCCTCGAGGCGGCCGTGGATCGCGCTGTGGACCACGAACCCGGCGCGGTTCACCGGCCAGGGCGTCTCGCGCACCGCATTGCCCTCCAGGTCGATGAGAATGAGGTTCGAGGCCGTGATCTCGCGGTAATGCAGCCCCAGCGGATTGATGAGGAACAGCCGGTCGGTGCCCGGCACGCGCAGGGTAATGTGATTGAAGATCATCTCGGTCCAGCCGAGCGAATCGAAAATGCGGTAGGTCGCGGCGAGCTGCACCCGCGCCGCGCGCTCGTCGTCGCTGACCGGAAAATCCAGCGCCTTGAAGGCGGAACCGCCCTGCCAGTAGAGGGTCATTGGAATTCGAAGATGCGCTCCGCGTTGCCGCTGCGCACGCGATTTCGCACGCCGTCGGGCAGCCGGTCGACGCGCGCGAGGCAGCCGACCGGATCGCCGATGGTGTGCGGGTAGTCCGAGCCGTAGAGGACGCGTTCGGAACCGAAGACGCGCACCGCCATGGCAAGCGCCTCGTCGGTGAACAGCACCGCATCGGCCCAGATGCGGCGCGCGGTGAGGCTCGGCTTTTCGCTCAGCTTCACGCGGCAGGCGGGAATGTGCTCGTAGCACTGGTCGAGCCGCCCGATGAGAAACGGCAGCGCACCGCCGCCGTGGCCGGCGATGATCTTGAGGTTCGGATAGCGCTCGAAGAAGCCGTCGAAGATCATGCGCGACACTGCGAGCGAGGTGTCGAAGGTGAAGCCGATCGAGGCGGTGAGCTGGAACTCGGTCATGCCCATCTCGCGCACGCCGGGCGGCGCGGTGGGATGCACCAGCACCGGCAGCCGCCGCGCATCGATCGCCTGCCACAGCGGCGCGAACGCCGCGTCGGTGAGCGGCCGCTCGGCGATGTTGGCGAGCACCATCACGCCGCAGGCGCCGGCCCTGGCGGCGCGCGTCAGCTCCTTCAGCGCCGCCTTGGGGTACTGCCAGGGCAGCGAGCAGAACCACTGAATGCGGTCGGGAAAGCGCCTGCGCGCGCGCGCCAGCTCGTCGTTCATGGTCTGCGCCGCCTGGAGACTGACTGCCTCCCCGCCCCAGTAGCAGTTGGGGCAGGTGAGCGACACCACCGAGACGTCGATTCCCGCCCGGTCCATGTTCTTCACGCGCAGGTCCCAGTCGAACATCTCCGGCACCGGCGTCATGAAGGGCGCGCCGTCGAGGTGGATTGCGCGCAGCCCCCCCGGCACCGTGGCGAGGGTGTAGCGCGGGCGGCCGTGCTTTTCGAGCAGCGCGAGCCACTCGCGGTTGAGCATGTGGGTGTGAACGTCGACGACCGGCATCATGGTCAGTCCACCCGGGCGCCGGAGACGCGCACCGCTTCCGCCCAGCGCACGGCGTCCTTCTTCACCACGTCGCTGAATTGCTCGGGCGTGTTCGGCGGCGAGGGCTCCATGCCGAACTTGCCGAGCAGCGCGCGGAATTCGGCGGTGTTCTGGAACTTCTGCATCTCCGCGTTGAGCCGCTGCACGATGGCGCGCGGCGTCGCCGCGGCTACCGCCACGCCCTGCCAGGCCTGCCAATCGAACCCGGGCACGGTGCGCGCGATCGGCGGCACCTGGGGAACGAGCGCGGTCTGCCGCGCCGAGGAAGTGCCCAGGCCGTTCACCCGGCCGGCCTTGATCTGCGGCACCGCCACGGTGGCATCGGCAAACATCACCTGCACGTTGCCGTTGATCACGTCCGGGATCGCCGCCACCGTGCCCTTGTAAGGCACGTGCCGGATGTCGAGCCCGAAATCCTTCTTCAGCACCTCCATGAAGAGGTGGTGCGGGCTGCCGCTGCCGACCGAGGCGTAGTTGTACTTGCCGGGACCGGACTTGATCAGATCGAGCATCTCCTTGACGCTCTTCGCGGGAAACGACGGCGCCGCGATGAGGAAGAAGTCGACCGCGCCGACCTGCGCCACCGGGGCAAAATCCTTCACCGGGTCGATCGCCGGCTTCTTGTAGAGCGCCGGGCTGATGCCGAGCGTGGTGGAAGTCACCATCATCAGCGTGTAGCCGTCGGCCGGCGCGTGCTTCACCTGCTCGGCGCCGAGCAGCGTTCCGGCACCGGCGCGGTTCTCGACCACGATCGGCTGGCCGAGCGCGCGCGACAGGCGCTCCGTGACCGCGCGCGCGAGCGTGTCGGTGAGCGCCCCGGGCGGATACGGCACCACCATCTTGATCGCGCGGGTGGGCCAGGCGTCCTGGGCCCAGGCGAGCGGGGTCGAAACTGCGATTGCGGCGCAGAACAGGGCGCGTGACCACATGGGGCGATTCTCCTCGGTGAAGGAGCGGAGCCTATGCCGGGCGCCGCGGCGTGGCAACTGCCGCGCGGCACTGTCTTGCTTTCCGCTAGAGCTTTGTCCCGCGCCCGGCCCAGTAGCGCTCGCGCAGGAGCCGCTTGTAGAGCTTGCCGGTCGGGTGGCGCGGCAGCGCGGCGTCGAAATCGACCGAGCGCGGACACTTGAGGTGCGACAGGCGCGCGCGGCAAAACCCGATCAGCTCCGCGGCGAGCGCGGGTCCTGCATCGTTCATGTCCATCGGCTGCACCACCGCCTTCACCTCTTCGCCGTACTCGTCGTTCGGCACGCCGATCACGGCGACGTCGGCCACCTTCGGGTGCTGCACGAGCAGGTTTTCCACCTCCTGCGGGTAGATGTTCACGCCGCCCGAGATGATCAGGTAGTGCCTGCGGTCGGTGAGGTACAGATAGCCCTCGGCATCGACATGGCCGACATCGCCGAGCGTGGACCAGCCCTCGCGGCTGCGCGAGGCCGCCGTCTTCGCCGCGTCGTTGTGATACTCGAACGCCGGGCCGTTGGCGAAATAGATCGTGCCGGTTTCGCCCGCCGGGAGCACGCGGCCGGCGTCGTCGAGGATGCGGATCTCGCCGACCAGCGCGCGGCCCACCGTCCCGGGATGCGCGAGCCACTCGTGCGAATCGCAGGCGACGTAGCCGTTGCCTTCGGTGCCGGCGTAATACTCGTAGAGCACCGGCCCCCACCAGCGGATCATCGCCTGCTTCACCTGCACCGGGCAGGGCGCGGCGGCGTGGATCGCGACTTTGAGCGCGGCGTGGCCGTAGCGCGCGCGCGCTTCGGGCGGCAGCTTCAGCAGGCGCACGAACATCGTAGGCACCCACTGGCTGTGCGTGACGCGGTGCTTTTCGATCAGTGCGAGCGCCTCTTCGGCGTCGAAGCGCTCCATCACGATCGAGGTGCCGCCGAAGCGCAGCACGCTCATGTTGAACCGCAGCGGCGCGGCGTGATAAAGGGGCGCCGGCGAGAGATACACGCTGTCCGGCCCCATCGCGTAGAGCTTCGCCGCCACGTTCGTCAGGGTGCCCGGCGCATCGATCGCCTCCTCGAGCAACGCGGTCCTGATGCCTTTCGGGCGCCCGGTGGTGCCCGAGGAAAAGAGCATGTCGCGGCCGGCGCTCTCGTCGGCGATGCGCGCCGTGGGCTGCGCGGCCGTCGCCGCCTCCCAGGCTTCGTGCCCCGGCAGTTTGCCGCCGACCGAAAAGCGCCGCTGCACTTCAGGGTTCCGCCGCAGCAGTTCCGCTGCCTGGCCCGCGAGACTCGCCGAGACGATGAGGAGCTTGGCGCCGCAGTCGCGGATGATGTACTCAGCTTCCTCGGCGGACAGGCGCGTGCTCATCGCGGTGAAGAAAAGCCCCGAGCGCTGCGCCGCGAAACAGATCTCGAAATAGCGCGCGTGATTTTCGAGCAGCAGCGCGATCGTGTCGCCGCGCTGCAGACCCAGCGCGCGAAACAGTTGCGCGCCCTGGTTGGAGCGGTCCTCGAGCTGGCGGTAGGTGACGGTTTCGCCCGTGCGCGCCATGACGTAGGCGGGCTTGTCGGGCGTGCGCGCGGCGTGATGAAAGGGGTGGTAGCTGTGCACCGAGGGCCTGTCGTCGACCAAAGCCGATACTCTACCGGCTGGGCGGCGCCGCGATCCGGGGTGCTATTTCTCGAACAATTCGCCGAAAAGCTCGCGCACTTTGCCACGCGCGGCTGCCAGTGCCTTGCGGCCGAAGGGCGTCGCCCGGTAGAGCCGCCGCCCGCGCTGCGCAGCCCGGGCTTTCGCGGAGCGCAGGTAGCCCTGCCGCTCCAGGCGATGGAGCAAGGGGTACAGCGTGCCCGGGCTCAGCCGATAGCCGTGGTGCGCCAGCTCCTCGATCAGCCAGAGACCGTAGAACGGTTTCTTCGCCGCGTGGTGCAGGATGTGCAGGCGGATGAGTCCGCCGAAAAGTTCGTGCCTGACGCCGGCGTCTGCCGTGCGCGCGCTGTGCCGTGACTTCACCGGTCGCCTGCCTGATATTCGCTTCGGGTGCCCAATGGCCGCATAACGGATTTCGATATCGGAGTTCGATACCAGAGTCCTTGATCTAACGCAAGATCCGCAACCTTCGATTCCATTACCTTGGTCGCGCCGAAACGGCGGGTTCGGGCGACGTGACATGACGCTGCCCGCGTACAGACTGCATCCCTGGGAGACGGAACATGAAGCGCATGAAAATCTTGAGCTGGATGTCCGCAACGGCCGTGCTGGCCCTGATGGTGGCGCCGTTCCAGGCGGCGCATGCCCAGGCGGTCAGCGGCACCGTCAAGGATGCCGGGAACCAGGCCGTAGCCGGGGCGACGGTGTATCTGGTGCCTGCGGCCGATGTGGCGAAGCTGCAGAAGGCACCGTCCTTCCAGATCCGCAGGAACGTCGACGACGACGAGCCTATGGAGGACAACCTCGCCGCCAACCGCGACAAGTACGCTCAAGGCGTCACCGACGCCAAGGGCGCGTTCACCATTTCCAAGGTCGGCGGCGGCAAGTTCTTCGTCTACGTGCAGCCCACGGACGCGGAGCACTCGCCCGGGGGCGATCACGCCAACAAGTCGAGGACCGCGGCCGAGCTCGCGGCGAAGCCGCTGGCGATCCAGGTAACGGGCAAGGTCCCGGGCGACGCCGTCGCCGTAGGCAGCTCCAAATGCCTCACCTGCCACTCCAAGTATGCAGACGTGAAGAAAACCCTGCACAAGCTGGGCATCAGCGTGGTCGGCAAGCCGGGCAAGCTGCAGGACCACTCGCGCTTCCCGGCCTTCAACGCGGGGCTCAGCAAGTTGATGGCAGGGACCAAGCTCTACCTTCATGGCTTCGACAAGAGCCGTGGTTTCGACAAGTACGTGATTTCCGAGAAACCGCCGGCCGACGCGGCCACGCTCAGCTTCACCGCCACGTTCTTCAAGGATCAGGACGGCACGCTCAAATTCCGCACCGAGAACGCGAAGGACCCGAAGGACCCGCCGCGCATCTATCCCGTGGCGATGACCTACGGCGGCGGCCTGTACAAGCAACGCTACCTCTACCGCGTCGGCGACGCCACCTATCCGTTCCTGCAGTTCAACACCGAAGGCAGCGAGAGCCACGCCGACCGCACGCGCAAGACCTGGCGCGACTACCACGGCGACTGGCTGTTCAACGAGCAGACCGGCAAGCTCGTCGATCCGCCGGTGAAGAAAGCCTTCGAGATCGAGTGCGCCGCCTGCCACTACAACGGTTACAGCCTCACGCCGACGGTCGCGGGCGGCTTTGTCGCCGGCGCGGTCAACGACCCGAACGGCGAGGCCGACATCGACGGCGATGGCATGCCCAACGAGCTGAACATCGGCTGCGAAAACTGCCACGGTGCAGGGTCTGCGCACGTCCGGGCGACGAAAACCAAGCGCGGTGCCACGATCGTCAATCCGAGGAAGCTCGCCGCCGAGCGCGCCATGGTCATCTGCAACCAGTGCCACAGCCGGCCGCAGGGCATGATGAAGAACGACCAGCCGGTCAACAAGGAAAACCGGATGCTCACCCCGGGCATCAGCCGCAACGAGTACCTCGTGAATCACACCGCGCGCGAGGATGCAGCGCAGAAGGACTTCTGGGGCGACGGCGTGCACTCGAAGGCGCACCACCAGCAGGGCACGGACCTGCTGAGGTCGAAGAAGTACATCAACGGCAACCAGACCCTGACCTGCGCCGACTGCCACGATCCGCACGGCACCACGGGGCTCAAGCATCAGGTCAAGATGGAGGTGCGCGATGCGAAGAACTCGCTTTGCGCGAGCTGCCACCAGGTCGAGGTCAAGGCCCACACGGCCAAGGCCGTCGGCGTCGAGCACGAAGAGATCAACTGCATCAACTGCCACATGACGAAGACGATGCAGACCGGCGCCGGCCTCGGCAAGGGGCGCGAGGGCAAGGACGGCAAGAACTACTGGATGAACGACATCACCTCGCACCTGTTCGACGTGCCGCGCAAGACGAATGCCGCGGTGAAGGGCGTCGAACCCGGCAAGGCGATGCCGATTCCGTACACCAACGCCTGCGGCGCCTGCCACGACGCAGGAAATCTCTAGCCGCCGGTCTCGCTCGACTTAACTGCCGCCGGCACGGGGGCCAGTGCCCCCTGCCGGCCGCTCAGAACCGGCTCCAGAGCCAGTACTTCTCGTACAGCACCTTGGCGCCGTGCCAAAGCAGGCCGGGCTCGCGCAGACGCACATTGGGCAGAGGCTCGGCGTAGAAGTTGCCGCTGCCCATGCCGGCGCGTGCGCCGCCGGTTTCGATGAAGCACATACCCTTGCCGTCGAAGCGGCGCGCCTCGCCCGTTCCGGTCCACGCGGCGGCGATGTTGTGCGCCACCACCTCGGCCTGTCCGTGCGCGAACACGCCGGCCTTGGGCAGCGGTCGTCCCATCTTTAGCGGGATCACGGTGACGTCGCCGAGCGCATACACCCCGGCAAATTTCGTTTCGAGCGTGTGCCGATCGACCGGAACCCAGCCGGACTCGTTCGTGAGCCCGGCCTCGCGCACGGCCGCCGGCGCGCGGTGCGGCGGGACGTAAAGAAGCAGATCGAATTCGGCCGACGCGCCGTTCGCGAACCCGATGCGCCGCGCGGACGCGTCGACCGACTTCACCTGGTGCTCGGGGTGATAGGCGATGCCGCGCGCCTCGATCATGGCGCGCACGCCGGCGGACACCGCGGGCCCTGCGACCATCATCGGCCCGGGCTCGGCGGCATAGAAATCGATCGTCGCTCTTTCGCGGCAACCGTTCTTGCGCAGGAAACTCTCTGCGAGCAGCGCTGCTTCGTAGGGCGCAGCGGGGCACTTGTACTGCGGCGTAGCGGTGAGAACGACCAGCCGGCCGCCTTGGAAGCGCGCGAGCGCCTCGCGAATCGCGGTCGCGCCCTCGAGCGTGTAGATGCACAGGCCCGCTTCGGCAAGGCCCGGAACCGCCTGCGGTGCGTATTCCGCGCCCAGCGCAATCACCAGCGCGTCGCCCTGTAACGTCTGCCGGTCGACGCGCGCGGTTTTCGCCGCCGGATCGATCGCGCTCACCTCGCCGCGCACGAGTTCGATGCCGGGGCGGGCAGCGTGTTCGCTGGGCCGCGAAATCGCTTCCGCATCCCGCTCGCCGACCATCAACCACAGCAGCGAGGGCGGGAAGACGTGGCGCGCATCGCGCTCGACCAGCACGACACGATCCTTGCCGGGCAGCAGGCGACGCAGGTTCTGCGCCGCAACCATGCCGCCCAGACCCGCGCCCAGCACCAACGCCGTGCGGCTCATGCGGCGCTCAGAACACGAGGGCCCGGTCGGCCCACGCGGTCCAATCGGTCAATTCGTCCAGCGTGCCGCGATGCGCGCCCTCGAGCAGGTCGGCCTCGCCGATGCCGCGCGCGTCCATGCACGTGCCGCAGACGCCGATCGCGCCCTTGCGGCGCGCTACCGCGCCCAGCATGTCGCCGATGTTGTAGTAGCCCTGCGGCACCTTCTGCCCCGCCTTGGCGCAGCTCGCCGCGTCGCCCATCAGGAACACGCGCACCTCGCCGTGGTTCTTCACCAGGAGGTTGCGCGCGAGGCGCAGTGCGTTATAGCTGCGCTCCGTGCCGTAGGGCGCGTCGTTGAGGATGAAAAGGTATTTCATGGTGATTTCCCGGAAAACGGCATGCCGAGCACGCCGGTGAAGGTCGCCACGGCGGCTGGATCGCGCCAGGCGGGCAGCCCGATATCGAGTTCGCCGCGCGGCGCCGGCGTGTAGCTGCCGAGCAGCCGGTCCCACAACGACAGGCAGAAGCCGTAGTTGCTGTTGCGTTCCGCCTCGATCACCGAGTGGTGGATGCGGTGCATGTCCGGCGTCACCAGCACGCGACGCACCCAGGGCTCGAGCCACGCGGGCAACGCGACGTTGGCGTGGTTGAACATCGCCGTGCCGTTCAGCAGCACCTCGAAGATCAGCACCGCAAGCACCGGCGCACCGAGCGCGACCACCGCGGCGAACTTGATCAGCGCCGAGAGCAGCATTTCGAGCGGGTGGAAGCGGATGCCGGTGGTGAGATCGAAGTCCGGGTCGGCATGGTGCACCGCGTGCAGCCGGGCGAGCACGGGGACGGCGTGGAACAGCACGTGCTGGAAGTAGATTGCGAGGTCGAGCAGCAGCACGGCAAGCAGGACCGCCGCCCAGCCCGGCAGCGCCGACTGGTTGAGCAGGCCCCAGCCGCTCGCCTGCGCAAACGCGGCAAGCACGATCGCGGAGGTGGGCAGCAGCGCTCGCAGGAGCACGCTGTTGAACGCCACCAGCCCCAGATTGGCGCTCCAGCGCGCCGCGCGCGACAGCCGCCGCGCCCGCGCCGGCGCCGCCCATTCCCACGCCGCCATGAGCGCGAATACACTGAGGAACGCGCCCAGCCGGACGGCCATCTCGGTGCCTGCAGCGAGGGTGGATTCAGGCATTGTTCAACTAGTTGGTTGAATAGTAGAATAGGACCTGCGCCATGTCAAGCGACCCCAAGTCCCGCCTCTTCGAGCAGCTCGCGCGCGTCGGCACGGCGCTCGGCAGCGCCGGGCGGCTGCAGCTGCTGGAATTCCTCGCGCAGGGCGAGCGCAGCGTGGATGCGCTCGCCGCGATGAGCGGCCTGTCGGTGGCCAACTGCTCCAAGCACCTGCAGACGCTGCGCCAGGCCGGACTGGTCGTGGCACGCAAGGAAGGCCTGCGGGTCTACTACGCGATCGCGGGCGACGACGTGATCGCGCTCTACTCGGCGCTGCAGCACGTGGCCGAGAACCGCGTCGCGGAAGTCGAGCGGCTGCTGCGCACCTGGCTCGCGCACCGCGACCAGCTGGAACCGGTCGCGCGAGCGGAACTGATCGACCGGGCGAACAAGGGGCTGGTGACCGTGCTCGATGTGCGCCCCGCGGAGGAGTACGCCGCCGGGCACCTGCCCGGCGCGATCAACATTCCGGTCGAGCAGCTCAAGGGCCGGCTGGCGAAATTTCCGCGCGGGAAAGAAGTCGTCGCCTACTGCCGCGGGCCGTATTGCCTGCTGTCCTTCGAGGCGGTCGAGGCATTGCGCAAGCGCGGCCTCAAGGCGCGGCGCCTGAAGGACGGTTTCCCGGAGTGGCGCGCGGCGGGGCTGCCCGTTGAGACCTGAGTTGCCGTTTACCCGCGAGCAGTTCTTCGCGGTGTTCGGTGAATACAACGATGCCGTATGGCCGGCGCAGACCGTGCTGAGCGCATTGGCGCTCGCCGCGCTGGTTCTGATCTTCGTGCGATGGACGTGGTCGGAAGCGGCAGTCGCAGTCGTCCTGGCATTCCTCTGAGCCTGGATGGCGCTCGCCTACGCGTTCGCCGCCGTCTCTTTCGCCGGGGCGCTGGTGTTTCTGTGGCAAGGCGTGTTGCGGCGGTCCATGCGTTTCGCCTGGCCCGGCGGTTGGCGCGGCTCGCCGGTCATCTCTATCCGGAAACACCGACCTTTGGCTTGCCGTGCCCGACGGCGACATTCACGATCGGCGTCCTCGCCTTTCTTTCCGCGCCGATCCCGCGAAGCGTATTCATCGTTCCGATCCTGTGGAGCGCGGTAGGAGTGCAGGCCGCGTTCCTGCTCGGCGTTCCGCAGGACCTCGGCCTCGGTGTCGCCGGCCTGGCCGGACTCGCGCTCGCTTTGCGGCCGCCAGCAGCGGCATGAGCCCGCAAGAGTACGACGCCTGGTACGCAAGTTCGCGCGGCGCGTGGATCGGCGAGACGGAATATGCCCTGCTCCGTCGCTTGCTTGGCGCGGAGCGCCGCGCGAGCGTTCTCGATGTCGGCTGCGGCACGGGTTACTTCAGCCGCCGCTTTGCGCGCGACGGACATCCGGTGACCGGTGTCGATCTCGATCCCGCGATGGTCGAGTTCGCACGGACGCATGCCGCCGCGGGCGAGACTTACTGGGTCGCCGATGCGCATGCGCTGCCATTCGGCGATAGGTCATTCGATTATTGCGTTTCCGTCACTGCTCTGTGTTTCGTACGGGACGAACGCAAGGCGCTCGAAGAGATGGTACGCGTCGCGCACCGCGGCGTTGCGCTTGGCCTGCTTAACCGGCACAGCTTGCTCTACTGGCAGAAAGGGCGGCACGGCGGCAGCGGCACCTACCGCGGCGCGCATTGGCACACGGCACGCGAGGCGCAATCGCTCCTTGCGGGTCTTCCGCTCGATACCCCGCGGATCCGCTCAGCCGTATTCCTTGCAGCGGGCGGCGCCGGCAGCCGCCGCCTTGAGGCGCAGGTGTCCAATCGGGTCCTGTGGGGCGGGTTTCTGGCAGTCGCCGCCGCCAGGTCCTGAGGCGCCCGGCCCCCCGTGGGGACAAGCGATCAGTCCCCTGATCCAGGTCAAACCGGCGATTGCGCCGTCAAGCAAGATGCCTCGCGTCCAACACTACCGATCCGGAGGGACCACCATGAAAATGTCCGCCGCTTTCCTGGCAGTCAGTGCGGTTTTCGCAGGCAGCGCCCTGGCGGCCGACCCCGCCACCATCGACTGGTCGAAAGTGCCGGTCACCAACGTCAAGCTGTTCTATCCCGGCCAGTCCTCCTACGAGTGGCTGCGCTCGGACAAGCACCCGGGCGCCAGCCTGGTGAAGCGCGACGGCGCCTGTGCCGCCTGCCACTCGGGCAAGGAAGACAAGCTCGGCGAGAAGAACGTCAAGGGCGGAGCGCTCGAGCCGACGCCGGTGAAGGGCAAGAAAGGCGCGATCGAGCTGAAGGTGCAGGCGGCGTACGACGCGAAGAACGCCTACTTCCGCATGCAGTGGCCGACCGCCGCGAAGGGCCCCGGCGTGGAATATCCGTACTACCGTTTCGACGGCAAGGAGTGGAAGGTCTACGGCTACCCGAAGCTCGACAAGGTGGTGCAGGAGGGCAAGCAGCCGGGGATCTACGAGGACCGCATGTCGCTCATGATCGACGATGGCAAGGTC
>SCUF01000340.1 GCA_004298325.1 Betaproteobacteria bacterium | reverse complement strand
GTTGCTTGCCGCAACCCGGGAGATCGCCGAGCGCTGCCGCTTCTCGCTGGACGAACTGAGCTACGAATATCCCGAGGAGCTGGTGCCCGCCGGCGAAACGCCTTCGTCTTGGCTCGGCAAACTGGTCGACGAGGGCTTGCAGCGCAGGTTTCCCTGCGGCACGCCGCAGAAAGTACGGGAACTGGTGGACCACGAGCTGGCGCTGGTCGCCGAATTGCGCTACGAGGCGTTTTTTCTCACGGTGCACGACATCGTGAGTTTTGCGCGCTCGCGGGAGATCCTTTGCCAGGGGCGCGGCTCGGCCGCCAACTCCGCGGTGTGCTACGCGCTCGGCATCACCGAGGTCGATCCGGTGCGCATGTCGATGCTGTTCGAGCGCTTCGTTTCGCGCGAACGGCGCGAACCGCCCGACATCGACGTCGATTTCGAGCACCAGCGGCGCGAGGAGGTGATCCAGCATGTCTATGCGAAATACGGCCGCGAGCGGGCTGCACTCGCGGCCACCGTCATCTGCTATCGCCCGCGTAGCGCGGTGCGCGACCTGGGCAAAGCCCTCGGCCTCGGGCAGGACGAGGTGGAGCGGCTGGCGAAATCGCTTTCCTGGTGGGACGGCAGGGCGGTGCTGCCGGAGCGCCTGCGGCAGGCCGGGCTCGATCCCTCGGGCCCGCTGCTGGCGCGTTTGCTGGCGCTTGCCGCGCTGCTGGTCGGTTTCCCGCGCCACCTGTCGCAACACGTCGGCGGTTTCGTCATCTCGCGCGGCCCGCTCGCGGAACTGGTGCCGGTCGAGAACGCAGCCATGCCGGATCGCACCGTAATCCAGTGGGACAAGGACGACCTCGAGGCGCTGGGGCTGCTCAAGGTGGACGTGCTCGCGCTCGGCATGTTGTCCGCGATCCGCCGCGCGCTGCATCTGGTCGGGGTGCGCATGCAGGACGTGCCGGTCGAGGACCCGGCGGTTTACCGCATGATCCAGCAGGCCGATACCGTCGGTGTGTTCCAGATCGAGTCGCGGGCGCAAATGTCGATGCTGCCGCGCCTCAGGCCGGAGAATTTCTACGATCTGGTGATCGAGGTGGCGATCGTGCGCCCGGGGCCGATCCAGGGCGGCATGGTGCACCCCTATCTGAGGCGCAGGCAGAAGCTGGATCCGGTCACCTATCCGAGCGAGGCGGTGCAGCAGGTGCTCGAGCGCACGCTCGGGGTGCCGATCTTCCAGGAGCAGGTGATGCAGCTGGCGATGGTCGCCGCCGGTTTCACGCCGGGCGAGGCCGACCAGCTGCGGCGCTCGATGGCGGCATGGAAGCGCAAGGGCGGACTCGAGCATTTCGAGCAGCGCCTGATCCGCGGCATGCTGGAGCGCGGGTACCGGCGCGAGTTCGCCGAGGCGATCTACCGCCAGATCCTGGGCTTCGGCGAGTACGGATTTCCCGAATCGCACTCGGCGAGCTTTGCGCTCCTGGTGTACGTCTCGGCGTGGCTGAAGTGCCATCATCCGGCGGCTTTCCTCGTCGCACTTCTCAACAGCCAGCCGATGGGCTTCTATGCGCCGGCGCAGCTGGTCCAGGATGCGCAGCGCCACGGCGTCGAGGTGCGCCCACCGGATGCCTGCACGAGCGATTGGGATTGCACGCTGGAGGGGGCGGCAGTCAGGCTCGGATTGCGCATGATCGGGGGATTGCCGGAGGTCGCGGCGCGACGCCTGCTCGCGGCGCGGCCGTTCGCTTGCGTGGACGACCTCGCCCGGCACGCTGCCTTGAATCGCCGGGAACTCCGTTGTCTGGCCGACGGCGGCGCGCTGGCGGCGCTCGCCGGCCATCGGCGCCTCGCACACTGGGCCGCGGCGGGCGTGACACGGGGCGAGGGCGTGCTGGCGTCAGCGCCGTTTCCGGAAGCGACGATCGCGCTGCAACCGCCCTCGGAAGGCGAAGCGATCGTCGCCGACTACGCCAGCCTCGGCCTGACGCTCGGCCGGCATCCGCTCGCCCTGCTCCGGGACGGGCTGGTGCGTCGGCAGTTCCTCACTGCGGCGGCGCTGCGGCAACTGCCGCACGGGCGCCGCGCGCGCGCAGCAGGACTGGTGACCTGCCGCCAGCGGCCCGACACGGCGAGCGGCGTCCTGTTCCTCACGCTCGAGGACGAAACCGGCAGCACCAACGTCGTCGTCTGGCACGCTCTCGCCGAACGCCAGCGTCGCGAACTGCTCGGTGCGCGTCTGCTCGGGGTGCAGGGCGTGATCGAGCGCGATGGCGAGGTCGTGCATCTGGTCGCGCACCGGCTGAGCGACCAGAGCCCGCTGCTGGCGGACGTGCTCGGGCCGCTGACGCCGCGCCCGCGCGATTTCCACTGAGCGATCCGACCCGCCGCGTGCGCGGCCGCTCCTATAATGCGGCCTCAAGACGAGAATCCGCATTCCCGGCCATGTCCGATTCCGCCGAAACCGTGCGCGTGGCGCGCGAGCTCGAGACGCTGATCCCGACCTTTCTCGCCAACCGCCAGCGTGAGCTCGACGCCTTGCGCGTGGCGCTCGCCGCAGACGATTTCGCGGCGCTGCGCCGCATCGGCCATTCCATGAAGGGCGTCGGCGCCTCCTACGGCTTCGAGCGCATCTCGGCGTACGGCGCGCAGATCGAGGAGGGCGCACGCGCAGCCGACCGAATCGGCCTCGGGGCGCGCGTCGAGGCGTACGCCGAACACCTCGGCCGACTGCATATCGTCTACGAGTGAGCGGGGCCGCGTGCGGCCAGTGCGCGCCAGATCGCACGCAGCCGTTCCGGAAGTTCGTTGGGCGAAAACGGTTTCGAAATGGTGCCCGCGGCGCCCAGCGCGCGCAGCTCCTCGAGTTCACGCGGCGAGGACTTGGCGGTGACGAATACCACCGGCAGATCGCGGGTTTCGCCGTGCTCGCGCATCCGGCGGCACAGCGTGGGGCCGTCGATACGCGGCATCATCCAGTCCAGGACCACCAGATCGGGCTTGAACGCGATCATGCGCTCGATGGCGGCAGCGGGGTCGGCGACGATGTCCACGGACATCCCGCCGATGCGCTCGAGCGACAGCCGCACGATGCGCTGGATGTCCTCGTCGTCCTCGACGTAGCAGATCCGCTGCAGCGGCGGCGCGCTCACGGCACCGCCGCCGCGTGCTTCGGCAGTTCGAACCAGAACGTGGTGCCGCCACCCGCGCGGTCGCTGAAGCCGATGCGCCCGCCCATCAGTTCGACCAGGCGCTTGCAGATCGCAAGGCCGAGGCCGGTGCCGCCTTTCTCGCGTGTCAGCGACATGTCGGCCTGGGCAAAACGGCTGAAGATTCGCCCACGGAACGCGTGCGGGATGCCCGGACCGCGGTCGTGCACTCCGACCCGCACGTGGCTACCCCGGTCGTGCAGGGTCACCTCGACTGTCGCGCCCTCCGGCGAGAACTTGGCGGCGTTCGACAGCAGGTTGGTCATCACCTGGAGCACGCGCCGGCGGTCGGCATGGACCGACGCAGAAGGCAGCTCGTCGGACATCGCGAAGCGCACTCCAAAGCGCTCGCCGTAGGCGCGGTTCAGTGTCAGCGATTCGCACAGCAGTTCCTCCAGCGGCATGGCCTGCAGCTCGATTGGCAGTTTGCCCGCTTCGACTTTCTCCAGGTCCAGCACGTCGTTGATCAGCTCGAGCAGGCGCTGGCCGTTGCGCTCGGCGATCTGCGTCAGCTCCAGGACCTCCGCGTCGGGCGATCCGACCGCGCCCGAATTCACCAGCTGCAGCGCGCCGAGCACCGCGGTGAGCGGCGTGCGCAGTTCGTGGCTGAGCGTCGAGGTGAACTCCTGCTTCAGGCGCTCGGCTTCGAGCTGCTGCGTGATGTCGCGTCCCTGCGCAATCACCGAAATCACGCGGCCGCCGGCATTGACCAGCGGCGTCAGGCTCCACTCGCAGACGATTTCGTGGCCGTCGCGGCGCCGCGTGCCCAGGCGCAGCGGCATGATCGGCTGACGCGCGCGCAGCATCTCCCTCCAGCGCGCGCCAAGCTTCGCCGCCTGCTCCGGCGCAAACAGGAGTTCCGCGACCAGGCGTCCGCTCAGCTCGCTCGCAGCGAAACCGAGCAGGTGCTCCGCGGCCGGATTGACGTTGAGGGCGCGGCCCTGCGGGTCGAGCTCGAACACCGCAGCCGGCGAACGTTGCACGAACAGCGCCAGCTTGCGCCCGGAGGTCTCGACCTGGCCGCGCGCCTCGGCGAGTTCCTGCAACTGCCGGGCCAGACGCTGGTTGAGCACCGCGTACTCGGCGTTCAGCTGGCGGTAGGCGCGCTGCGTCCGGAAGCCGCCGAGGTACAACTGGTTGAGGCGGTAGGCGACACCGACGCTGACGGCGTAGAACAGCGGAATCAGGATCGCCACGCCGCGCACCAGCACATCGTCATGCGTGGCCAGACCGTAGGTGAACGGCAGCACGATCGGCGCGCCGTAGGCGGCAAAAAGTGACCACGAGGCCGCGTACATGGCGATGCCGCCCACCATCACGCCGCCCAGCACCAGGACGATGAACAGATACTCCTGCTCGGTCATGAGCTCGAAGAACAGGCTCGCGAGCAGTCCCCAGATCAGGCCATTGGCGATGGCGCCGATGGCGAGCCAGCGCATCCAGCGCTGCGCCTGCTCGACCGTACGGGCGCTGCGCTGATAGCTCCACCACAGCAGCACGCGCGCCGCCGTGATCGCCAGGGCCACACTGGACCAGCCGTACACGATCCAGCTCTGGTCACTGCGCCGCAACGCGTAGACCGAGACCACGACGATGGCCAGCGTCGCGGCAGCGCCGATCGGAAGCTGGCTGTAGAGCTGGGCAACACGGTCGGCGAGCAGCAGCCGCGGTTCCGGCGTCACCTCGGCATCGGCAGGAACGGGTGGGCGGGCAGATTCCACCGCCGCAGTAAACGGGGTCATCGATGGCAGGGTGTTTCCCCGCCATTATAGGAGCGCGCCGGCTACAGCCCTTTGCCGCTGCGGATCACGCCGACGCCGATGCCTTCGATCGCCAGCGAGTCCTGCCGCAGGTCGAGTTCGATCGGCTCGAAATCCGGATTCTCCGGCAGCAGCTGCACCGCGTAGCCGCGGCGTCGGAAGCGCTTCACGGTCACCTCGTCGGCGAGCCGCGCCACCACCACCTGGCCCGAGCGCGCCTCGTGACTGCGGTGTACGGCGAGCAGATCGCCGTCGAGAATGCCGGCATCGCGCATCGACATGCCGCGCACGCGCAACAGGTAATCGGCACGCGGCGTGAACAGATTGGGGTCGAGCTGGTAGCGCGCCTGCACGTGGGCTTCTGCAAGGATCGGGCTGCCGGCGGCGACCCGCCCGATCACCGGCAGCTCCATCAGGCGCCCGAGGCGCCCAGCCGGCCGCGGCTCGCGCACGCGCAGTCCGCGCGACGCGCCCGCGAGGATCTCGAGCACGCCTTTCTTTTCCAGCGCGCGGAGGTGCTGCTCGGCCGCGTTCACCGACCGGAAGCCCATCGAGCGCGCAATTTCGGCGCGCGTCGGCGGAAAACCCGACAC
This sequence comes from Betaproteobacteria bacterium, assembly GCA_004298325.1. Taxonomy (GTDB): domain Bacteria; phylum Pseudomonadota; class Gammaproteobacteria; order Burkholderiales; family SG8-39; genus 2-02-FULL-66-14. The sequence continues at coordinate 1,750 of SCUF01000340.1, read as the reverse complement.
TTCCGTCAGGTCGCGGATCAGGCGCAGGATCTCACTCTGGCGTTCGGTCAGCGGGTCCATCGGCGCGCTCGCCTCCATACTGTGGCTACATTCAGCAGTGGAATTATATCCAGTATCGGGAAGGGCGCAAGCGGGCGACAATCCGCGCATGATCGCGATCGCGGTGCATGGCGGTGCGGGGCGCTGGGACGAAGCGGAGCGCGACGCCGCAGTGGCGGGCGTGCGGGGCGCGGCGGCGGCAGGCTGGCAGGTCCTGGAAACCGGCGGCACCTCGCTCGACGCAGTCACGGCCGCCGTGATGGTGCTGGAGGACGATCCGCTATTCAATGCCGGAACCGGATCGGTGCTCAACGCCGAGGGCGACGCGGAGCTGGACGCCGGCATCATGGCCGGCGACGTCCTGACGGCGGGCGGCGTCGCCTGCATCCGGCGCGTGCGGAATCCCGTGCTGGTGGCGCGGCGCGTCATGGAAGCGACCGACTGCGTCCTGCTCGCGGGTGCCGAGGCGGAGAGATTCGCTCGCGATCAGGGCTTCGCCGATCACGACCCGGTGACCGAGCGCCGCCGCGCACGCTGGCGGGCGGCGAGGGCGCGCCAGGCGGGCGAACGGCTGGTGCCCGGCACCGTAGGCGCCGTGGCGCTCGACCGCGGCGGGCGCCTCGCGGCCGCAACCTCCACCGGCGGGCGCGAACTGAAACGCCCCGGAAGGATCGGTGATTCTCCGGTTCCGGGCGCCGGCAATTACGCCACCGCGCAAGCGGCCGTATCGGCGACCGGCTGGGGCGAGTTCATGCTCCGCATGGCCACGGCGAAGGCGATTGCGACACGCATCGAAAGCGGCGAGCCGCCCGCAAGCGCGGCGGCGTCGGTGCTCGCGGAGATGGCGCGGAGCTTCGGCGCGCCGATCGGCGTCATCTGCCTCGACGCGCGCGGTGCGGTCGGCATCGTGCACGGCACCGAGGGCATGCCGCACGCCTGGCGCACTGGCGACGACGACGACTTCAATGCGCGCTTCGCGGCCTAGACTTCCTCGGCTTCAATCAGGCTGCCGCCCTCGTTGCGCGCGTTGTTCACCGCGCGGCTGACGCGTCGCACGGCGATGTCCGCGGGATCGCAGGGACGAAGCAAGTCGCGCACATCGCCCCCGGGAGCGCAATCGAGCCAGCGCGCGTAATCGCGCCGCGCGACGATCACCGGCATGCGGTCGTGAACCGGCTGCATCGCCGCATTGGCCTCAGTCGTGACGACCGAGCAGGTTTCGAGCACGCAGTCCGGTCCGCGCCAGGCCTCCCACAGGCCGGCAAACGCGAACAGCTCGCCCTGCGCGGGATGAACGTAATACGGCTGCCTGCGACCGGCCTCGGCCTTCCATTCATAGAAACCGCTCGCCGGGATGAGGCAGCGACGCCTGCGGAAAGCCTCGCGAAACGACGGTTTGTCAGCCACGCTTTCGGCGCGCGCGTTGTTCAGTTTCGCACCCATCGCCGGGTCCTTCGCCCAGCGCGGCACCAGCCCCCAGCGCACCCGCGCGGCCTGCACTGCAGCGTCGGCCGCACGCACGATGAGCACATCGGTCGTCGGCGCGATGTTGTAACGCGGCTTCACCTCGGGCAGCGAAGCGAGCGCGAATTGCAGCGCAATCACCTGGGGATTGGCGTGGAGCGCGAAGCGGCCGCACATGGCGCGATGGTACCGCAGGGTAGAATCGCGCCATGATCATCCGCTCGCTGCTCGACACCGACCTGTACAA